>CAZPHK010000038.1:16258-30912 GCA_964586015.1 uncultured Acidobacteriota bacterium | reverse complement strand
TTCTTTTCAGTTCGCCGCCCGCTGGATCGTCGATGATCTGCCACTGGCGGGTGAACAATGCATTGCCGGCCGCTGTCCTGAGGCCGGAAGAGTCGAGATAATCCACATACCCTGCTACGGGCGCCGTGGGTGGAATACTTCCTCCGGCTGCGAGCCCGGAACCTGTCGCCGGGTATGGGGGACTAACCGTAACATCGGTGGTTGTGTCGTTAAACTGGAGACCTGTCAACTCCTGCATCTTATCGTTAGCGGACGTCGTTACTTTAGCGGCGTCGCGACCGTGGGTTTTACTGGCCAAAACACTGAAGGTGAGTGCCTGTGCCATGGCCAGGAGCCCCACGAGGAGGATAAGAATTGCCATTAAGGATTCCACCAAGCCTATTCCGGAATCTTCGGACAATTTTCTATGCATTGCGAACTCCTTCAATCATGAGTGGAAACCTGTAGATATTTATATTTACTGAACATTCCATCGGCCATTTTCTTCCTTCCAAACCTCTACTTTACCGGTCAGGGAGACACTGATTGCAAGATCGGTGCCGGATTTTGAGAGATAAACAATATTGTTCGATGTCGGCACATTATTATTGTCTATCGGTATGCCCCGGGAATTGAATGTGATGGTTCTCGAGGATTGACTTGGAAATGTTCCCGGGTGAGATCCGGAATTTTTTAAAAATGTGATTCCGCTATTCGTTATGCCGCTGGACAGCTGATAAACATCCTGTTGGAGTTCAAAGTTTCCGGCAGCACGGTTTAATTTTTCCAACTGCCACTCATTGTGATCCAGATCGAACGCTATCCTGTAGGGAGTCATGAGCGATTTGGCGTTCAGTCTCGCGGCCGCCAGTGTTGATGAGATATTTTGGGCATCGGCGGCCAGCTGCATGCTCCGCATGGAAGAGGAAAGCATGGGGACCGCCACTGCCGATAGCGCCGCCATCACCGTAATTGTAATTAAAAGCTCAGTAAGAAAGAAACCGGGATCTCCCGTTTTTTTGGTCTTTTCCTTTGTCATGAGATAAACCTCGCCTTATTTCATATCGGCTGGGGATCCTGATCAAATTAGTAAAAAAACATATCTTCTTCGAATAGGTATTTAGGTAGTATAGACACCTCGCATGCACAATGTTATGCAGGCTAGTGTATGGGAATTGGAATTTTCTTCAGTGATGAAGATCACAAAAGTACTACTTCGTTGGACGTTGCAGGTTACACGTTGCACGTTAAAAACAAAAAGATCGTTAAACGTTGAAACGTTCCAACGAAGCTTTTTTATTTTAACGTTCAACGGTTTTTATATTATTTCATTCCAGGCCAAAACGAATCACGAGAACGCAGCCCCATCGACCCATCAGAGAACGAATTCCATCCTATCACGTTCGCACGTTAGTACGTTCGCACGTGCTACGGTTCTATGTTTAAACGTGAACGTTCAACATGAAACGGCTGTTATAAAAAGATACAAGCCGGTGACCCGAATCACATTAATTATAATAAATTTATAATATAGATAATTGGAAAGTGCAGTTCGGCCGATAAGTGTCTATATTTTGCGTGTTGGGGGTGACTATAAATATTCAGTCAGGCATTTTGATCGCGTTGTCCGTTTTTAAGCAGTATGTGTAAGTACTTTATCGACGTAATTTCACAGAAGTTTATGAGGATGAAATGACACATGAAGGAAATCTCGGGAATCGGCATTCGGGTTTTTCCCTGGTGGAGCTGTTAATTGTCATAGCTCTAGTGTGTACAATTTGCGGGTTCGCCGTCCTGAGCGTAAATTCCGTCATGCCCTCCATGTATGCGAACAGATCGATGTACCAGATCGTGGATCAACTGCGACGGGCAAGGCAGTGGGCCGTGGGACACCGCCGGGCGATAGAAATCCGCTTTCCCGACGACAAGACAATTCAATTGGTTCAACTGGATGTTCCCAATGGCGAGACGGTACTGAATACGCTGATTTTAACCAACCAATTCCGTTTTATGCTTTTTGGAGGCATTCCGGACAGTCCCGATTCTTTCGGAAATTCCAGCCCCGTGGATTTTGGCGGCGAGGACCCGTTGATGTTTTTAAGCGACGGATCCCTGATCGACGATCAGGGAAACCCTATTAACGGTTCCCTATTTCTCGGTATGGAAGGCCGGCCGGAAACGGCCCGCGCCGTCACTATCCTGGGATCCACGGGCAGGATTCGCGGTTATCAATGGACGGGGTCCGAATGGATGCACTAGCGGGAGAATACATGTCCGATAAAAAAATCATCATTAAAGACGGCGGAGGCTTCACACTGCTTGAAGCCCTGATTGCATTGGTTATCCTCACCGGCGGATTGCTGGCGCTTGCTACGGCTTTCTCGGAGGGGATGATTATTGTAACAACCGCTCATTATCATCAGATCGCCAAGGAAAAGGCTTCGGAGGCAATCGAATCCGTTTTTACATCCAGGGATACCCGAATCATCGTCTGGAATGCCGTACGAAACGTCAGCAAAGGGGGAGTATTTCTTGACGACGCTCAGCCCATACGCGATCCGGGCCCTGACGGACTGGTCAACACGGCGGATGACGGTGCGGAGGAGGCCGAAAAGCTTCCCGGTCCCGACAACCAGCTGGGCACCGAAGACGATATCGAAGTGCCCCTCAGCAGTTTTTCCCGGGAAGTGGAGATAACCGATCTCAGCACGAATTTGCGCCGGATCCGCATCATCATCGATTACAAGATAGGTCATTTAAATCGCAAATATGAACTGGTTACCTACATTTCTTCATTTGCATAACCCGCCGCAGTAGTAACTTTGTGAGAAATGCGGGTTAAGAAGGTTTCTATGAAAACGGAACAGGGATTCAGCGCGGTGGAAGTGCTGATAGCGATAACCATTACACTGGTTCTAATGGCTGGTGCAATCAGCGCTTTCAACAGCAGTATGGATTTAAATCAAAAGGCGATAGTGATGGCGGACCTGGAACAGAACCTGCGCGCAGGCATGAACATGCTGGCCGGCGATTTTATGAGCGCCGGATGGAATATACCTACCGGCGGGATTCCCATCCCGTCGGGGATAGGGGCTGCTTCCGTAGTCCGGCCCGGGCCTCCGGGCTCCAATCTGGTTTTCGATTCCGTGAACATCGCCGCGGTAAATCCCGGTGCGGGATTGGGTCCGGCGGGATTCGGACAGGCTACGGATATAGTGAATATTTTATTCGCGGACAGCACGTTGTCTCTGGAAGACGCTCCGCTCTCGTCCATTGCTTTCGACGGGTCCAGTGCGACGGTGGACGCGTCCATTCCCATTACGGGAGTTTCCCACGAAATCCGTGCGGGGGATCTGATCGCTTTCAGCAATGCATTGGGAAATACCCTGCAATATGTCACGCGGGTTTCGGGCCAGCAGATGTTCTTCGAACCGGGCGATCCCATGAACCTGAACCAGCCTAATGCCTCCCAGGGAAACATCACCCAGATCAGGAACGCCGGAGGCTTCCCTCCGACTACGGCGATGCGGGTATGGCTCATTTCCTATTATCTTGATTATACAACCGACCCCAACACTCCCCGGCTTGTCCGCCGGGTCAACAACCGCAGCGGAAACGCGGTTGCGCTGGTCCTGGAAGACCTTCAGCTGACATACGATCTAGTCGACGGCGTCACCAATCCAACGGATATTGAGACGCCGGTACCCCCCAACTCTCCAAACCAGATCCGGAAAGCCAACCTGCACCTCTCGGGCCGTTCAAGCTCGGTAATCAAAAACACCGGCGAGTTCCTGCGAAGGTCCCTGACGACGCAGGTGAGCCTCAGGAGCCTTTCTTTCATCGACCGTTATATTTAAATTGGTATACGCATATGAAAATCAAAAACCAGCAAGGTATTGCATTGATCAGCACCCTGTTGATACTGGTGCTGCTCGGAGCTCTTCTTGAAGGATTCATCGTGTCGATCAATTCCGACCAGGGGCTCATAGGAATCGACCGCGAACAGAACCGGGCTTTCTATGGAGCTCTTGGAGGGTTGGAACAGCTTACGTCGGATCTCGGGATCCTTTTCGAGAACAATTACGCGCCTTCGATAGAGCAGATTAACGCGCTTACCCAGAATCCTCCGGAAATAGCCGGCCTGGAATTCATTTCGCCCAACGGCGAATCGGGCTACCGGATCGATTTTCCTGTTTCCGGCGGGAGGCCCGACGAAGAGCAGCGCACCATTCCCTCTGGGCCTTATGAAGGACTTGTAGGCCTGATCACGCCCTATACGATATCCACGACGGTCCGCGCCAATTCCGGGAGCGAAGTGCGGATGCGCCGGAGCCTTCAGACCGTTGCCGTGCCTGTATTCCAATTCGGTATCTTTTCGGAAACCGATCTCAGTTTTCATGCCGGACCGGATTTCAACTTCGGCGGGCGGGTGCATACGAACAGAAACCTCTTTTTGTCGCAGGGAAACGGAAGCACCCTGACCATGAAAGACCGGGTGACGGCTGTGGGGGAGGTCATCCGTACACATCTGGTAAACAATAACCTCTGCGAAGACGGGACGGTTAGAGTTGCCAAGGCTCCCAATGTCTACAGGAACCTCACAAAAAGCGAAGGAAGTCTTGTAGGAACGCTCGGCTCGGCCGAGAACGATCCGACCTGGACCAATCTCTCCATCGGAACCTATAACGGAAATATACGAAACGGCCGCACGGGCGCCCGTGAAATGGAGCTACCCCTGGTCAGTATGGGGGCCGAACCGATCGACATTATCCGACGGCCCGAAGTCGGGGAAGCGGCCGCCAAACCCGAAATATTGAAGCAGCGCTTTTTCGCCCGTGAAGATACAAGCCTCAGGATCGTTCTTTCCGATGATCCGGTGGACATCCAGAATCTGCCGACGATCGAAGGGACAGCACCCGTCCAGTTGACGGGGACCGCACCCGACGGCGCCAATACACCGTATGCAGTGGCGGACACCGATCATGACGGTGATTTCAAAAGTACGGATGGAACGGATTTAATAGGCGGCTATATCAAAATTGAGATGCAGGATGAAGGTCACAACTGGCTGGACGTAACAAACGAAATCCTGTCTCTGGGCATAGCCGGACGCAACCTGGCGGGAGCCGCCTGCGGCAGCGACCAGCCGGATGCCGTCATCCGTCTCCAGCGGCTGAAAGACAATCCGGACGCGGCATGCGGGGGAAGCGGCACGGAATTCTGGCCGAATGTTTTATACGACGCGCGCGAGGCAACCTTTCGTGATACAGGCGCCTTATCGGGCAATTACAATGCGTTTCTCGGCGGTGTGATGCACTATGTGGAAGTTGATGTCGCCAACCTGGCCCGCTGGTTCCGCGGCGAGATAGGCGCAAGCGGCGCCAATGCGATCCATACGACGGGATACGTAGTCTATTTCTCCGACAGGCGAACCAACCAGGACGCGGCCGGCGACGAAACCGGCGAATACGGGTTCGAGGATTTCGTTAATGCTACGGATGCCGCCAACGGTGTGCCGAACGGAAGCCTGGATGAAGGGGAGGATGTCAACGGAAACGGGGTGTTCGACGTATACGGTGCGACGCCGGTACTGCCTCCGGGAGCGGCTGCTCCGCTCAACGCGGACGCCCGCCCCTGGACCGCCGTCGACGTGGATATAGCCAGGAAGAATCGCCCCGTCCTTTTCCGGCGCGCGATGAAACTGGTTAACGGCTCCGTCATCAATCTCGGAGCGAACGGCGACGGAATCAATTACGGGCTGGCTGTCGTTTCGGAAAATCCCGTGTATGTTCAGGGGGATTACAACGTTCAGGGAGGAAATTATGACGGGTATCATGTCGCCGCTTCGGTGATCGCCGACGCCGTTACTTTTCTTTCGAACTCCTGGAACGACAAGTATTCATTCAATCGCCCGCACGAACTCGGCAATTCCTGGACCACTCCCGGCCGGATTGCCCAGACAACGTGGTACCGCACGGCCGTCATTTCCGGCAAGGGGAAACCATTTCCCCACATTGCCGGCACGGACTACGACTTCGGCACCGACGGCGGCGTGCACAATTTCCTGCGTTACCTGGAAAACTGGGGCGGCCACACGTTGAATTACCGCGGGTCCATCGTCAGCCTGTACTACAACCGCCAGGCGGTAGGGACCTACAAATGCTGCACCAACGTCTATTCTCCGCCGAGCCGGGGCTACAACTTCGACGTGGAATTTCTGCAGCCGGAATTATTGCCTCCGGCGACACCGATGTTTCGCGACGTGAACATCACGGGCTTCACGCAAATGAAGCTGCCGAATCAATAACAACGTTGCACGTTTGCACGTTAAACGTTGCACGTTAAAAACAAAAAGATCGTAAAACGTTGAAACGTTCCAACGACGCTTTTTTCTTTTAACGTTCAAAGATTTTATTTTTCACAGGTCGAAACGCATTACGACAACGTATCAACCTCTGATTCATCATAGATCGATCCCCATCCTTTCACGTTCGCACGTTCAACGTTTGACGTTAGAGGTTTTTAAGTTCAACGTTCCAACGTTCAACGAAGCTTTTGCCTTTAACGTGCAACGTGTAACTTTTAACCTGCAACGGCTTTTTTATTTTTCCAGGTTAAGCGAATCCCGACAAGATATCGACCAGCGACCCATAAGAGCTCGCACTCCGTCATCTCATGTTCGCACGTTCCACGACGCTTTTTGTTTTTAACCTGCAACGTGTAACTTTTAACCTGCAACGGTTTTATGCTATTTTGCTCCTTCAGATTGGAGTCGCTATGATTGATCTGCGTGCAGGGGCGGAATTTCTGGATCACCCCAAGGTGATCGGAAGATTATTGTTCCCGCACCCAAAAGCCGCTCCGGACCGGCAGGATGCAATAAACCATTTCATCCGCGCGGCTGAAGATGTTCAGCTTGGATGCCGCTTTTTCAAAGCCCGGCCGGACGGCCCCAACATCCTCTTTTTTCACGGAAATGGGGAAACCGCGGCGGATTACGATTATGTGGCGCCTTTATACCGGGAACAGGGCCTGAATCTTTTCGTCGCGGAATACAGGGGATACGGTATGAGCGGGGGCAGCCCTACCTGCAGCGGCATTCTTCGCGATACGGACCCTGTTTTTGAAGGATTCCGCTCTTTCGTGCAAAGCATGAATCTTACGGGGGACCTTTTCGTCATGGGACGTTCGCTTGGGAGCGCTCCTGCGATCGAAACGGCTTACCGGCACCCGTCCGGGTTTAAAGGCCTGATTGTGGAAAGCGGATTCGCCTCGGTTCGAAGGCAGCTGGAGAGGATAGGGCTGTCCGGCCTTTTTAAGGATGTTGCGGATGCGATCGGATTCGGCAACGACCTGAAAATTGCCGAAGTTCGCATTCCTACATTAATTATCCATGGCGAGGCCGATTCCATCATTCCGGTGGAAGAAGGCAAAGCCCTCTATTCGCTTTCGGGAGCCCGGGAAAAAGAAGCGCTGTTCATTTCGAATGCCGGGCACAACGATCTCCTGGAGCGGGATCCTGTCGCGTACATGGAAAGTCTTAAGCGATTTACTTGCCCGGTTTAAAGAAGGGAGCCGGTGAGGATGGCCGAAGCAGCGGGTCTTGAAATATTCTCCGATTATGTCTGACCCTGGTGCTATTTCATTACCGGGCGTATTGAAAAACTTACCAGGGAATACGATATTGCCGTTCGATGGCGGGCTTTTCCACTTCATCCGGAAACCCCGGAAGAGGGAATGACTTTCGAGCAGCTTTTTGCGGGCCGCCCCATGGATATTCAAGGTACCATGCAGCGCATGCGCCGGACGGCGCAGGACCTGGGATTGCCGTTCGAAGAACACGATCGTTTATACAACACCCGCCTGGCGCAGGAATTGGGGCTTTGGGCGGAATCCAGGGGCAAGGGCGAACCGTTTCATAACGCTGTTTTCAGGGCTTACTTTGCCGGCGGCAAAAATATCGGCGAAATTCACCTTCTGGCGGAACTGGCCGCATCCGTGGGCCTCCCCGGGGAGGAGGCCGAGGAAGTGCTGACCAGGAGGGCGTTCAAAGCGGCCGTAGACGAGGATTGGGCTGTGTCGCAAGCCCTGGAGATCACCGCTGTTCCCACCCTCATCTTAAACCAGAGCCGTTTGGTCGGCGCACAGCCGTATGAAACGATGCAGGGACTTATGGAAGTGAATAAAATACCGTTGCAGGTTACACGTTGAACGTTACACGTTAAAAACAAAAAGCATCGTTGCACGTTGCGGATTTGCTTTGCTGATTCATAAACCAACAACGGGTTTTTAACATTCCAACAATCTTTTTGCTTTTAACTTGCAACGTGTAACGTGCAACGTGCAACAGTAATTATATGACCGGAGAACTGGAATATGGCCGAGTCTAAGTATAGAAAGTACATTGTAACCGAGGATCTAATGCCTCCGGAACCGGAGGCGATGGTCAAGGCGATGGAGGACCAGGCAAAAGAGGGCAGGATACTGGATCGGACCATGCTGCTTGGAATTATGGACAAGATAGTGCCCGGATGCCCCCTGTTTGTCGGCTGCGAGATTCTATGGGGTCTGCCGGGAGGCAAGCCGGTCAGTATTGAACTGCCGCACAGCCACGATTTCGACGAAGTGATCGGATTCGGGGGAACAAACAGGAATTATCCCCGCGAGCTCGGAGGGGAAATAGAATTTCATATGGGGGGAGAAACCCATATCCTGACAAAAACATGCCTGATATTTGTGCCCAAAGGGATCGAACACTGCCCCGTTACCTTTACGCGCATCGATACACCGATTTTCATGTTCGAGGCGGCAAACAACGCGACCTACGAAAAGATGTTCGGTGAAAAATAAAACAGTTCAACGTATGACGTTAGAGGTTTGAAGTTCAACGTTCCAACGTTCAACGAAGCTTTTGTTTTTAACCTGCAACGATCTTTTTGCTTTTAACGTGCAACGTGTAACGTTCAACGTGCAACATTCATCACCCTTTTAGTCCAAATAATCCTCTAACCGAACATCCATAAACTCAGCTCTTTGAAAATCCTTTTGGAGAGTGTACGGCACGGTGCAGTCATAAATTGTCTTGCATGCGATGCCCGGTGTGCGGCTGGCCGGGCGGAATTCGGGAGACGAGGAGGGATCGAGGACGTGGCAGAATACGTCCGGGACAAAAACCGTACTGACATCCCCCTGGTAGCGCGTGGTCATAGCCCACATCACGTCGTCGGTATCGAAGATGTCGACGTCTTCGTCTACGAGAATAATGTGCTTAAGCTCGGCAAATGCGGCAAATGCCGTCAGCGCGGCCTGCCGCTGCCGCCCCTCGTCTGTAGGCTTGTTCTTGCGGACCTGCAGGATGGCCAGGTATTTCCCTCCGCCGGCGGGATGGCAGTACACGTTTTTAAGCCGTCCCGGCATGCTGTCCTCCAGGAGCCGGATGATGCTGGCTTCGGTCGGAATCCCGAGAAGATTGACATGCTCCAGCCCGGGGCCTACCAGCGTCTGGAAAATAGGCTTCTTCCGATGCGTGATGGCCGAGACCTTCATAACCGGAAGCGCAGGCTGTGATTTTCCCATATAGCCCGGAAACTCGGGCATCATGAGTCCTTTTCCTGTATTGATGTCCTCGGCTATGCGCCTGCCGGGCAGAATCTCCCCTTCGATAACGATTTCGGCGCGGGCGATCGATTTCGCTCTGACCGAGACGCAGTCGACCATTTCCACGGGGCGGTTGCGGACGGCGCCGGCAATGCCAAGTTCGTTGAAGCCGATGGGCGTGGTCGGCGCTTCGAAACATGAAGTCAGGTGAATCATCGGGTCCAGCCCGATATTGACGGAAACAGGCAGCGGTTTGCCCATCTTCTCGGCTTTCTGACGGTAGTGATCGATGTGCCTTCCCGTTATGAAATAAACGCTGATTTCATCCGCGCTCTGCACGCACATCCGGTGAATCGTGACGTCCTCTTCCCCCGTCTCGGGATCCGCCGCGTATAGCATGGCAATGCAGAAGGTCGGCCCCGCATCAAGAGGCGTGACGGTCGGAACCGGCAGCGTTTTCATGATGTCGACAGGGCCGCCGTGGACGATCTGCTGGCACGGCGCATCGTTCTGCGACACCGTTACCGGTGCGATCGGATTCTTAACGGCATCCAGGAGGACCTGCGGCAGGCGCTCCGGCGTGCTTCCGGCAAGCAGCGCGGTGCGTTCCCGTGTCGCCAGCATGCCCGTAACCACGGGGATGTCGTATCCTTTAAGGTTTTCGAAAAGCACGGCAGGACCGGGCTGCGTGGGGGGCGCCACCGGAGTGCCTGCGCCGATTTTTTTATAGACGCCCGCAAGTTCGCAGTAGGGGGCCACCGGTTTGCGGATCCTGAGAAGCTGGTTGGGAACGGTCTCCAGATACTCGAGCGCTGAAGGAAGATCCGTGATGTCCGCCGCGGACATGGACTGAAAGAATTTGCGATTCGTAGACATAGAATGGTCCTTTACCTTGATCTTCAGCTCGAACTTCCCATCAAGGCCGGCATCAGGCCGGCGAAGAAATATTCAGAGAAGGAACGTTTGGGAAAAATCCTTATTTCGAAAGGATAAACCTTAAAACGAGGATTTTAAAAATGGAGTCTATAAATGAATCCCTTTTAATACCTATAAGTTACCAAAACAATAATAAATCAGCTTTTACCCACAAGTCATGCTGAAGAAACTATTAAACTTCTTAATAATCCAACGTCAAAGAATAAAGTATTTAAATAAGGAATGCATCCTTTTTTTCGTTAAACGTACTAACGTGCAACCATCCTGCAGCGGCATAATCTCTAATATTTTTCCAGGCCAAAGCGCATCCCGACAACATATCGACCAGCGACCCGTCAGAGACCGCATTCCGTCATCCCACGTTCGCACGTTCCACGTTTGACGTTAGAGGTTTTAAGTTCAACGTTCCAACGTTCAACAACGCTTTTGCTTTTAACCTGTAACGATCTTTTTGTTTTTAACATTCAACGTGCAACATTTAACGTGCAACGGTTTTTACAGACAGCCAGCAATTGGTAAACAGCTATACTCGCGCAAAGATGCTTTAGCGTGTGCCCGCTGACGAAGCCGGTCCAGGAGAAAATCTGCCCGTCCAGAAATTCAAAAATTTTAGCCAGTGCGTACCAGGCGAAAGCCTTCCATAGAACGGCGTTCTTTATGGTTCCGTGCGGTTGCAGAAGCATCGTTGCCGGTATCAGCAGCAACGGGAGAAGCTGTATGATTCCATAAAAGCGCAGATCTCCCGCGCCCTGCAGTTCGCTCCAGTACCAGTAAAGGACGCTCGCAGGACCTGCCGCCAGGGTAAGCCACAAAAGCCCTGAGGCTATCCCGGAGCTGATGCGGTCCGCCAGGACCACCAGGTACAGAACCATGAACATCACGGACAGCGGCAATCGATCCCCTATTATTGTTAAGTTATCAGGCCGCAAGTGATAGATGAACGAGCCCACCCCGGTCAGCATTACCGTTATGAAAAATATAATTTTCAGCCGGACGAGTTCCGGTATCGGATTCGGGTCGGCTTCCTGCCGGCAGAGTACGATTCCGACAACTCCCAAAACGATCAGCGGAATGTTGGACAGCACATCCAGAGTGTTGGGAATGCCGAGGAAAAGGCGGCTGTCCGCAAAATTGTGATATGAAGGATCCTGGGGAATGGCGGGCAGTATCAGCGCCGAGGCTGCCGCGGCCGCGGCCAGGATTGCCGTCCACAGGGCTGCAAACGATTTTTCTCCTATCCTGTTTTTCATAAACGATGATTCCGCAAAATGAGGGCCAAAGATTAAATTATTTATAAACCGTTCCAGTTCAATTACTTATTGTAATCCGGCAACAGATGTAACTCTGCCTGGGGGACATAACATGTACATGTTGCAGACAAGATCCGCATATTCCATTTCCTGATTCCGCCCCGGTTTTCAGGAGCCTCGGGGAATGCCCCGATATTTCTGTTTTCGGTCTATTTTATTTCATAGTAAGCTCGTACAAACATACTCGTTAGGTTTCCGCTGCCGCGGTAGAAACTTAGCGAGAAATGCGGGCTATGATTCAGGAGAATTTTCATCCTGGATGCGGTGAAAATTTCATCGACCGAAAAGGAGCGGCCACGCGCATGGATGCCTTGAAAGTCCGAATAGACGATGTAGAAATAACCGGGGAAAAGGGGACGACAATTCTTGAGGCGGCCGAAAAGGCCGGGATCCACATTCCTACGCTGTGCCATCATCCGAATCTGCGGCCGACAGGGTCCTGCCGCGTATGCGTCGTCGAAGTCGGGGGATCGAACCGGCTGGTCGGATCGTGCCACACCCCCATTGAAGACGGAATGGTCGTCCATACCCGAACCCCGAAAGTTATTGCGGCCCGGAAGGCGACTGTAGAGCTTCTGCTGGCCGGACATACGGGACCCTGCGTCAACGATTATCGGGCCGCGCACTGCGACCTGCACAACATTGCCGCGGATATCCAGGCCGGTCCGTCAAGGTTCCGAGCGCGGAAACCGCGGTACTACCCGCCCGAAGACTCCAATCCCTACGTAAGGCGGGATATGTCCAAATGCATCCTTTGCGGCCGCTGTGTCGGCGTCTGCAACGATATCGCCGGGGAAAAGGTTTTCGGCATCGCCTACCGGGGATTCCGTTCCAAGGTGGTCGTGGATTTCGACAACGCACTCGACAAGGAAATCTGCCGCGACTGCCTCCTCTGCATCGATTACTGCCCGACAACCGCCCTGTCGAAGCCTGCAGAAGCGGACCTGGCCAAAATCGAGCCGAAGGTCGAATCCGGTTTGCCCCGGAAGGCGACGTTTGACCGGAAGCGTACAAAACTCCTGCCCGAGTTGAAAAAGGGCCAGGAGAACTTCCACTGTGTGTCGCAGGGCTTCATGACCGACACCGCCCAATCCTTGGATCTGTCCCTGAGCGACATATACGGTGTGTCCACGTTCTATTCCTTCCTTTCAACCCGGCCGACCGGCGAATATGTCATCCGGGTCTGCAAAAGCCTGCCCTGCTACGTGAAAAATTCCCGCAAGATCCTCGAGTGTATTGAGGACACGCTCGGCATAAAACCCGGAGAAACAACGCCGGACGGTATGTTTTCCCTGGAGCTGGCCAACTGTATAGGCGCGTGCGACCGGGCTCCGGCCATGCTGGTCAACAGCGACGTTCACGGAAACCTGACGCCGAAGAAGATAGCCAAAATTCTGAAATCCTACCAGCCGGGAGGAGGACTGTAGTGCAAAAACAGGTTGTTTTAAAGAACTGCGGCCGCATCAACCCCCGGAACATAAGAACGTACGAAAACGAGGGGGGCTTCGCCGCCCTGGAAAAAGCGCACGAGCATTTGAAGCCGATGGGCGTCGTCGAGGAGGTCGTTGCCTCGGGACTGCTCGGCCGCGGCGGCGCGGGATTTCCGTGCGGGCGCAAGTGGGAAATGGCCCGGGCTAATCCTGACGAGGAAAAGTACATCATCTGCAACGCCGACGAAGGCGAAGTCGGCACATTCAAGGACCGATATATCCTGCAGCACGATCCCTTCACTCTGATTGAAGCGCTGGCCATCGCCTGCTACGCGATCCGGGCTCCCAGGGCCTTTATCTACCTACGCGCCGAATACCGTTTTCTTCTCCCTTTATTAATGGGCGCGATCGAACAGGCGAAGAAGAAAGGCCACCTGCAGAAAATGGAGATCGAGCTCCGCGAAGGGGCCGGCGCCTATATCTGCGGCGAGGAGTCGGCCCTGATTAACTCCGTTGAAGGGCTGCGCGGCGAATCGCGCTGCAAACCCCCGTTTCCGGTTTCCGCGGGCCTTTGGGGGAAGCCTACGGTTGTCAACAACGTGGAAACTCTGATGAATATCCCCGCGATCATTTCGAACGGCAGCGAGTGGTTCCGGGGAATCGGCACGGAAAAAAGCAGGGGAACCAAGGTTTTTTCCGTCAGCGGAGACGTGAAAAATCCCGGCGTTTATGAACTGGAGCTTGGAAGCCCGCTGTCCGAGCTGGTTCTGGATCTCGCCGGGGCCGCCGATGTCAAGATGGTACAGGTGGGAGGCGCTACCGGAAGAATATTGCCCGCGTCAATGCTTAATACTCCACTATCCTATGAAACAGTTCTGGGTTCGGGCGCCGTTACGGTGTTCGACGAAAGCCGGGACGTGATCGATATCATGCTGCGGAATACCGAATTCCTGGCCGAAGAATCCTGCGGCAAGTGTACGCCGTGCCGCGACGGGACCGAGGCCATGCTCGAAATCCTCGGGCGCCTGGCGGGCGGCGACGGGGAAGAGAACGACATACGGATCCTGGAGGATCTGGGCCAGGTCATGACGTTGTCTTCGTTATGCGGTCTCGGCCAGGCCGCGGCGGTTCCGCTGTTCGACACGCTGAAGCATTTCAGGCGGGATTACGAAAGCCGCATCGAACAGTCGGTTCTTCTTAGAGGCCTGCGCAATAAGGGAGGAACCGGCTTTCAAGCATAAACGCGGAAAGGTAGGGGCGAACCTTGTGTTCGCCCCGGAACAATATGAAGAGGCCCCTGGAATATGCGGGATTGATGCAGGCTGCTGAGCATTCTCTTAATTCGTAGGGCGAACCTTGTGTTCGCCCCGGAACAATATGAAGAGGCCCCTGGAATATGCGG
>CAZPHK010000038.1:5290-16158 GCA_964586015.1 uncultured Acidobacteriota bacterium | reverse complement strand
GATTGATGCAGGCTGCTGAGCATTCTCTTAATTCGTAGGGCGAAGGCGGACAAGTTGGTGTTCGCCCTGTGCACGCAAAGAAGATTATGTAAGGAGATGTCCCGGTGAAGGATAAATCGAGCGAAGAGGCGAAATATTCATGTCCCTATTGTGCGACCGTTTTCGGGTCGTACGAGGCAGTCAAGGCTCATGTCCTCGCGGACCATAAGAAGGAACCGCTTCCCGAACCGGAAGGGACGATCCATATCACGGTAAACGGGCAGAAATATACTGTACAGGTGGAACCGGAGTGGACGCTGCATTACCTGATTCACGATCACCTGGGCCTGACCGGAACCAAGCTCATGTGCGACCACGGCGCCTGCGGATCCTGTACCGTCATCCTGAACGGAAAGGCGATTCTTTCCTGTATGACGCTCGCCCTGGAATGCGACGGGAAGGTGGTGGAAACGGTCGAAGGCATCGCGGCGGCCGGGCACCCGCTGATAGAGGAATATGTCAAGCACCACTGCATGCAGTGCGGGTACTGCACGCCCGGATTCGTCGTTACGGCAAAAGCCCTGCTCGACAGGAATCCCAACCCCACCGAGAAGAAGATCCGCGCCGCTCTCGGCGGCAATCTCTGCCGCTGCGGCACCTATCCCCAGCATCCGAAGGCGATCATGGCTTCAGCAAAAAAGCTGAAAACAGAAGCCAGAAAGTAGGGGCGAACCTTGTGTTCGCCCCGGAACAACATGAAAAGGCCCCTGGAATATGTGGGATTTTTACAGGCTGCGAAGCATTTTCTGAATTCGAAGGGCGAACACAAGGTTCGCCCTTCGATCGAACTCAGGAGCAATGAAGGACTTCTGACTTCTGGCTTATTGTGAGGAATCAATGCGAAAGTTCAAACACATCAACGCGCGGACCGTAGACGAAGCGGTTGCCGCTCTCCGGAGATACGGCGACAAGGCCTGTGTCATCGCCGGGGGGACCGACCTGCTGGGAAAGATGAAGGACGAAATCCTCCCACGATATCCCGAAGCTCTTGTAAATATAAAAACGATCCCCGGGTTGGACTCCGTCGGAGAAAAAAATGGAGAGCTGCGGATCGGCGCCCTGGCAACTCTGGAAGACATCGCCGAAATTCCCAGAATTCAAGTCCGGTATACGGCCCTGGCTCAGGCCGCAGGGCGCACGGCCTCGCCCCATCTCCGGGCAATGGGAACGCTCGGGGGCAACCTGTGCCAGGATATTCGCTGCTGGTACTACCGGAATCCGAACAACCGCTTCCCCTGTCTGAGGAAAGGGGGAGGGCGGTGCTATGCCATTGAGGGCGACAACCGGTACCACTCGATCTTCGGAGGCAGCGTGGAGGAAGGATGCTACGCCGTGCATCCCGGCGATACGGCGCCCGCGCTTGTCGCCCTGAACGCCGAAATCGTCACATCGAAAAGAACCATCGGGATCGACGATTTCTTCCTGGTCGATGTGGCAAAAACCACGGTGCTGGACGGCGACGAGATCGTCACGGAGATCCGCATCCCGAAGCCCCCGAAGGGATCGCACAGTTCCTTTCTCAAGGTCGCCATAAGAAAATCAATCGACTTTGCTATCGTGAACTGCGCCGCCGCCGTCACCGTTTCCTCGGGAAAAGTCGAATCGGCCCGGATCTGCCTCAATGCCGTCTACGTCAAGCCCTATCGCGCGGTCAAGGCGGAGGAAGCGCTCAAGGGCAAAAAGATCGATGAGGCCACGGCGGAAGAGGCGGCTGCCGCGGCTGTTTCGGACGCCAGACCCATGGAGCGCAACCGGTATATGGTTCAAATCGCCCGCACGCTGGTAAAGAGATCGATCCTTGCGTGTGGAACAACTTAGGAGAGGGCTAATTTGGTGCGGCAGCTTGCTTCCGCCTTAATTCGTCGTAAATGTAAAAAAGGCGGAAGCAGGTTGCCGCACTCCAAAGATTCCTCTGATATAAGATATTAGAATCCTGAAATAGTTTAAAGGTATCCGGTATTGCCATGAACGAAGAAATGAAGAAAATCACCGAAACGCTGGACAACATGAAGTCCGACCGGTATCCCCTGGGGGATTACACCTATATCGGCAAACGCGGAGTTCGCCGGCTGGACGGGTACGAGAAGGCCGGCGGCAAGGCGGTCTACACAATCGATATGAAGCTTCACGGGATGCTGACGGCCAAGTTCCTGACTTCGCCCTACGCCCACGCCAGGATCAAGTCGATGGATACCGGCCGCGCCGAGGCTTATCCGGGAGTCCGTGCGGTTCTTCGCTATGACGATCCGGAACTGCCCGAAACCGCCAACCTGGGCGGGCATGTGCCCAATGAACTCATCGTGCTGTCCGACAAGGCTTACTTCCAGGGGGAAGAAGTCGGGGCTGTTGTGGCGGCCGACACCGAGGAAATCGCGGATGAAGCGCTGAAGCTGATCGAGGTTGAATGGGAGGAACGTCCCTTTGTCCTTGACGTAGAGGAAGCCGGGAAGGAAGACGCGCCCGTAGCGCAACCCGAGGCCTTTCCGGACGGAAATTACATCAATGAAGGGTTCCTCGACCTGGAAGAGCTTGGAGACGTGAAGAAGGGATTCGCCGAAGCGGATAAGATCATTGAATTCCAGGCGGAGCGCATCCTTACAACCTGGATGGGGCCGGAGCGTCCCTGCGGCATTTTCAACTGGAACGGCGAGTATCCCGAAGTGTGGCTCAAGCAGCAGCATCCCCAGGTCGGCAAGCGGGCCGTCGCTTCCTGGTACGGGGGGGTCCCGATGAACCGGATCCAGCTTCACACCCCTTACCAGGGCGCCAGTTTCGGCGGGTGGAGCCACTGTTCCTGGAACATGGGACCGTATTACTGCGCGGGCATCCTGTCCAGAAGGACCGGAAAGCCGGTCAAATGGGTTTTCAGCCGCAGGGAGGATTTCTACGGAGGTGAAATGGACGAGGGCGTCTATTTCTTTAAAGTCGGCGCGAAGAACGACGGAACCATAACCGCCGTCGAAGGGAAAGCCCGGCTGGCCAACCAGTGGTTTCCCGTTTTCGGCGCTTTCCACCATCTGACTGAAAACACCAGAATTCCCAACATTCATGGAAAGCTGGAGGTGATGCAGGTCAACAAGGGGCCGAACGTGCCCACGCGCTGCGAGCAGAACGCGAACTGTATGACGCTTACCCTGATCTTTGAACATGTTGCCGAAGCGCTTGGTATGGACCCGCTGGAGGTGGCCCTGAAAAACGACGGCGCCGAGGGGCACGACATGGAATGGCTCAACGAGCGCAAGGCCGAAATGGGATTCCCGGTGCGGGACAGCCTGCGGGAATGCATCGAGAAGGGAAAAGCCTCCGTCGACTGGGACAAAAACTGGCATCCGCCCGGAACCAGGAAACTTCCCAGCGGTAAAATGCACGGGCTGGCCTTTACCTGGACCCACGAATGGGAAGATTCGGCCGGCACCGGCGAGATCGCCATCCGCATTGAACGGCAGGACGGAACCGCGAACATACTGGCGATGCGGTGCGACATCGGGGTGAATGCCGAAACGGCCTACTGCCAGATAGCGGCCGACGAACTGGGAATGAAGGTGGAGGATGTGTACTACCGGCCCCAGATCGATCCCGGATTCTTCACCATGACCCCGGACTCCTCGACCAACATGTCGGTCAACGGGTTCGCCGTCCGCAACGCCGCCCGGATTCTGAAGAGGCAGATCCTCGAAGTCGCGACCCGGCCGCTGGGCCAGAGCTCCAGGGGCAGCTTTCCCCCGGCATTCCCGGGCATGAAGCCGGAGGACCTGGATATCAAGGACAGCGTCATCTTTGTGAAAAAGAACCCGTCCATTCGAAAAACCATCGCCCAGCTGGTTATGCCCATGGGATACGAAGGACCGCTGGCGTGGACGTCCGAAATGGGGAAGGGCGCGGACCGGAGCAATTTTTCGGAGCCGCTGTTCGCCTACGGCTACCAGGTGCAGCACGGCGCCTATGCAAGCAAGCGCCTGCGCCTCTGCCGGCAGGCTCATTTCATGGAGGTGGAGGTGGACACGGGCACGGGCGAGGTCGACGTCACGCGCGTGGTCAACGTCAACGACGTCGGGCGTGTCGTCAGCTGGGAAGGCTGCGAAGGGCAGCAGTACGGCGGCACCTACATGGCAGTCGGGAGGGGAAGAAGCGAGGAAGTGATCCACGACCCCGTGACGGGCGTAATGCTCAACGGAAATCTTCTCGACTATAAAATCGCGACTTTTGAGGATATCGGAGCCGTGGACACACATCTTGTCGAAACGGGCATGGGCTACGGCCCCTACGGGATCGTCGGCATCGCCGAAGACATCGCCACGGTCGTTCCCGCCCTGATTTCGCCGGCGGTCCACAACGCGATCGGCAAATGGGTCGAAAGCTACCCGATCACGCCTGCCAAGGTTCTCGAGGCCCTTGGGAAAGGCTAAATAGTTTTTGCGAAAATAAAGCTATGCCTGGATCTGTGCATGTAGGGGCGAACCTTGTGTTCGCCCTTGCAACGATTTGCAAGGCTGTTGGGAGAAGAGGCAAGGGCGAACACAAGGTTCGCCCCTACATGCGCCGAAAGACGCATGAAAGACTGTTGCGAAAATAGATAAGAAAACGATTATGCCGGGGAGTTCCATGCAGATAAGAATCGACGCGCTGATGGATGCATCGGGAGTGAAGTTCGGCACCAGCGGGGCCCGCGGGCTCGTGGCGGACATGACTGATTTTGTCTGCTACGCCTACACGGCGGCTTTTCTGCAGTACCTGTCAAAAACGGGCGAACTGATGCCGGGAACCTGTATTGCGGTCGGGGGAGACCTGAGGGAAAGCACCGACAGGATCATGCGGGCGGTTTTCCGGGCCGTCCGGGACAAGGGCTATGATGCCCTGAATTGCGGGAAAGTGCCTTCGCCCGCGCTGGCACATTACGGATTCACGAACGGCATTCCCTCGATTATGGTGACGGGCAGCCATATCCCGGAAGACCGCAACGGCATCAAGTTCGCCGGAAGCAGGGGGGAGATACTCAAGTCGGACGAGCCGGGAATCAAGAACGAAACGGTGGACATCCCCGGCGATGTTTTCGACGCCGGCGGGAATTTGCCGCCGGAAGCCGAAGTGCCCGCGCCGGTTTCCGACGCAGCCGCCCTGTACGTGGACCGGTACGTCAACTTCTTCGGCAAAGGCCGTTTGAAGGGAAAGAAGATCGGCATCTACCAGCATTCGGCCGTCGGCCGGGATCTGCTGGAGGAAATATATACCGCACTCGGGGCAGAGGTGACGCTGCTGGGCCGTTCCGGCACGTTCATGCCGGTGGATACCGAGGCGATCCGGCCTGAGGATGTCGAACTGGCCCGGAAGTGGGCGGGAGAGAATTCATTCGACGCCATCGTATCCACGGACGGGGACAGCGACCGGCCGCTGGTCGGCGACGAAGCGGGCAACTGGCTCCGGGGCGATGTCGCCGGGATCCTGTGCGCTCAGTACCTGGGAGCCGACGCCGTGGTGACGCCCGTTTCCTCGAATTCGGCGGTTGAAAAATGCGGGCTCTTCAAATCAGTGGTCCGGACCCGGATCGGATCGCCCTACGTGATCGAAGGCATGACGAAGGCGTCGGCGAAAGGTTTCAGGAGGGTCGTCGGATATGAAGCCAACGGAGGCTTCCTGACGGATTCGGAAATTGAAAACCGGGACGGCATCCTTAGAAGCCTGCCCACCCGGGACGCCGTCATCGTACAGCTTGCCGTCCTGCTGCTGGCGGATGAGAAGGGGTTGACGGTGGGCAAACTTGTGACGACGCTGCCCGAACGGTATACCCGCAGCAACAGATTGAAAGACTTTCCTCCGGAGAAAAGCAAAGCGAAAATCGCGGGGCTGCGCGAAGGGGATTCCGGCGATCCGATTGAGAACATGGAAAAACAGCTGTCGGGCGTATTCGGAAAAATTTCGCACTACGACACGACCGACGGCCTGCGAATAACTCTGGCCAATGACGACGTGATCCACTTTCGCCCGTCGGGCAACGCCCCGGAACTGCGCTGCTACAGCGAGGCGGACACCATAGGGCGGGCGGAGGAACTCATCGATCTCTGTCTGAAGGTTATGTCTTCATGGAAGTGAGGCTAGCCCTCATGAGAAATGCGGGTTAGCTCGGTTCAGTTTATTATCCGGTCTATAATGCGCCGCCCGTCTTCCAGAACCTGTTCAAGGTGCTTTTCCCCCAGGAAACTTTCCGCGTAGGTCCTGTAGATATCTTCCGTGCCGGAGGGCCGGGCTGCGATCCAGGCGTTCCGGGTCACTATTTTCAAGCCCCCGATGGAGACGCCGTTGCCGGGCGCTTCTGTGAGAATGTCGCGGATCGGTTCCCCGGCCAGCTCTTTCGAGTCGACGTTTTCCGGGGAAGCGGAGAGCAGGCGCTCCTTCTGTTCCGAATCGATCGGTGCGTCTATCCTGGTATAGGCCGGCGCGCCGAATTTCTCCTCCAGCATATGATAGATTCGATCTGGATCTTTTCCCGTCGAGGCTGTGATCTCGGCCGAAAGAAGGGACAGGATGATGCCGTCCTTGTCGGTGGTCCAGACACGGCCGTTTTTCCTGACGAAGGTACCCCCGGCGCTTTCCTCCCCGCAGAAAGACAGCCGGCCGTTTGTCAGTCCGTCGGAAAACCACTTGATCCCGACCGGCGTTTCGAATAGGCGCCTTCCCAGGCTTTCCACCACCCTGTCTATCATTGAGCTGCTCAGCGTGGTTTTGCCGATCTCCATGCCGGCGTCCCAGTCCGGCCGGTTCTGGATCAGGTACCAAATGGCCGTGGCCAGGTAGTGATTCGGGTTCATGAGCCCGCCGCTCGGCGTGACGATGCCGTGCCGGTCGAAATCGGGATCGCTGCCGAACGTAATGTCGTATTTGTCCTTCTGCCCGATCAGCCTTGCCATGGCGTATGGGGAGGAGCAGTCCATCCGGATCAGTCCGTCCCTGTCCACGGTCATGAAACTGAACGTTGGATCGTAGACATTATTTTTTACATCGATATTCAAACTGTAGCGTTTCGCAATGGCATCGTAATAGTCCAGACCGGACCCCCCAAGAGCGTCCGCGCAAATTTTGAGATCCGCGCGGCGGATGACTTCCATGTCGATGATGTTTTCCAGATCCCCGACATAGGGAGAAATATAATCATGGGGACGGATATTCGGCAGAGACGTGGCCTTCTGAAACGCCTTTCTTTTTACCTCCTTATTGCCCGACTCCAGGATCCGGTTCGCCCGGTCCGCGATCCATTTTGTGATGTGCGTGTCGGCGGGGCCGCCGTTGGTGTAGTTGTACTTGATGCCTCCGTTGTCGGGGGGGTTATGCGACGGCGTGATCACAATGCCGTCCGCAAGGGGCCCGTTTTTCTTTTCTTCGTTATGCCTGATGATTGCGTGGGAAATGACCGGCGTCGGCGTAAACCCGTCGTTTTCCTGGATGCGCACCTCCACGTTGTTTGACGCCAGAACCTCCAGGCAGGTCTTTTGAGCCGCTTCCGACAGCAGGTGGGTATCCTTTCCGAGAAACAGGAGCCCTGAAATGCCGTTTTCCAGCCTGAAATCGCAGATGGCCTGGGCGATAGCCAGTACATGATCTTCGTTAAAGCTTTTCGCGATCGCCCTGCCTCTATGCCCGGATGTGCCGAATACAACGCGCTGGCTGTTTTCCGACATGTCGGGATGATACCGGTAGTAGGCGTCCGTATGCTCCGCCGGGTCGATCAAAATGGATTCAGGTGCGTCTTTGCCCGCCAATGGATGTAGTGTCATTCTAATTCTATCTCCGCAGTTCCAGCTGCAATTTTAGCATTTCCCGCTTGCCTCCGGGCATACCTTTTATCGTTGCACGTTTTTCAGTTTAATCGAACTTAAGCTACAATTTGATCGTAATAGATTGAAGATTCTGTTTTTCCCGGCGGCAGCCTGGAGTTAGAATCAATATTTATATTTGGCAGGAATATTTAAAATACTGACCTTTTGTAAAACCTTTAATTGCTTTAATGAAATCGTTCGAACTCTGAGGAGAACTGTTCGTGGCCCGCGAATTACAGATCGGTGGATGGCTGGTGGAGCCGGACCTGAACTCTATCACCAGGGGTAAAAAGAAAATACCGGTAGAACCGAAAGTAATCGAGGTACTTGTATGCCTGGCGGATGATCCCGGGGAGGTTCTTTCGAAGGAACAGATTATTCGAACGGTGTGGCCCGATACATATGTAAGCGAAGAGGTCCTTCGTTATTCCATTTCGGAACTGCGTAAAGCGTTCAGAGACGACGCAAAAAATCCCAGGATTATTCAGACTATTGCACGGAGGGGTTACCGGCTGATTGCCCCGGTTACGAAAAAGGATCCCTATTTCCAGGCGAAAGCGTCGGTTGCGGTTTTGGCATTTTCCGATATGAGCGCTGCAAAAGATCAGGAGTATTTCTGCGACGGGATCTCCGAGCAAATCATAAACAACCTGACGCGTATAAAAAGCCTGCGCGTTGCTTCACGGACATCCTCTTTCGCATTCAAGGGGAGATCGGAAGATATCCGATCGATCGGAAAAAGGCTGAATGTATCGGCAGTGCTGGAGGGAAGCGTACGCAAAGCCGAAGGCCGGCTCCGTATTTCGGTCCAGCTCATCAATGTGAAGGACGGGTATCCGCTCTGGTCGGAGCAGTACGATCGCGGGCTCAAAAACATATTTGCCATCCAGGACGAAATTGCCCGAAGCATCGCCGCAACGCTGAAAGTGACTCTCACGCTCAAGGAGAGCAACGCCATCTCCAAAACTCCCACCACCGACCTGCGTGCCTATGACTTCTACCTGCGCGGAAGGCAGTACTATTATCACTTCACGAGCAGGGGAATTGAGTTCGCGCTGAAGATGTTCTCACAGGCAATTGAACTGGACACGTATTTTGCGCGCGCCTATGCGGGCATCGCCGACTGTTGCTCGTATCTCTTCATGTATGCGGGCAATCAGGACAGACACCTGGAACAAGCCGATACAAGCAGCCTGAAAGCGCTCGATATGGATCCCGATTCCGCGGAAGCCCATGCATCGCGGGGCGTCGCGCTGTTTTTAAAAAAGGAATACACGGAATCCGAGAGGGAGTTTGAAGCCGCCATCCGTCTGGACCCTATGCTTTTTGAAGCCTATTACTTTTACGCCCGATCCAGCTTCGCTCAGGGCGAACTGGAAAAAGCCGCCAGGCTCTTTGAAAAATCGAACGAAGTGAATCCCCAGGATTACCAGGCACCTCTGCTGGTGGCCCAGATATACGACGATCTCGGACATCCGCAACAGGCGGATGCTTCCCGGCGACGCGGCGTCGATGTCGCGGAAGCAAGATTGAAGTTGAATCCGGATGATACCAGGGCGCTTTACATGGGGGCCAATGGCCTGGTGGCTTTGGGCGAGATCGACCGGGGTGTCGAATGGGCCAAGCTGGCCCTGGCGATGGATCCCTCGGAACCGATGGTGCTTTACAATGTGGCATGCATTCAGTCGTTGGCCGGACTTTCAGAGGATGCTATCGATTCACTGGAAACGGCTTTAAAAAACGGATTATCGCAGGAGGGCTGGATCGATCAGGACAGCAACCTGGATCCGCTGCGATCCCACCCGAGATTCAAGCGTTTAATCAAACAATTACGGAAACAGTCCGGATCCCGCCCGGCTCGCGTTAACTGAATTATCCGACCTCGAATCAGCGAAATAACCCTCAGTAAAACCTCACAGAAGCCTCACAACTACCTGCGTTTATTTACCGTATTAATAGAGTAGAGCAAATGAGCAGGAAAGAGTCACAAAAGCATTAAACGCATTCACAACAAGTTCTGGAGGGTTTATGAGAAAGACATTTATGCTTTTTAGTTTTGTCGCAGTCCTGGCCGCAACGACCGCCCTGGCAACTGCAGGTTCCGCCATAGTGCTGCGCGGGGAAATCCCCTTCGACTTTTATGTTGGAGAGCAGATGCTGCCGTCGGGCGAATACAATTTTGAAATGGGAGGAGTCAGAGGCTCCACGACGTCCAGTATTACCGTGCGTGAAAAGGATGGCACGGTTGTGGCCTTTGTAACCACGAGACCTGGAGACAGTCTGGATGCGGACTCAACCCAATTGAGATTCGAAAATCGTGGAGGCAGATATTTTCTCTCCACCGTTGAATGTTCGGGCTATAAGGCGGTACTGAGAAAAGTAAAGTTGATCGATCAGTCCGATACCGTTCGGGCAGCCTCGGTTCTTCCCAAGAAGTAGGCTGTCGATAAAGCCCTGCAGTTCTGAAATTACCTGCCTTAGCGGAACCAGAGAGTTTTTCGGGCCGACACTGGAGTTCGGATGGAAGTGACGGCAAGCAGCCAAATTTAAAGGGGCGCGATCGCGCCCCTTTTGAATTGGAGTTGGGCTATAACAAGTACATGTTTATCACGTTGCAGGTTGAACGTTACACGTTGCACGTTAAAAACAAACCGCTTCGTTGAACGTTTCCGGAATTGTTGTTCCGAGTAATCGAGCATTCCGGCTTTTAACGTTTTAACGATCTTTTTCTTTTAACGTGTAACCTGCAACGTGCAACATGTAACGGTTTTATCTTCCCCATTTATCCCTCAGCCTGCCTTATTCCGAGGCATAGTTTTTCACGTTAGTACGTTAGTACGTTAGCACGTTCCCACGTTTTAACAGACAATGGGTGTCCATTCTTTTTTCTGATATCTTCCCCATTTATCCCTCAGCCTGCCTTATTCCAAGGCATAGTTTTTCACGTTAGTACGTTAGCACGTTCCCACGTTCCCACGTTTTAACAGACAATGGGTGTCCATTCTTTTTTCTGATATCTTC
>CAZPHK010000038.1:0-5190 GCA_964586015.1 uncultured Acidobacteriota bacterium | reverse complement strand
CAGACAATGGGTGTCCATTCTTTTTTCTGATATCTTCCCCATTTATCCCTCAGCCCACCACATATCGAGGCGTAGTTTTTCACGTTAGTACGTTAGTACGTTAGCACGTTCCCACGTTTTAACAGACAATGGGTGTCCATTTTTATTGAGATTTTCGATTATCCCGAAATGAGAATTATGAAATCAAATTTCGTCTAATTAAATAGAAAAAGGAGGTGCGCCATGAAGATAAAAAAATGGCTGATGATTGGAGCATTCATCCTGCTTGCCGGCAGCCTTCAGATAACCGGTTTTGCTTATCCACGGGGCCGGGGAGGGATGCGGATGGGACATTCGGGGCGCGGCGAGATCCATGAAGGAATCCACAACGGTCACCGCGACAGAGATTTCGGCCGTGCATACGG
Source organism: uncultured Acidobacteriota bacterium (assembly GCA_964586015.1). Taxonomy (GTDB): domain Bacteria; phylum Acidobacteriota; class UBA6911; order UBA6911; family UBA6911; genus UBA6911. The sequence goes on along the minus strand of CAZPHK010000038.1, from coordinate 4,786 downwards.
AGGTCGGGTTTTCATAGGACCATCGCCGGAATGGTACTGGGGATGGGGATGGAATCCTTACGGGATTTGGGGACCTTATTATTATCCAGGCCCGGGCCAGGTGGAAGTCCGTCACGTCGATTACGGAACGCTGGAATTCAAGGTGAAGCCTGAAGACACCCAAATCTATATAGATAATAAACTTATCGGGACAGTGAAATCGCTGGATCACCACAAGGCCTACGCGAAACAGGGGAATCACGAGATCATGATGAAAGCTCCTGACGGCAGGACGATAGATCGAAATATCTATGTTGCCGCCGGAAAGAAAATCAGGATCAAGGAAACTCTTTAATCCTGCGATCGTTCTCTGAAATGAGCTGAAGCCGGGATGAAAGGAACCATCCACGGCCCGATGGAATCGCCGGACGGTTCCGGCGATTGAAGCCCGCCGCATTTTCTCACTCCATCCCCGACTTTTCCACGATCGGCTCCATTTGCTGTTCTGAGAATAAATGAAATGTTGCGATATGCGACAGAATGGCTATTTATGCGACACATCTCCAAATGGCTGTTCTCTACAAATGAAAATGAGAATGAGGCCTGGCCGATCCCGCATCTGCAGGATGCACCCTGCCTGCCCCGAGGAAAAATACCTTCAAATACTAGGTTTTACGTAACTTACAGTTTATGGGATACAGAGAGCGTCCAGTTTCTTTCTGCCCCGCAGCGTCAAGACCGGGAAAAATTTAACAGAAGCCCCGATTCCATGCGACTGGCACTGTATTTGTATAAAGAAACAGTTGGATATGGAAAGTGAGGTTGCCGATATGTCGTCGAACAATTCTAATCATTCATTTTGGAAACTTCGCGGTTGGCTCCTGGCAGTCCTGATAATTGTTACGACCGGAGTCGCGCTGGCTGTCATGAGGTTCGGGTCTGAAAAATCTGTGCAGTACTATACGGAGCCGGTGGAGAAAGGATCCCTCGTCAAGGTTGTGAACGCCACCGGAACCGTCGAGCCCGTCGTCAACGTCCAGGTAGGAAGCCAGGTCTCTGGTCAAATCCAGGAACTGTATGCCGACTACAACTCGATCGTCAAACGCGGGCAGCTTCTGGCAAAAATCGATCCGCGCAATTTCCAGGCTCAGGTCGCGGATGCTGAGGCCAGCCTTGCCGCGGCCAAGGCCCGTGAACGGGCGGCAAAGGCCGACCTCGGAACGATGCAGGCAAACCTTGTAAGCGCCCGTGCGAACCTGAACGCAGCAAGGGTAACACGGGACAACGATGCTCAGAATTACAAACGGTATCAGGAAATGTTGCAAACAGGCATTATTGCCAATAGCGACTACGACAATGTCAGAACAACAGCTGAAAACTCCGCCGCAAAATACGAGCAGGCCCAGGCCGCCGTCGAACAGGCCCAGGCGCAGATTACGGCTCAGGAGGCCCAGGTATCCCAGGCGGGCGCCCAGGTTAATCAGGCCCAGGCGGATCTGGACGACAGGCGCGTCAATCTCGAATACACCAATATTTTTTCTCCTGTCGACGGAGTTGTCATTTCGAGAAATGTGGACGTCGGACAAACGGTCGCCGCGGGTCTGCAGGCGCCCCTGCTCTTCGTCATCGCCAACGATCTGACTCACATGCAGGTGAATGCCAGCGTTGATGAAGCCGACATCGGTCTTATCACGTCCGATGTGGACGTTGGGTTTACGGTCGACGCATTTCCAAACCGGACATTTTCGGGGAAAATTCAGGAAGTCCGCCTGGATCCGCAGACGGTTCAGAATGTAGTGACTTACAGTGCCATAATTGCCGTCGACAACAGCGAGCTGTATCTCAAGCCCGGAATGACGGCCAACATTACGATGACCGTGGACAAGCAGGAGAACGTGCTGAAAATCCCGAATGCCGCCCTGCGCTACGAGCCCCAGGGAACTGCCGGAGCCGAAGAAGGCAGCGGGGCAGGGGCCCCCGTGAAGGCCGTTAAGGCGGAAGAGGCCTCGAACCATAGCCCGGAATCCAGACCGACAGGAGCCGCAGGTTTGCCTGAGGTCGGAACGGAAAAAGGGAATCGGTCCAGGTTGCCGGAGCTTTCCGTTGCATCGGCGGAGGAACTCAAATCTACGCCCGAGAAATCCGCTGCAGCGGCAGCTCCGGATCAGGCGCCGGGACAGCTCTGGGATCCGTCCCGCAAGCTCCGTTTTTCCACCGCATTCGCTACGCCCCCCAAATCGGGTCAAGTGTGGACGCTGGATTCCCATAACCGCCCCGTGGAGCATCCGGTAAAGCTCGGGATCACCGACGGCATTTTCACCGAAATGGTGGCGGGGGATCTCAACGATGGCGAATCCCTCATAATCGCCGACACTTCGCAGGTGAAATCCGATCCCACCCAAACGGCCTCATCGATGCGCGGGGGACCGTTCGGCAGCTTCAGAAGACACTGATAACCACGTTCAGGGAGGCAACCTTGCAGCATACGAGCCAGACAGTTTCATTCCAGCAAAAAGACTTCCCCGCCATGCTGCCGTCGTTCGAAGACGCCGTCATCAGGCTTGAGGATGTGCACAAGATCTACCGCATGGGCGATATGGAGGTCCATGCCCTGCGCGGAATTTCGCTGGTGGTCACGCGTGGAGAATTCGTGGCCATCATGGGACCTTCCGGCTCCGGGAAGTCGACCATGATGAACATAATCGGCTGCCTGGACCGCCCCACCAGCGGGAGTTATTTCCTTGACGGGATGGACGTATCCGGGATACCGAGAGACGAACTTGCAGATATCCGCAACAGGCACGTGGGATTCGTCTTCCAGAGTTTCAATCTGCTTCCGCGCACATCGGCATTCGAAAACGTGGAATTGCCGATGGTCTACGCCGGAGTGCCGGCGGTGGAGCGGGCTTTCCGTACGCGGGATGCCCTGGCAATCGTCGGCCTGTCCGACAAGGAAGGGAACATGCCGAACCAGCTTTCCGGAGGCCAGCAGCAGAGAGTCGCCATCGCGAGAGCTCTGGTCAACAACCCGTCGATCATACTTGCCGACGAACCCACGGGAGCCCTGGATTCCCGCACTTCCGTTGAGGTTATGGAGATATTTCAACGCCTCAATCTCGAACGCGATCTGACGATCGTCCTCGTAACGCACGAACCCCATATCGCCCGGTATGCAAATCGTTATATCCGCTTCCGGGACGGCAGGATACGCGGCGACAGCCCCGTCGAAAAACGGAGTACGGCCAAAGAAATTCTTCAGAAGCTTCCGAAAGAGGACGACGGGGACGGAGATTACGATTTGGACGGGTTTCAACTATGAACGTATTGTCTATTATCAAAGTGGCCTTGAGAGCCCTGAGCCGGAACAAGATGAGATCCGCCCTCACCATGCTCGGGATTATCATCGGCGTCGGCGCCGTTATCGCCATGGTGTCCATCGGGCAGGGAGCTCAGAGAACGGTACAGAGTCAGATCCAGAGCATCGGCACGAATGTCGTGTTTGTCTGGCCCGGGAGTTTGAATTCCAACGGCGTGCGGCTCGGGGCCGGAGCGTCGAACTCTCTTACTGAAGGCGATGTGGAGGCGATCGAAAGGGAATGCCCGTCGGTTGCGGCCGCCTCCGCCATCGTCCGGTCTTCGACCCAGATCGTTTTCGGAGACCGGAACTGGTTTACCCAGGTTCAGGGCACAAACGAAAAATTCTGCCGGATCCGGGACTGGCAGGTTCTCTGGGGCGATTTTTTTACAGCCGGGGATGCGCGCACAGCCGCCCGCGTTATCGTTCTCGGCAGAACCGTCGCGGACAATCTCTTTAACGGCACCAACCCCATCGGACAGATGGTTCGAATTCACAACCTGCCGTTTCGCGTTATCGGGGTGCTGGACTCCAAGGGCCAGTCGGCAATGGGTCAGGACCAGGATGACGTTGCCATAATGCCGTACACTACCGTTCAAAAAAAGCTGATCGGACAAACCGTTCCCCACATCAACGCAATCATGATGTCGTGCGTCAGTCCGGATGAAACAAGCCTGGCTGTCCTGCAGACAACCGGTCTTTTGCGGCAGCGGCACAAGATCCCCGCCGGCCAGCCGGATGACTTTATGGTGCGCAACCTGACGGACATCGCGGAAACCGCCGAGCAGACGAACCAGGTCATGACTCTTCTGCTGGGAAGCATCGCCGCCGTGTCCCTGCTGGTGGGTGGAATCGGCATCATGAATATAATGCTCGTATCGGTAACGGAGCGGACCCGGGAGATAGGCATCCGCATGGCGATCGGAGCGCGTCCGGGCTATATCCGCATGCAGTTTCTTGCGGAATCGATGATATTGAGCCTGCTGGGCGGTGTGGTCGGCGTACTGGGCGGAATAGCACTTTCTTACGGCATTTCCAGCGTTCTGGATTGGCCGACTCTGGTTTCAGCTTTCTCCATCTTGATTTCCTTCGGTTTCGCCGCCCTTGTCGGCATTTTTTTCGGATTTTACCCCGCCCGAAAAGCTTCCGCACTCGATCCCATAGACGCTCTCCGTTATGAATAGAGCCACTACGGGAAGCGTATGTTTTCCTGTTCCTGGAGTGGCATCAGAATTCTGGCGTCCGCATCAAGGAGATAAATGCCCGTTAAACGTTGCAGGTTAAAACCAACCGCTTCGTTGTACGTTTTTTCGAGTTTCTTTCCTCCGATATCTTCCCCAGGTTCAACAAGCAATGGCAGTTGACTTTCTTCGATTCCGGCAAAATCAAGGATTTCTTTCCAATAATTCTTTTTGATTATGTCGAAATAATATGAAAAATTATATACTGTAT
>CAZPHK010000037.1:0-31079 GCA_964586015.1 uncultured Acidobacteriota bacterium | reverse complement strand
GTATCTTATCTTTCGATGGTATGAACCCGATTTTGTGAAAAGGCCGGTAGACGGCGGTAACAATATTGCGCAAATGAGAATGTATCCGTTTGAGATAACGGAAATAAAGGGCTAAAGCCGCGGTCGATCTCCGCGTAAGGGATTCGTTCTCTTCCTTAATGTAGCCGAGCGCGATTTTGTCACAGAGGGGATTGACCCAGATATATTCCTTTATCAATCCTTCCGCAGCCTCGGCATCGCTGTTTTCCAGGACATGTCTTGTCCTGTCGAAGGCGTTCTCAATGGCGGATTCGATTTTCCTCAAATCTTCCTCCGCCTCGCCGGCATTGAGTTTGGCCTTATGGCTTTCGGCAAGCTCGACGATATTCTTGGAATAATCTCCGATACGTTCCAGATCGATAATGATGCCGATCAGCCTCAAAGCGGAGGCAAGGTTTCCGACGCCCGCAACGGAAAGGTACTGGAGCACTTCCCGCCTGACCTCGCGCTCAAACTGGTTGATCTTCTTGTCCTGTTTGTAAACGCTGGTGTCGAGATCCACGGTGTTTGTTTCGCGCAGCGTCTTGCGGGCCTTGAGGAACATATCCTTATTAATGTCCAGCATTTCATAGGACCGGGCGAACGCCGCGTCAAGTTTGCTGTCTTTGCTAAAGATCGCCAGAAGTTCTTTCAGCATGTGAATACCTTAATTAAGAGTAAGAATTACGATTAATGGTATAACAAAAAACATTACAAGGACAAAAACTATTGGGAGCACTTTATTTTTAGCCGCCCGTTTCGCAAAACTTTCAGCAATAAATAAAGGTATTTTCTTGAGGGGCCACCAGATTGCCATTCCGGATATGTTGAACAGTAAATGAGCGAAAGCCACGACGACGGCATTGGCATTGGCCGTGACCAATGAGGCAAGAATAGCCGTTATGGTGGTTCCTACGTTCGCTCCAAGAGTATACGGGAAAATCTGGCGTAATGTCAGCAGGCCTGCGCCTGCCAGTGGAATCACCAGGCTGGTGGTTATGGAACTGCTCTGGGCCAGCATGGTCAGTATCAGTCCGACCGTAAAGGCCCTGAATTGGTTTTTGAACAGGAACTTGTCAAACCAGGCGCCTGTTTTTGCCACTACAAGCACCTTCAGAACATTTACAATCTGTCTCAATGCCAGAAACAGAAGGACGAGGGCAAGAATGAGTAGAATCCATGGATGGGGTATAAGGTCGCACAGAATTGAAACTACCGGTTTGGTGATGGCCTTGAGCGGATTGAAAAGCGTCAGCCCGCCTACGTCCTGAAAAACGACTTCCAGACTATGCGAAATGTATCCCAGAAAGTTTGTATAATATTGCAGGGGAAACAGTACCAGGACCGTCAAAAAGTTGAAAAAATCATGGACGACAGAAGCCGCAAAGGATCGGCGGAATTCGACGGATCGGTTGATGTGCGCCAGAGAAACAAGAATATTGGTTACGGAGGTGCCGATGTTGGCGCCCATGACGATGGGAATGGCGTTGGCGACCGTCAGGGCATTGCTGCCCACGAGGCCGACGACAATCGACGTGGTCGTGGAAGAGCTCTGGATGATGGACGTGGACAGGATACCGATGAACAGGCCTACAAATGGATTGGATGTACTGGCGATCAGCGCCTCAGCGAAGCCTTTCCCGAACAACTTCATGGAGCTTCCCATCAAATCGATGCTGAACAGAAAGATGTAGAGAGATCCAAGAAGAAGAAAAACCTGGAAGAGTGTATGAAATAAAGACTTATAGTTCACTTCTTTCGGCATTATTCTCCGCTTTTCGCTTTCCGGCCTAATTAATCAAGCGCTATACCATTATTCTTTACGCTGTCGATGGTCAATACTTAAAGTGCGCTTTTATCAACTTTCTGCAGAAAGGAGATCAAGAGTCGGGTGTAATTTCATTTTCCCGATGGGTTAAACAGTGGTGGGCGGGAACATCCCGTATTCGTCAGGTCCTGGATTTTATAACTTGACGGTTGCTTTATAGGAGCACATGTCTCCGCGGTAGTAGATATGGGTCAGTGTCGCCGGTCGTTTCCGGGAGTCGAAAAAGATGTTTTCGATAAAAAACAGGGGATTCCCGAATCCTGTTTTCAGGACCCTGGAAAGATCGATATCCGTAATGGATGTCTTGATGCACTCTTCCATCCTTGTCAGTTTGAGCTTGGAAGTCTGTTCGAACAATTCCTGGAATTTATAGGCCTCCGCTTTTTTCCGCGTGATGCCCCGGCATAAACGCGCCTCCGCGTAATGCAGGTAGTATCCGACGGGAATGCCCGCATGTTTACGGATTTTTTTCACGCAAAGAACCTTCTGTTTTTCCTTCAGCAGCAAAAGGTCCCGGACATGGGGAGGACACGGAATAGTCGCCAGTTCGAGGACCTCGGAGTCCATGATTTCCCTTTCAAGGGAGTCGATGAACCGGCGGAAGGTTCCGCCCAGCTCAAAGGTAAGTATGTTCGATTCCGGTTTGCTGACCGTAGTGCCGATGCCTCGCCTGCGCTGGATGAAACCTTGCCGGGCAAGGATTTCCAGGGCCTTTCTTATGGTTATGGCGCTGACCTTGAACTCTTTTTCCAGTTGTTCCGACGAGGGAAGAATATCCCCGTTGCCGTATTCGTCCGCCAGGATTCTCCTTCTTATGGTTCCCGCGACCTGTATATAGTAAGGGATATTCATGCAGGGCCTTTCCCCGGGGATGTTCCATCCGGATCTAGGTTCAAAGCTCGAATTCATTAACGGTAATTATTAAATGTATACTAATATACATTGGATGGGTCAACCCCTTATCGAGGCATTCCGGATCGGAACCGCTTTCTGAAAGGCGGCCGTGACTGTGAGTGCCGCTTCCGCAAGCGGCATATCAAGGTTTGGTGAATACATTAAGGAGAAATAAATGGGCATGGGGACAGGAAAGGTTTGTCTGATATTTCCGGTTCTGGTCGGATTGGTCCTTGCATCCTGCACACGGTCGCCGGAAGAGGCGGAACGGGAAAAGATCGAGGCCGTCGTCGCGAAAATGTCGCTGGAGGAAAAGGCGGACCTGGTCGTCGGCACCGGCATGAATCTTGGCGGTGCGGATGGAGCCGACTCAGTCACTCTGGTCGACCGACTCGTTCCCGGTGCCGCCGGGGCGACCTCCGATCTGTCCCGTCTTGGGATTACGCCGATGGTGCTGGCCGACGGGCCGGCCGGGCTGAGAATCAGCCCGGTGCGGGACGGAGAGGATGCAACATATTATTGCACCGCCTTTCCAATAGCGACCCTGCTGGCTTCAAGCTGGGATACGGACTTGGTTTATCGGGTGGGGCAGGCGGTCGGAAGTGAAGTGCTTGAATATGGCGCCGATATACTTCTGGCGCCCGCTCTGAATCTCCACCGGAACCCACTCTGCGGCAGGAACTTTGAATATTATTCCGAAGATCCGCTGGTGACCGGGGAAATGGCGGCGGCCATGGTTCGGGGCGTTCAGTCGCGGAATGTCGGCACGTCCATCAAGCATTTTGACGCCAACAACCAGGAAACGAACCGTTTTACGATTGACACTGTTGTCAGCGAAAGGGCCCTGCGCGAACTTTACCTGGAAGGCTTTCGCATTGCCGTGCAAACGGCGCAGCCGTGGACCGTCATGTCGTCCTACAACAAAATCAACGGAACGTATGCCAGCCAGAGCCATGACCTTTTAACCAAAGTATTGCGGGAAGACTGGGGATTCGGGGGATTTGTCATGACCGACTGGCTGGCGGGCGATGATTCCGTTGCCCAGATGCAGGCCGGAAACGACCTGCTTATGCCCGGCAACTCCAGGCAGAAGGAAAATATTATCGCCGCCGTTCGCGAAGGGCGGCTTGATGAAAGCGTGCTGGACCGGAACGCCGGGCGTATCCTGCGCGTCCTGTTCAGGAGCCCCCGTTATAAACAATATCCCTATTCCAATAAGCCGGATCTCGAGGCCCATGCCCTTGTGGCCCGTCAGGCGGCGGCCGAAGGTATGGTGCTGCTGAAAAACGAAGGAGGCGCTCTTCCGTTTGCCGCGAACATCGAAAAAGTAGCCGCATTCGGAAATACTTCCTATGAAATTATTACAGGCGGAACCGGCAGCGGCGACGTCAATGAAGCGTACAGTGTGGCGCTTATAGAGGGACTGGGGAATGCAGGGTATTCCGCGACAGATTTCCTGAAGGATGCCTATACCGCTTATCTGAAGGACGCTAAAGCGAAGCAGAAGATGGACGATAACCCGCTGGCCCGGTTTATGCCGAAGCCGCGCATTGAAGAGATGGAGGTAAAAGCCGCGCTCCTGAATAAGGCTGCCGCGGGAACCGATATTGCCTTGATTACAATCGGCAGGAATTCCGGTGAGTTTGAAGATCGAAAGGAAGAAGCCGATTTCTACCTGACCGGGAGAGAAAGGGCTCTGATTCGGACGGTCTCAAAAGCTTTTCGGGATCGAGGCAAAAAGACCGTGGTTATCCTGAATATCGGAGGGGTGATAGAAGCGGCCGGCTGGAGAGACGATCCGGATGCCATCCTGCTCGCTTGGCAGCCCGGGCAGGAAGCCGGCAATTCCATCGTGGATGTTCTCAGCGGTGAAGCGAATCCGTCCGGAAAGCTGGCCGATTCTTTTCCATTGTCCTATACGGATGTGCCCTCCGCTTCGAATTTTCCGGGAATTGTTCTGGAATCCGGATCGGATGAGAACCTGGCTGGAGACAGCGGGCGGGATGCAACCGGTCTGTCAGGCGATAAAGCGGAGGTTGTCTACGAAGAGGATATTTACGTCGGCTACCGCTACTACAACACCTTCAATATAGAAGTTGCTTATGAATTCGGCTGCGGTCTGTCCTACACTCAATTCGAATACGGCAACCTGAAACTCAGTTCCGAAGAATTCAGGGATGCGATTACGGTTGCCGTCGATGTGAAGAATACGGGTCCGGTTGCGGGGAAGGAGGTGGTTCAGGTCTATCTGAGCGCACCGGCCGTAAAACTGGACAAACCCCGGGAAGAGCTCGCGGCGTTTGCTAAAACCGGTCTCCTGGAGCCGGGACAAAGTCAGACTCTGACATTTGAGCTGGGTCCGAGGGATCTTGCCTCATTCGACACCGCTTCGTCGAGCTGGGTAGCCGAAGCAGGAAAATATGAAGTGAAGATCGGCGCCTCGTCAAGAGACATCAGACAGGCCGCCTCTTTTTCATTGGGTGAAGAGCTCGTTGTTAAAAAAGTCAACAGGGCATTGACGCCCCAGAGAGAAATCAGGCGTCTGTATCAATAAGAATCAAGAAGTCAGTAGCCGGGAGAAAAATAAAATTAATTTCTGCGTTTTGGCTTCTTTGCTTTGCATTAGACAGTTATTTTTTTCTTCGTGTCTTCGCGTCCTTGCGGCTTTGCGTTAAGTAGTTCTTTGCGGCTTAGCGTCGATTTTTTAAACCTCGATAGAAGGAGTCACAGGCCGGAAGGAACGGTCTCGTCCGAATCCGCGGGGTATAAAGAAAGGAAGGCAGTCTTCGCTCCGGTCTCCCTGGTGCATGTATTCCTCCGTCCAGGGCAGTCGGCTGCCTGAAAGATTCTGGGTGCAGGCAGGAGAAAACCTGTCCGCAGAACGGACGCCGGGGGTTGAGGGGCTTTCCAACGGAGGTCGCCGACGGGAGGAGCCGCGAAAGGAATACCTTTGTAGACCCTGATTGAAGGATCCGCTTCCCGGGTTCCGGACAGCAAACCCTGTTCGACGCGCACTTCCAGGTTGTTTCGGCTGCACGCCGGAAAAAGAATAGAGCCGAGGGCTACAACAATATGGAGGGTCAATACGCTGAATCCTGTTCGCATGGAATCCTTCCTTTCAAGTCCGTTTATAGTTGGATTCAGAACAAAAAATAAATCTCAGCCATTCGGCAAAAGCCCGGCATAAAATACAGAAAAAAGCCCGGGGACTGAGTTTGCCATCAATCCCCGGGCAAGCGATAAAGTTGCTTTGTCGAGTTTAAGGAGGCCCGAAATAACTGCCCGTGCCTATTTCTTATCCGTCTTGGTATGCTCCGCCAGGATCCACATGTCGGGATCCAGTTCGGCCGAATTCGGCTTCATGGGCAGCACATGCTCGAACGGTGTTTCCGGACCGTTCGCATACAGAACTATATTGGCCTTCTGGTCGCCCGGAAACTTCAATGTGACCGGCAGCGGCATGAACCAGTCCGGACCGGCATTTTCCTGGAAAATAGTCCCGGAAAAGACAGCTTTTCCCCCCTCGGCGGACTGGATGCGGTACTCCATTTTGTAGCTCGGCAGTTTCGCTTCATACACCCACTCCCGGAAGAACCAGTTCAGGTCTTTCAGCCTGAACTGTTTTGCAATTGGAGTGTTTACGAAATGCTCGTTGGCCACCTGCTGGAAATTTTCCGTGCTGGCGGCTTTGTTCGTGTACCGTTTCACAAAATCGGTCATCATATTGAAAAAGGGATCGCCGTTTCCTGTTTGAAAATCTGTGAACAGAAAATGCAGCATGCGCAGGACGAGCGCCCCTTTGTCGTACGTAAGGCTTTGATAGCCGTTTCTGGAATGGCGGGATGACAGGCGCCGGCCGAGAATCAACGGCCCCAGTTCCGCTACTTTTCCTTCCCCGACACCGGTCTGGTATTCTCTTCCACCAAAGGATGTTGTCGATACCGGCGGATCTTCCAGGACATCTCTCGCCTCTTCGATCTGGTCCCGAAGGGCGTCGATGTCGTCCCGCTCCCAGGTGTAAAGCATTCCGGAGTATTCGGCGAAGCCTTCGCTCAACCACTGGTCCCGGTAGGAGCGCCAGGCTACCATGTTGCCCCACCACTGGTGGGATGTTTCATGCGCGATGAATTTGAAGACATCCCTGTCTGCGGTGTCCACGGGGGGCAGCATGAGCAATGTGGCCAGCCCCTGCCCGAAACTGAACGGATGAAGGGCGGCTTTGAAATCCTTGTAGGGATAGGTTCCGAAAAAATTGCAGTAGTAATTGAGGGCGTTGCCCATTTCCGCAAGCATGAAATCCTCATTAATGGACAGAGGACGAGCCTGGCCGATTTTGGACCTGCCGGTCCGGATAGACAGGCTGGTGCCGAACGAGCCGGGAAACGAATAGAATTGGAGATCCATTTCCCCGAACGACAGTTTGCGCTTTTTTTCGTGACGTTCGAACTGGCCGGCTGCAAATGTGACGAGGGCGACCGGATCCTCGATCCTGTATTCCGCCAGGCGTTCATCTTTGTTGTCCGGCCACGGCTCTTCGCGGACAAGCGTCCCGCTGCTTGCGACTATGTGGTTCTTTTTAAGCCGGTAAATCAGGTCAAAGGTGGAACGCTTGAGATAGCCGTGCCGCGGATACCAGCAGGTGTTGCTCTGCGGATAAAAAGAGTGCGGGAAAATGTCCTGGTTGCTGATAAAGTCGCCTGCAAAGGAAGCCTCGATGCTGAATTTCCCGCCTTTCTTTATCGGCTCCGGAAGAAAAAAGGTGATGCCCTTTTCCCAGTCTTCCTGGACTACGGGAAGATCCCGGCCGTTATATTGAGCGGAAACGATACGCATCGATTCGTCCAGGCGGATGTTGTCGTATTCGGTCAAATCTTCATTGATCATCATCGGCAGGACGCGCAGGTTGTCGACGGCGGATTCGAAGTCGATGCGCATCTTGGTTCGAAGCTCTTTCCTTGCGTCCCTGAGGTCGATTTCCATGTTGTAGTTCAGCGGGGCGACGATATCGTAGTCGTCCGAGTAGCTGGCTTGTCCCTTTTCGAAATCTTCTTCGGAATAGGTCGCGATCCAGACGTCGTTCACAAGGTTGAACTGAGCGTATTGGAAAATAATAATCTTTTCCCCCCCGTTAATCCCGAAGGTTTCCGTAGGTATCCTGGCCTGGTAATCCGCGATAAAGGTGAATCGATCCAGGGAACCCTTATCAAACTGGGCCATGAAAAATCCGGGGGACTCTTTGTTCGCCAGCGAGATCGCCAGCCGGGCCGAGATGTTGGCGCCTGTTTCCTCCAGCATCCGTGGTTCCAGATCCCGGGCAAGATCCGTTGCCTGGCCCGGAATTGCCGCAGCTTCACTCATCCCTTTCCCGATTATATCGAAAGTATCGTCCGTGAAACGCAGGACAGCGGTTTTGAAGTTGGAATCGACCGCTTCCTTTCCAAGGAGGCGAACCAGGTTTTCATGTTCGAACGCGATGGGAGGCGGCGGTGCATGAAAGGTTCCCTCGCCGATGAACACGGCTCCGGTCACCCGGCCGTTGATCGGCGCGGCAAAATAGAAATCACCCGTGAACTCCATTTCCACACGGTCGCGTTTGAGTTTCAGGTTTTCTACTTTGGCAGTGCCCTGAAGCCTGAATTCCTTAAGCGCTTCGTAAAGCTGCCGGTTTTCAATCTGTGTGGTTTGCTGGGCAAAGACCTGACCGGCTGCGAACAAAAACACAACGCTCAGAACAACCGGCAGGAAATATCTGCGGATTCGGCTAAGTATACGCATTTTTTCCTCTCAAACTTTGTAGACGAACCGATGGCAGAAACGATTCGCCGTTCTGATTCTTTGATTTCCCGGTAAACCGGCTGTTGCCTGCGGGCGCTTTCGACGCAGGCAGGCACACTCGATTCAGGAAATCGGGTATTAAATACTGCGCTGGATTTCTCTATCCAATGAGTGGCCTTATAATAAACAAATGCGCGGTAAATGACTACGGTAATTATCGAAATTTGTTATTTAAGGACATATACTCTACGAATTATTTAGTAGATAAGGCAGAATCCGTAGCGTCGTTAGATGAGACCCGGAATCCTATCTATTATTTCTTATATTTCAACCGGTTATAGGGGCGGGATGTTTCATATGCATTGATGGAGCAACTCTGAATTATGAATGTTTTCGGACTGGCGGGGAGCTCTTTTGCCGGGTATCATGAATTTTAAAGCTCCGGAAAAAATCGATGATACCCGGCAATTCTGTTTAAGGCGCATTCTTCATGAAGCGGAGCAGGTCGCTGTCCGTCGTTAGAATAAAAGTCGTCTGGGAATCGGACGTTTTTTCGTACGTTTCCAGGCTCTTCATGAATGCATAGAAAGACGGATCGCGGTTGTAGGCTTCGGCATAGACGCGTGTTGCTTCACCGTCCGCTTTTCCCCGTATCTCCTGGGCGTCCCGATACGCTTCGGACTGGATTCTCTTGAGATCGCGCTCCCGTTCTCCCCGGATCCGGGCGGCCTCCCCCTGGCCCTCGGACCTGAACTGTTCGGCGATGCGCTTGCGTTCCGCGATCATCCGGGCGAATACGTCCTTCTGGACCTCTTCGATGTAATCGATCCGCTTGATGCGCACGTCGACCAGCTCAATCCCCAGATCTTCAACTCCCTTCGACGCCCGTTCGAGAATTTCCTGGACGATGCCGTTTCTCCCTTTTTCGATCTTTTCCAGGACGACCTTCTCCTCCTCCGAACCGACCAGGACATCCTCGGGGTTGCGATTGGTGCTGCGGATCATTTCCACGACGTCATGCCTGGCGACCGAACTGCGGGTCGCCCCGTCGATGATATCGTCGAGGCGGGACTGGGCCCCGATTTCATTCTGCACCCGCTTGAAAAACTGAAGAGGGTCGGAAATACGCCAGCGTGCGTACGTATCTACCCTGAGATAGCGCTTGTCTTTTGTCGGGATCTGGTTTGCATCGCCGTCCCATTCCAGGAAGCGTTTATCAAAAAAATTGGCGGCCTGCCAGGGCCACTTGACTTTCAGTCCCGGTGTGATGATCGGATCGCCCACGGGATCTCCGAATTCAGTTATAACGACCTGTTCTGTCTCGCTGACTATATAAAGCGTGTTGGCCAGGACTATCACCGCTATTATAACAACGACGATTGTAATTATAGAACGTACCTTCATTATTGACCCTCCCTTCTGCCGGCTGCTCCTGTTATTGCCTGAAGCGACTCCATGGGAAGCAACGGCATGACGCCCTTGGCATCCTTGTCGAGGTAAAGTTTGCCTCCGAACCGGGGAAGTATTTTCTGCATGGTTTCCAGGTACATGCGCTGCCGGGTGACCTGTGGCGCACGGCGATATTCCGAGTATAATTCTTTGAAACGAGCCGCTTCTCCCTGGGCGCTGTTGACGCGATCCAGCGCGTAGCCTTCTGCCTGGAGGATTGTCTGTTTCGCCTCCCCTTCGGCGCGCGGGATGACCTGGTTGTATTCCGCTTTGGCCTCGTTGATCAGTCGATCCCTCTGCTGCTGCGCCTGGTTGACTTCGTCCCACGAGGGTTTCACCGGATCGGGCGGATTCACGTCCTGCAGTACAAGCCGGTCGAGCGTAATCCCCGTTTCATATAAATCGCACAGTTCCTGCAGTTGTTCCTGCGCGGTGGATTCAATCTCCTGGCGGCCTTCGGTCAGTATCTCCGTGATGGTACGGTCTCCCACGACCGTGCGCATAACGGCTTCGTTCATATCGCGGAAGGTTTCGGTCAGGTTCCGCACCTTGAAAAGATATTTATAGGGATCAGCAATCCTGTATTGCACGATCCACTCCACCATGGCTACATTCAGGTCCCCGCTCAGCATGGAGGATTCGTCCTGGAAGTTTTTTGGGGAGTAGCGCGTGTTAATCCCGGCTTGCTCGGTCCGGAAGCCGAATTCCTGCTTCAACTGCCGCTGCACCGGGATTTTGGTGACGCTTTCGATGAACGGTATTTTAAAATTGAGTCCGGGACTGGTCGTTCGTACATATTTGCCGAAGCGAAGGACGATGCCCACCTGTTCCGGCTCAATCCTGTAAAAAGAACTGAAGACCAGGATCAATAGAACAACGATTGTAATGATCCACTGAACCGGTTTCTTTTTTAACCGGATCTTCTTCAGAGAGTCCACGTCAAAGATTTGATCGGGTCCCTTTATATCCATGAGATCCCCCCTTGTGGATTCCTCTCCTTCAGGCTTGTGCGGCAGCCTGCAGGAGGAGAAAAGTAAGGTTTGTCCCGTTGCCGGGTGAAAAAATATTCATGCCGGAAGACGGTCTTTATTATGCCTGATTTGTGCGGTGGAGTATACCGGCATATCGAACCGGGCCCCTTCACATTTTAATGGAAATGCCGATTGATAAGAGTAAATCGGGCTTCATGGGCCGGATCCGTTCATTTATATGCCCAAACCCAGGCGGCCTTCGGGAAGGAAATACGAGAAAAATTACTCACAAAGCGGGAGAGAATTGTGTATCATTGCCCATCAAACCACGGAACCGGCAAAACATATGCATTTGTTAGACCGGACTGCCGCGGTTTTTTTTAGAATTATAGTAAGTATTTCAAGAAACCAGAAGGAGGGAAACAGTGCAACCGGTACATTTTATTTATCTTTGTCCTGCGGTAGCCGTCCTTGCCCTGATTTACGCATACATGAAGGCGGCCTGGGTGAAAAAACAGGATGCGGGAACGGATCGTATGAAGATAATCGGCGGATGGATCGCCGACGGTGCGATGGCATTTCTGGGCCGTGAATATAAAGTGCTCGTTATTTTTGTCATTGCGGTAGCTATTTTACTCGGCGTTTCCAACCAGATGGTCGGGGCCGATCAGAACACCAACGGACTGATTGCATTGTCCTTCGTCCTCGGAGCCTTCTGTTCCGGGCTGGCGGGCTTCTTCGGCATGAAGACTGCGACAAAAGCAAATATCCGAACTGCAAGCGCCGCTCGCAAAGGGCTCAATGAGGCTCTGCAGGTTGCTTTCAACGGCGGCTCCGTTATGGGATTATCCGTTGTCGGCCTTGCTTTGACCGGTATGGGGGCGTTGTTCATTATCTATATGAAGCTTTATCCGGAAGCCATAGACAATACCAACGCCATGAACATGGTTTTGAATATCCTTTCAGGTTTCTCCCTCGGAGCATCGTCCATTGCCCTGTTCGCCCGTGTAGGCGGCGGTATATACACCAAGGCGGCTGATGTCGGGGCGGACCTTGTCGGCAAGGTTGAAGCGGGGATCCCGGAGGACCACCCTCTGAATCCCGCAACCATCGCGGATAATGTCGGGGACAATGTCGGCGATGTGGCCGGAATGGGCGCCGATCTGTTCGAGTCTTACATCGGCGCGGTTATTTCGTCCATGATCCTCGGCGCAGCCTGGTTCGGAGGGCTGAACGCAGTCGATCCGACTGCCGGTATGAACGGTGTCTATCTGCCGCTGGCGATCGCGGTAATCGGAATCGTAGCTTCGATCATCGGATTCTTCTTTGTGCGCACAAAAGAAGGAGGGAATCCCCAGACGGGCCTCAACATGGGAACATTCGGCGCTGCAGCTCTCATGATCATCGGAACTCTTATTGCCATCAGAATGATGATGCCTGCGCAGGGAGTCGAGATTGTCGATCTTATTACCGGGGAAACGGCCGTATATACATGGTGGGGAATTTCCATCGCGGTCATTGCCGGTCTTGTTGCCGGTGTTCTTGTCGGGATACTGACCGAGTACTATACGGCCACGTTTAAGGCACCTGTTGGAACGATCGTAGAAGCCTCCAAAACCGGTCCGGCGACTACGATTATCCAGGGTATCGCCGTAGGTATGAACTCGACAACCTTCCCGGTTATTGTTATCGGTGCAGCCATTATCGTGGCGTATTACTATGCAGGTCTTTATGGAATCGCTCTTTCGGCTCTCGGAATGCTTTCCACGACCGCAATCCAGCTTGCGACCGACGCGTACGGCCCGATCGCGGACAACGCGGGCGGTGTGGCGGAAATGTCACGCCTCGGCCGGGATATCCGTTCCCGCACCGACAAACTGGATGCCGTGGGAAATACCACGGCTGCGATCGGAAAGGGATTCGCGATCGGCTCCGCCGCCCTCACAGCACTCGCATTGACGGCAGCTTTCCTGACCAAAATGAATGGCAAGGTGGATATCGACGCTGCGAATCCATATGTTCTGGTCGGACTGCTGATCGGCTGTATGCTGCCGTTCCGTTTTTCCGCCATGGCCATGGTAGCCGTGGGGAAGGCCGCCCAGGATATGATCCAGGAAGTGCGCCGGCAGTTCAGGGACATCAAGGAACTGCGTCCAGCGCTCGAGGCGGCTCAGAGAGCTGAAGCGGAAGAAAGAGAGCCCAACGAAGAGGAACAGGCTGTCATTCAGGCGGCCGACGGCAAAGCCGAATACACACAGTGCGTGGCGATCTCGACGGCCGCAGCCATCAAGAAGATGATCGCTCCCGGATTGATGGCCGTTATCGTGCCGGTACTGGTTGGTCTGTACGACGTCAACATGCTTGGCGGCCTGCTGATCGGTGTCACCATTTCCGGCGTCTGCCTGGCTATTTTCCAGGCCAATGCAGGCGGCGCCTGGGACAATTCCAAAAAACAGGTCAAGGAGCAGGGTCACAAGGAATGGGGCGAAGCCTACGATGAGATGCATAAAGCGACGGTTACGGGCGATACCGTCGGGGATCCTTTCAAGGATACTTCAGGCCCGTCCCTGAATATTCTCATCAAACTTATCTCGGTCGTGGCCATGATCATCGCCCCGATCCTGTACGCGATTCATTTCGGCTAGAAACCGATGCTGTAAATCACATCTCACAGCGCCGGGCCCGGAGCCCGGCGCTTCGTTTTTCAGCCCGGCTTTTTTACAATTCAAAGAAAAGCGGGGGGTAACCCGGAATAATCACTCGATTGTTCCGGCAGTGATACAGAGCTTGCGGCCGGAGGTGTCGAGGTGTACGCTAGGGCCTGGCCGTCCATAACCCGACTGCCTCACTGGGATGGGAACCTATGAAAATCCTCATTGCCGGGGGCGGGCAAACCGCCTCGTTGGTTGCCGCCCGATTGATTCGGGAGGGCAATGAAGTCGTCCTTGTAGAGCAGGACGCGGAACGGTGCCGAAAGCTGGAAGAAGCGATGGATGCCAAGATCATCCAGGGGAACGCGGCCAGTATCGGTACCTTGCGCAAAGCCGGCATCGCCGACGCGGAAATGCTTATAGCGCTGACGAGCGTGGATCAGATCAACGTACTGTTCTGCCTGATCGCGGCCGTGGAATCCCGTGCCAAAGTCCGCGTAGTGCGCCTGCGCACCCATGAAGTGGAACATTGGAGGCGAATCTGCAGGGAAGCGGGCATCCAGATCGATTTTGTCATCCATCCGGAAACCGATATAGCGGAGCGCATCCTGCGGGTGGTCCGTGTCCCCGGAGTGTCCGATATTCTGGATTTTGCCGAAGGCCGGGTGAAGCTCTTCGGCATGAGCGTGGATGAAAGCAACTGGCTGGCGAACAAACGCATTGAAGAACTCGACGCGGCCCGATCGCGCGAACATGGGCTCATTGCCATGATTTTCCGGGGGCAGCAGGCCATCATTCCCCACGGGACCGAAGTATTATTGCCCGGCGATAATATTTACGTTATGACGCGGGCGGACGATCTGGAAGCAGCCTACAAGTTCATGGGACTGCGCACGCAGGAAACTCTGGAGCGGGTATTCATACTGGGGGGAAAACAGGTCGGCATTGAAGTGGCGCAGCAGCTTGAAGAGAAGGGGGTTGCGGTAAAACTTTTTGAACAGAATGCCGACCGTTGCGAGCTGATTTCCCGGATTCTGAAAAAAACCATTGTAATACATGCGGACGGCACGGAAGAGTCTACTCTAACGGATGAAAATATCGAGGGAGTCGGTGCGTTCCTGGCTCTGACTGGACATGATGAAGACAATATCATGGCGTCGCTGCTGGCCCGCAAGCTGGGGGCAAAAAAAGTGATCGCCCTGATAAACCGGCTCAATTACCTGCCGATGGTTCAGAGATTGGGGATTACAACTACGGTCAGCCCCAGATTGACTGCTGTGGACAGAATTCTGCGCTATGTCCGCAAGGGGCGTGTAATTTCGGTTACCTCTTTCCGGGAGGAGGAAGCGGAATCGATCGAACTGATCGCGTCGCCCAGCTCTAAAGTCATCGGAAAATATCTGATGGATTTAAAGTTGCCGAGGGAAAGCATTATCGGAGCTATCAGCCGGCCGGATGGAGAGGTTATAGTGCCGCGTGGGAAGGATATAATCCAGGCGGGCGACAGGGTTATTGTCTTTGCGCTGGAACGAACCGTGTCCAGTCTGGAATCCGTTTTTTTGGCCGAACGTCGGGGCTGACATTAGTATTCGTATTCACAATTACGATGACGTCTGCCGGTGGGATCCCGGGATGATTAAATCAGCCTCATTTCCTATGCTGTTGTTCTGGTGCCTACGTCACCGTAATTGCGGACACGTGTACTAAGTGATCCATACAGCCAGGTTGTTGCAAATCATCGGCCGATTTCTCCTTGCGCTTGCCGCCTGCATGACGGTCCCGCTGATTTACAGTCTGTCCGCGAATGAAGATCCCGCTCCTTTCATTTACTCCATTGCATGTACGTGTGTTGCGGGCATATTGCTCGGTGTTTCCACCGGTCGCCGGAAGGGCGACCTGTCGCAGCGGGAAGGCATTCTTCTTGTTTCTGCAGCCTGGATAGCCGCCGGTCTTTTCGGCTGCCTGCCCTTTTACTTCTCACCCTGGTTCCCCGGCTTTACCGATGCATTTTTCGAATCCGTGTCCGGTTTTACGACGACGGGGGCCACCGTACTGGCGAATGTGGAAATTCTTCCCCGCGGCCTGCAGCTGTGGCGCTGTTTTTCCTGCTGGATTGGGGGCATGGGGGTAATTTTGCTCGGCATCGCCGTCCTCCCGCTGGTGGGGATCGGCGGAATGCCGCTCTATCGGGCGGAATTCCCGGGAGCCAGATCCGAAAAACTGATGCTCAGGATTTCCGAAACGGCGCGGTCTCTCTTTAAAATCTATTTTGTCATTACCCTGGCGGAATATCTGGCCCTTCGCTGGGCCGGAATGGGCCGGTTCGATGCGCTCTGCCATTCTTTTGCTACCGTAAGCACGGGCGGATTTTCGACGCGGAGCGCCGGCATTGTCTCCTTCGACAGCCCGGCCGTGGAATACATCCTCATCGTCTTCATGTTGATAGCCGGCATAAACTTTACGCTGCACTACCGGCTCTGGACGGAGCGCCGGCTCCGGAGGTTTTTTTCGGACGTCGAACTCCGGTTCTATCTGCTTGTTGCAGCAATTGCGGCCTTTATCATCCTGTTAAGCTTGATTGTGCGGGACGGGTTTGCTTTCACGACCGCATTGAGACATTCCATATTTCAGGTCTGCTCCATCATGACAGGGACCGGTTTTTTTACGGACAATTATGGAAAATGGAGCTCATTCCCGCAGTTGATCCTGTTGGCGCTGATGTTTTTCGGCGGCTGCACGGGATCCACGACGGGAGGATTGAAGGCATCGCGCGTTCTCCTGCTTATGAAGGTACTCGGCCGGGAATTCAAACGCACGGTGGAGCGGAGAGGCGTTTTTACCATTCGGATGGGCGCCCGAACCATTCCGGAACAGACCATTCAGAGCCTTTTGAATCTGGTCTATCTGGCCTTCATTACGAATTTTGTTTCCTGCCTGCTGCTGTCCCTATCGGGCATCGATGTTTTTACCGGCATTTCGGCCGTTGCTGCATGCATGTTCAATGTAGGCCCCGGGCTCGAGCAGGTAGGACCGGCGTTCCAGTACGGGGACCTTTCCGTACTCGCAAAATGGGTATTGAGCCTTTGCATGCTTGCGGGCCGGCTGGAGTTTTATACGGTGCTGGTGATTTTCACGCGTGCGTTCTGGCGCAGGTAACCGGCATCGGTTGAATCTCCCACGGCTTGCTATCTTGCCCCTATCCGCTTCAACTCCGCCTGGCTCAGTACGATCCTTGCGGCAGCCAGCTTCCTGTAATAGTTTTTAATCTTTGCGGTATTGCCTGCACGGACCGCCTTTACAAGATCTCCTTCCAGTTCCGCGACCTCCAGGAGCTTGTAATAATCCAGGGATTCTTTGAAATGCGCCATCACGATGAGCCCCGTAAGGATCGGATGGTTATTGGTGACGTTGGCGTCCTTGAATCTGCAGCCGTGCTCCAGTTCGACCTCAAGTCCCGAACGGAAATCGTCAAGTTCGATTTTCATCTTCGATTTGTTCACAAGAGCTAAAATTGTTCCAGCCTCCCGGGGAAGGACTTTGGCTTCTTTGAGTTTTGTCCAGTCCCTGATTTTGAGTTCCCTGCAAATGTTCCTGACTTCTTCCGTAGTGATGTACTGCGGCAATTTCATAGGGGTCCCTCCAATTCGATCCGTATTCCCAATGAAATTTGACAGCAAAACGGGATTGGATGCAAGATTTTATGCGCATATCCGACCGTGCCGTTCAATGAGGGTCGGTAAAGAGGGTGATCCGGAATGGACTTGAGGTGCGGGATAAATATTTCCTGAAAGCGAGCAAATAGTGCCGCAGTCGAACGAAAGCAACTGATTTTGTTGATATTTACCCGATTCTAAGGCATTTATGAAAGAGCTTGATGCACTGTGAAATTTTGAGGGGTTCAGTTGTGAATGTTCTGGCCTTAAACACAGCGAATGTAGGGGATGTGGTTTCAAGCCTGGTCGTTGCGCAGGCCTTGACAAAAGACACAGGCCCGATAGATTTCTGTGTCCGTCCGGCCTTCGCTTCCCTTTTTGATTCGGAGCCGCATTACAATTACGTGGACGTCCCGACGGCTTTGAGCCGGACCTATGATCTGGTTGTTGACCTGGACTCCTCCACGCAAAGCCGGAAAATTGTTACAGGACTGCGGGCCCGGCGGAAAGTCGGACGCTACAAAGGCCGGCTCCGGCGCCTGAAGATGCTGTGGACTTATTCAAACCTGGTGCCGAAGTTTTCAAATGACCATATCGTTCGCGATTACTATCCCGTGCTCAAGGTGCTGGGTTATCCCGAGGGCGGACGGCCTGGATTGAATGCCCGTCCGAATCCGGGGGTCTCGCAATTTATGAAGTCGTCCCGGGGCTCGTCGGGACACGGGATACTCATTCACTTCGGGGCGCATAATCCCATTCGGCGTCTGCCCGATGAATGGCTCGGACCTTATATTTTGAAATGCAGGGATGCGGGAATCGGGGTCGCGCTGTCGTACACGCCCGGTGACGGCATAGAATCTCTGATGGCTCTTTGCAACAACTATCCCAGGCATCGTCCCCTGAACCTGGATGAACTGAAATCAGCCCTGGTGGAGTCCGACCTGTTTGTGGCGGCCGACAGCGGTCCGCTGCATATCGCCGCGGCGCTCAATGTAAAAAGCCTCGGCTTTTACGGACCTACATTAGCCAGAAATTACGGCCTTATCGGGGACGCGGTGATCCCTCTCGAAAAGGATTTTGTCTGTCGGCCCTGCAACCAAAATAAACCTTGCCCCTATAACCGGCGATGCCTGATGACATTTACGCCTGAGGAGGTGTTTTCGTACACAAGCGCTGCACTGGAATCGGCATGACGCGATATACGTGCTGGTTTCGGGGCTTGGAATGAATGACGTAGCATTATTGTGAAGATTTCGATTCCTGATCCACGAGCCGGGCAAGTTTGCGGTACTTCAAATGCACATAGCGGGCGGCCATCCGCGAGATCAGCATGCCTCGAGAGCCGTCGAGGAAGCCGCCGCGCAGGATGTAGCTCCGGAACCATTTCCACGGCGCGGCAAGCCACATGCCCGCAAACCAGTGACGGCGTTTCCCGGCGTACATCTGTTGCGCCGCGAGAGTGGTGTAGCGATCCACTTTTTCCCTGTGCTCATCGAGAGAGTCGATGGTGTAGTGCAGCAGGTCTCCCCGAAGCCTTCCGGTTTTTCCCTTAAAGCACAAAGATTCGTGTATGATTCCGGAAAATTCCGCCTTATCGCGCCTGTAAAGGCGACGCTGGTAATCCGGATACCATCCCGAATGCCGGATCCATGCTCCGAGATAAAAGGCCCGCCTCGCGAATTCGTAGACCGGACTTTCCGGACTGCGGCGTTTCCATTCGAACAATGATTGCCGGAGCTGGGGACTCAACTCCTCGTCTGCATCCAGGGAGAGTATCCAGTCGTGCGTCGCGGCGGCGGCCGCGAAATTCTTCTGATCCGCATAATTGGACCAGGAGCGAGTGATTACACGGGCACCGGACTCAATGGCGATTTCCCGGGTGCGGTCACTGCTGCCGCTGTCCACGACCACGATTTCGTCGGCCACTCCGTTAAGGGAGTGCAATGCGCGCGGAAGGTTGTGCTCCTCGTTGAGCGTAATCAGACAGGCGGTAAGACTGTTCATCGGGCACCTTGCTATTCCTCAACAATGAAGGGAAGCGGTTAAATCAATTCCTCATAAACTCTTATCGTTTTTTCAACCATCCGGTCGACCGAGAAGTGCCGCTCGAACGAATGACGGCCGGCGATTCCCATCGACTTGCGGCGGCCGTCATCTTCAAGAAGCTCGAGAAGAGCGTCTGCCAAACGGGACGCGTTTCGCACGGGGACGATGCGTCCGGTCACGCCGTCCTCAACCGCCTCCGGAATTCCTCCGGCATTGGTGGCTACGACCGGAATTCCGAAGGCCATGGCATCCAGTACGCTGGTTCCGAGGCCTTCCATATGGGACGACAGGCAGAATAGAGTAAACGCCGGCAGGAGAGCGTCGATGTCGTCGCGGAATCCGAGCAGCAGCACTTTCTCCTCGAGGCCGGTTTCACGCAATTGCCGCTCCAGGGCGGGGCGGCATTCGCCTTCCCCGGCAATGACAAAGCGGACGTCTCCGCGGCGCGCCAGAACGATGCGGGCGGCCTCGATCAGTGTCCGGTGGTCTTTATGATCGGTCAGGGCCGCGATATTGCCGACAACCGGCGCGTTGGCCGGCACTCCGAAGCTGCGCAGAAGCGTATCTCCCCCCGTCTTTGGAATCCGGTCTCTAACGCCTTCGTGCACGACTCGGATCCGTTCCGCGGCGATGCCTTCGCTTTCCAGCACGGATGCGATGGCCCGGCTTGCGGTGATTATGCGCCGTGCGCGGCGGTACTTGAAGCGCGAGAAGGCGCCGCGAAGGGAAAAATCCACACGCCGGGCCGCTACCAGAAAGCCGGAGCGGGCGATTCCGATCGCCGGGAAAGCCGCGCTCAGGGCATGGGGATCGTGCGCGTGTACGATATCCGGCCGCCACTGAAGGATCACCCGCAAAAGGCCGGCAATCGCTTTAGGGGAGATGTCCCCTGAAATTTCCAGGGGGCGAAGCTCCATCCCGGCAGCAAGCGCACGCGATTCCAGCGCTCCGCCGCGGCGGACGGCCAGGATTACTTCGTGCCCCGCGGCCAGCATGCCTTGCGCGGTGAGCAGTGCCTGGTTCTGTCCTCCCCTCCAGGTGCTCCCGCTGTCGATATGAAGAATTCGCATCTGCAACATCCCATTCTATTTATTGAACTTCAACCACCGGGTGCCAAGGCGCGCATCATGGAATAGGACTCTCAGCGGAGCCTTGCTCCCAATCGTGATAAAAGACAAAAACCGACTATTCCTGAATTTTCGGCTGAGATTTTACTACAGTGCGGGACAGGTCCGGCAATAATTTGGAACTGTGCCTGGATCCATTTTTCACAAAACCTCCGGCAGGGATCCTTCCTTCGCCTCAAGCTTTTCGTTGGCAGGTTTCATGTTGGCAAGTTCTGTTTACAGTTTACAGGTTTCCTTGACCCCGGTGCTTAATCTGCAACTTGTTAACAGAACCTGTTAACCTGCGAACCTGAAAACCTGTGAACGATACGCAATCTCCCGGGTCGGAATGTTAAATCCGGTGAGGATAAAAGCAAAGCGGGAGGCATGGCTGGCTTCTGACTTCTTTTAGTTTTTTATTTCAATTCATTCATTCTCTTGGCATCATAGGCCCATACTGATGGATCAATTCAACAGATTCGGTACGGCTTGAAACAGAGGCCCCGTGCAAACTGTCGGTTGGGACAGTGAATGAATACCATATCTTCCGATCCTTCCATTGACATGGCGGCTCCTCCGCGCTGGAGGAAAACCGCGGGATTCTGGCTAGGGATCGCTCTTTTTATCCTGGTTGCGTTCGGTCCGACACCGGAAGGAATGAAGCCCGAAGCGAAATATATGGCTGCCACCGTTGTGTTGATGGGATGCTGGTGGATCGGCGAATCCCTGCCCCTGGGTGTTACGGCGCTGGTCCCCCTTGTCGCGTTCCCGCTGTTTAAAATCATGCCGTACAACCTGGTGGCACCCAACTACACAAATCACTTTGTTTTCCTTCTGCTGGGCGGATTTTTTATAGCCATAACCATGCAGCGCTGGAACCTTCACACGCGTATCGCCTTCTGGATCATTAATCTCGTGGGCACCAGTGCGCCGCGGTTAATTCTGGGATTCATGATCGCTTCGGCGTTTCTGTCCATGTGGATTTCCAACAGCGCCACCTGCATGATGATGATGCCCATCGGCCTGGGGATAATCGTCAAGACCGAGGAACTCCAGGGCAAAAATCCCCTTCCGAACGCCGTGAATTTCGGCGCCTGCATGATGCTGGGCATCGCCTATGCCGCCAATATCGGTGGCGTGGGAACGCTGATCGGCACTTTCCCCAACCTTGTCTTCGCGGGAATATTTGAAAACCAGTTTCCGGGCGCGCCGGCTATTACTTTTGTCGAATGGCTTAAAGTCGGCCTGCCCTTCACCGCAATTCTCGTACCGCTCATGTGGATCTATATGATCAGGCTTGCCCTCCCGACGAAAGGACAGGTTCTTGAAAACGCCGACGAGATCATCCGTAAGGAAACGGAAAAGCTGGGGAAAATTAAGGCTGGAGAGGCGATGATTCTGGGCGTATTCGTCGTCACCGCGCTTCTTTGGATGTTTCGCAGCGATATCAACCTGGGCAGTATCACGATCCGGGGCTGGGCCGGTCTTTTAGGCGTGGACGAATACGTGCACGATTCCACGGTTGCAATGGGGATGGGGATTCTGTGTTTTATACTTCCTGTTGACAGGAAGAAAAACGTTTATCTTCTCGACTGGAAGCACGCCAAACAGGCGCCATGGGGTATTCTGCTCCTGTTCGGCGGCGGATTCGCCATTGCAGCCGGATTCGAGCAGTCGGGATTGACGGAGTGGGTCGGCGCGCGGCTTGCGGTTCTCCAAAATGTTCCGGTTCCGGTTCTGGTGCTGGCGGTCGCTCTCATGATGACTTTTTTGACGGAGGTCACGTCCAATACCGCTTCCACTCAAATGCTGCTTCCCATACTGGTGGCTACGTCCGAAGCCCTGAACATCAACGCGCTTCTGCTGATGCTGCCCGCCACGATAGCCGCTTCCTGCGCGTTCATGCTTCCGATCGGAACGCCCCCCAATGCCATCGTATTTGCCAGCGGACGCATCCGCCTCGACCGGATGGCAAAAACCGGATTTCTCCTGAATCTGATTACGGCATTATTTATCACCGCCTTTATTTACTTCTGGGTCGTTCCCGTGTGGGGCATCTCCCTGGACGGGATGCCGGCGTGGATGCGATAAATTCAAAATTCAGAATTGAAGATTGAAAATTAAAGATTAAATATTCCCCTGAATTCTGAACCGGAGCGGCAGTCCCTTTGCGAAAAGCGGGTTAACTACTGTAATTTGTTGGAAAGAAAAGTCATTTCCTGTGCTTAAAAATCAAATGCGATCCTTCTAATTCACTAGTAATTTTTGCCGATAATAATTTTATGATGAGTGAAATACATCGATGTCCGCTCTTCAATCGGTAAGCATAGTTAAGGGAGAAACGAGTAATGTCAGAAATAATGGTTTTGGACAATAAAAATGTCACTATGAAGTACTATCCGGAAAGCAAAATTCTGCATCATGAAATGCATCAGTTTTTTTTCGGCCAGGAATTCCGCGACATTATGAATAAGGGCGTGGAGGTTTTCCAGAAATACGGGGCCAAGAAGTGGTTGTCCGATGACAGAAAAGTCTCCGCCTTTGCCCAGGAAGACCTGGAGTGGGGCGACAAGGACTGGTTTCCCCGGGTCGCTTTGTCCGGTTGGAAATACTGGGCCATCCTCACGCCGGAAAAGGCTATCGGCCAGATTACTTTAAAAAAGCTGGCTGAAAGATATACCGCTCGGGGCGTTGAAACCCGCTTTTTCTCCAGTCTTGACGAAGCCAGGAAATGGCTCGAGAGCTGTCCGTAAAATGGGTCCGATTCCGACTTCTGATATTCTGTCCTGGTCCGCTGCATAATTGCCGTTCAGGCGGTTAGTAACTCGAGGCAGGCTGGTCGGGCCGTGCGATCGACGGAGACAAAGCGGCGGTTTTTGTTATTCCGTTTCTCTTCCGGCTTCGGACTGCACCTGCAGGCAGCCGTTGTTTCCGGGAAAATAGAAACGAAGCTTTCGATTTCCACTCACAATAATCCGGCTGTTCCGGCAGTATCCGGATAGCCGGATTTAAGGATGTAAGACCCCCCGATTGTCAAGCCTTCCATAATTCATCTGAGTAAAATCGTGTTTCCGACTTTGAATCCGCTGCAGTAAGCCATTGCACGGCGTAGGAAGATCCGGTTCCGGTTTTCCGGAAGATTCCGGCCATCGGCTGTATTGCAATTCATTGGGGTTTTTATTTTTCTGAAGGGATGCTATAAGATCCCGGATATGGAGCGCTTGATTCGCAAAACAGTTCCCGTTGGCCGCCGGGCCAGTCGGGCGCTTAATCCGTGTTTTACCCGTGAGATTTATTGGGACGTAGTGTCCATGCCATGGTGCACCGCTTCAGTGCAGGTGAATTGGCGGGATCGTGCAGGGGGCCCGGATTAAGAGGGAAAAGGAGTAATGTATGCCTTCAGATAAAGAGGCCGAAAACAAAAATGCCGCTACCGATAAGCGTTTAACAAGACGGGACTTTTTAGTCGCCGGAGGAACGGTTGCCGCCGTCGATGCCCTCATTGCATCAACTCCCGCGCATGCCGCCGCCCCCTCGCCGCCTGCCGCGGAAATGACGTATCCCGCGTCCAAAGGCTATCTTGTTTACGACAGCAAAAAATGCGCGGGCTGCACGACGTGCATGCTCAGCTGCTCACTGGTCCATTATGGGGTCCAGAATCTGTCGCGTTCCCGCATTCAGATTATCCAGGATTCCTTCGGCAAATTTCCCAACGATATCCGGATGGCGCCCTGCAGGCAGTGCAAAACTCCGGTCTGCGTACAGAACTGCCCTGTCGGCGCGGCCTTCGTGGATACTGAAAACGGCAACGTTCGAAGGATCGACAGCGAAAAATGCATCGGCTGCAGGACCTGCCTGAAAATGTGCCCTCAGCAGCCCCATCGTACCGTGTGGGTTGTCATTGACGGCAAGGGGAAATCCTCCAAGTGCGACCTGTGCCTGGATACCCCCTATTGGAATGAAAAAGGAGGCCCCGGCGGCAAACAGGCCTGCGTAGAGACCTGCCCGATGAAGGCGATCAAATTCGTGGCTGTAATGCCCGAGCAGAAAGAGACCGAAGGCTACGATGTGAATCTTCGGAACGATCATTGGCTGAACCTCGGACTGGTGGACAACAGTACGGTTGTGCCGAAAGTGAGTCAACAATGGCCGAATTCCTGGGGAGGTGAGGAATGATGAAAGGCGGATATACAGGAAAAATACTAAGAGTCAACCTGACTACAAAGGCAATCGGCAAAATCGATACCGCAAAATACGAGGAGTTCGGCGGCGGCCACGGAATAGGATCCGCGGTCTTCTTCGATCTGGTCGGCGACCAGCTGCCGTTTGATGCCTTCGATCCCAGAAACCTGATCATAATGATGGCTTCGCCGTTTTCCGGCACTTTCATGCCGGGTTCGGGCAGATGCGAAGTTCAGGGCCTCGGTCCGATGCTGTACCCGATCGAATGGTTCGGGCACAGCAACTTCGGCGGGCGTTTCACAGCGCAGCTCAAGTTCGCCGGATGGGACGGCATTGTGGTGGAAGGCGCGTCCGATGCGCCCGTATGGATCAATATCGTCAACGATAAGGTCAAGATTGAAAGCGCTGAGGGAATCTGGGGGATGGACACCTGGGACACTCAGGAAGATATCTCGAGGCGCGTCGTCCCGGACCTTAAATATGGAGAATGGGCCGAACTGGCGGAAAACTGCTTTACTACGCAGGTCCCGGCCGTTGTCTGCTGCGGCCCGGCGGGTGAAAAGAGAAGCCGTTTGGGTGCGCTCCTTCATGGCCCCGGCTCCCAGGCTGCACTGTGCGGTTTCGGCGGAGTCTTCGGATCCAAGAATTTGAAGGCGATCAGTGCACTCGGGACCAACGATGTTCCTATCGCCGATCCCAAGGCGTTTATGGATGCCAGGCTCTGGTTCCGCAAGTTCCAATGGGATGTTGACAATCCCCGGGAAGCCGAAAGATTCGGCCGTGGAGGGCCCTATGCCCTGATCAGCGGCCGGCCCAGCGGCGGCAATGTCCTCAATCGCGATATCCCGCTCACTCCGGCGCGGGCGGCCGCCTGCGCTTCATGTCCGAGAGGATGCCGCATGAGGCTGGCGACGGGAGACAGCAACGAATCGGTCTGCGCCGGCACGATGGTGATCACGGTACAGGGATCCACAAAGTTCACGCGCCAGGGCAATGATCTCATGCAGAAATTCGGCCTGGGCCACTGGCAGTTGATGCCCCTGATGAGCTACGTGCAGACTCTTTACCAAAAGGGGATTCTGGGGAAAGGGAAGCAGATCGACACCAACCTGCCGCTGGATCAGAACGGGACGTTCGGATACGCCGAGCTGCTCATGAAGCAGATCGCCATGCGCGAGGGAATCGGCGACGATCTGGCCGAAGGCTGCGCCCGGTTCGCCGAGAAAATCGGGCGGTACGAGCAGGACGTCAACAGCGGAGAGCTGAGCCTGGCTTACTGGGGGACGGCCAATCATTACGATCCGGCCATCGAGGCGGAATGGGGCTTCGGCTCCCTCCTGGGTGAGCGGGATCTCATGCTGCACATGATGGCCAACTATCCTCTGCACTGGATGGCCTGGTCGGGCGATCCTTACCTGACGGCCGAAGAGGCGGCAAAACTCTATACGGATGCCATGGAACCCTACCAGGGGGATCCGTTCATGGTGGATCACAGTGACGGTCCGACAGGGATCTACTCGGACTCCAAGGTCCGACAGGTCGCCTGGATCAAGCATTATGAAAAATTCTGGGTCGGCGCAGGCGGTTTCTGCGGTTGGCGGTGGCCGATGTGCATCACCAACAATACGGCCGACAGGAGGGGCCCGACCCCACAGGCGGAGCCGAAATTCTGGAATGCCGTCACGGGAAACAATCTCACGTTTGCCGACTATATGGAAATCGGACACAAGATCTATACCCTGGACCGGTCTATCTGGGTGCTGCAGGGAAGGCATCGGGATATGGAAGTTTTCCCCGACTATATTTACGACCAGCCGAGCCGGGGACACGACATGCCGATGTACATAGACGGCAAGTGGAAATACGATACGGGAGCCGGGCGCACGCTGGATCGGGAAAAAGTCGAAGGCTTCAAGACAAATTTCTACAAATTTGAAGGCTATAATCCCGACAACGGGTATCCGACACGCGATACTCTTGAAAGTATGAACCTCGGGAAGGTCGCGGACGCCCTGGAGAAAAAAGGCAGGCTGGGTTAAACAGCTGATACATGGGACTCACCTCAGAGGCGCGCCCGACCGGCGACTGATATTGTTGACAAAAGATATGGTTTCAGTCGCCGGTCGGGTTTAATTCATTCATCACCTGTCGAAACCTGTCCCGATGATTTGCTGCTTTTTATGCATCATGTGCCGTATACGCAAAGGCTGCATTCCGGGAAAACCGTGATCCAATATCTCTATGATTCCCATTATGACGGAGCGGATTCGGCCGAAGCCTATGTGCGAAACTGGAAATCACTCTCAGGCCGCGTGGACGAACAGCGGTACCGGGAAGTACTGGAATCCCTGCAGTATCAGGCGGGGGCAGCCGAACTCTGGCGGGATGCCGTCTCGGGGCGATTTTTTAAACCTTCCGGGATTGCCGACGAAAAGGGACGGATGGAAGCCGAATCGATGCAGCTGGATGGGTATGTTTCAAAACCGGTCCTGCATTTTGAAACCGCGTCCGGTTTCACCGCTGTGCGGTGCCCGGAGGGACGGTGCACCGCACGATTCATTTTCAAAGGAGATTCCGGGTGGCGCACACTGCGCATCCGATACTTTGATTACGCTCAAGGTTCCGCCGGGTTCCAAATTTTTGTTGGGGATCGGTTTGTGGATGCCTGGATCGCCGACGATACGCTTTCGACCCGCCGGACCGAACCGGACGGCACTTCTTTCACACGCAGGGTGGTTGCCGGCATCGCTCTTCGTCCCGGGGATGAAATCCGGCTCGAGGGTTTCCCGGATGATAGAGAGGATGCGGCCGTCGATTACATCGAAATTCATCCCGAGAAGGACTGGCGCCGTTTCCTGCGTTCCCCGGGGTTAGAATGTTTTACGGAGACTTGTTTTATTATAAGGGACGGAATCCGTTTCACAGCGTTTTCCCGGCTTGAGCGGTTTTCCTCTATCCGATTCCCGTCTGCACGGCATATCGGATTGATGTTCGCTTTCGGCTGACTGCAGTACCGGAAAGCGATGAAGCAATCGAAAGGCGGTCCAGCGTTGGAACCTGC
Source organism: uncultured Acidobacteriota bacterium (assembly GCA_964586015.1). GTDB lineage: Bacteria > Acidobacteriota > UBA6911 > UBA6911 > UBA6911 > UBA6911. The sequence continues at coordinate 3,445 of CAZPHK010000037.1, read as the reverse complement.
ATATACGCCGGCTGAAGTTGCCGGGCGTGAGGCGGTTGAAAGCTGCTACCTGGAAACCCTTGAGAGATTCTACTTTGCGGTCAAGGGGCTGGAGCATCCTCCCGATCGTTGGGTCGCCGTCCTCCGATACGTGCCGGATCCGGCGGCGGGGAATCGCGAAAAAAACGGAATGGCCTACCGCCGGTTGTATCGCTTTGCGGAACAGGAAAATTGGATTGAGGAAATGTGCCCGCAGTACCGGGCATACGACCCGTTTTTGGGAGCAACGCTGCAAAGCGTGCCGCGAACCATGGTGCGGCGGATTTACAGCCCCCGCCTGCAATTTCAGGAATTGATGCAACGGGACGACAGGGACGCATTGGAAGATGCTGTTGTTGATTTTCTCACCACAGTTCGGAAGGAAGCCGGAGTGCCTCCGTTCTCATTGGGGATTACCGGTTCGGTTCTCATCGGCATGCATATGGAGAATTCCGATATGGATGTCGCCGTTTTCGGGGAGCAAAACTGCAGAAGAGTGCATCGGGCCCTGCGAAGATTGCTCGATGACGGGAAAGATGCAGGCTTGAAACGTCTCGATGCCGATGGCATCGAAGAACTTTACGCACAAAGAGTCGTCGATACGAAAATGGATTTCCGGGAGTTCGCTGATCTGGAGAAGCATAAGGCGAACCAGGGCCGATTCCGGGGACGGAACTGGTTCGTTCGGTTTATTAAGGAGCACGGCGAAACCCGGGACCGGTACGGAAGTTGCCGTTACAGAGTGCTTGGACGGATAAGGATTCATGCATCCATCGCAGGGGACGCGGACGCGATTTTTACTCCCTGCCGGTACCTGTTGTCCGGCGTAAAATGTTTTGAGGGACGGGAGATGCCGGAGCCGGGTGAAATAGTGTCTTTCCGGGGCAGGTTTTGCGAGCAGGCGCGGATAGGGGACCGCATCATGGCGACGGGAACCCTGGAACAGGTTCAGGAAATCCGGGGCAGTGTCCGGCACCGTTTATTGTTGGGAAATTCTTCCGAAGATACGATGATTGTCCTGCGATAATGTATTGTAAATAATCCGGGTTAATCCCGTTTAAATTCAGGGCCTCAGGCCGTGTGACCCTGAAAGGCTATGCCGATCCGGGGAGAATGCCGGTGAAGAGTTCCATCCCGTTTCGGATTTCCCGTTGGATACCATCATGGGAAACAGGAAACGGGAAAAGAAAAAGTGACGCATACAACTTACGCCCCGTTTTACGGGGCAGGACGAAGCCACGTCTTCCGGACGCGGATGGTTAAAGAAGAATGGCTATTATCGCCGTATCCATAATTCTGGTTGCAGCTGTCGCATTGCTTGTCAGCGAGAAAATTCCCGCGGACCTGACTGCGATCGGGATTATTGTCGTTCTTATGGTGGCCGGGATCATTTCTCCCGCGGAAGCCCTGATCGGTTTTTCCAATCCGGCCATTGTAACCGTCGCTGTTCTTTTTGTCGTCAGCCGCGCGCTTGTCAGAAGCGGCGCACTCGATTTCATCACGGCGTCGGTGATGAAATTTTCAAAGGGAAGCCCCAAACGTCTGCTTTTCTTGAGCCTGTTCCTCGTGGGCGGTTTTTCTTCTTTCCTGAACAATACGCCCGTGGTTGTTTTGTTCATTTCAATAACTCTTGCTGTATGCAGCGAGTATTCGCTGAGCCCTTCCAAGTTTTTAATGCCGATTTCTTTTGTTTCGATACTGGCCGGTACAAGCACGTTAATCGGGACCTCCACCAATATAATCGTCAGCGATCTGGCGGTCGGCAGCGGCATGCCTCCTATCGCCATGTTCGAGCTTTCCCTGCTGGGGATTCCCATGGCAATGGCCGGGGCTGTTTTCCTGTATTTCTTTTCATCCCGGATGCTTCCCTCCCATAAGGAACCGATCGGCGAGGTAAAGAGCCGGGGGAAAACACGATATATATCCGACCTGATAATTCCTGAAGACAGCTCCCTGATAGGAAAGAATGCGACGGAAATCATCGAAGAAAAGTTTCCCGACATCGAACTTTTCCAGGTGTTCCGCGGCTACGAAATTCTCGATCCCGTCCGGGACCGGGTTATATTCAGGGAGGGAGATGAAATCCTGGTGAAAGCTTCAGCGCAGCATCTGGCGCAGATACTGGACAGCCGAAACGCAGTCCTGCCCCATGAAGAAGGCGAGACGGTGATCCGGCCGCACGACAGTAATTTCAGGATTGTGGAATTGCTGGTCCATCCGAATTCCAGCGCTGTCGGACAATCGCTCAAACGATTCGTAGCGTCTCTGGATGCCCACATAAAGGTCCTGGGAGTCAATCGCCACTGGAAGCATTACCCCGCCGGAAAAGTCCGCAACCTCAGACTGGCGCTGGGGGATATTATTCTGGTTCAGTCGCCGTTGGATCACCTTGAACAGATTCGTTCGGCCGAAGAACTTATTGTTATCGAGGATGTACACAAATCGATCGTAAACAGGAAAAAAGCGCCGCTGGCTATGGGCATCTTTCTGCTGATGATTGCCGCGACGACGTTTGGAATCGTCAACATCCTGGTTTCTTCCATGACGGCGATGCTTCTGATGATACTGGCGGGATGCATCAGTCTCCGCGAAGCCTATCGTTCCATCGATTCGAAGGTACTGATACTGATCATCGGAACTATTGCGCTGGGGAACGCCCTGTCCATTACCGGCGCGGCGGATCTGTATACCAGGATATTCTTGACGCCTTTTGCGGGAATGAGTCCCTATGTGGTTTTGAGCGCGTTCATTCTGCTGACGAGCCTGTTGAGTCTTTTCCTGAGCAATAATTCGACCGCGGTTCTGCTTATGCCCATTGCCCTGTCCACGGCGGCCGCTCTTAATGTGGATCCGAGGGCGTTTGTTATCGGCTTGTGTTTCGGGGCTTCGGCCTGCTACGCGACGCCTATCGGCTATCAAACCAACCTTCTTGTCTACGGTCCGGGCGGGTATGTTTTCAAGGATTACCTGAAGCTCGGTCTGCCGCTGTCCATCGGCGTCTGGATCGTGTCCTCCATCGTCGTTCCGCTTATATGGCCCTTTTGATAAAAACGGGGACATAATACTTAATTCTATGAATGAAGTATTATGTCCCCGTTTCTTACATTACTGCGCGACCTGAAAAGGCTTCTGAAGTTTTGCATTGACGGAGCGCCGCAGTTTTCGGAAAAGCCTGTCCTGAAGCGTCTGTTCGGTTTTCTGCCACAGTTCTTCGGAAGGCTCCTCGGCAACTTTCAGGCTTCCACCCGCGATGGCGGCATGGCCGCCGGCATTTTTAGGATTGTCGAAAATGGCACGCAGTATGTCGCCGGCATGGACGTTTGCCATGGATGTGCGGAGAGAAACATAAAGTTTCCCGTGGTATCGGCCGGTGCAGAAAGACCATTGCACTTTTTCATAGGTGAGAAAAAACTCGGCCATTTGCGAT
>CAZPHK010000036.1:0-31328 GCA_964586015.1 uncultured Acidobacteriota bacterium | reverse complement strand
AATACTCAACATGATGATATATGTGATTTTTATGACGAAATCCGCGTTACCGGCCTCGCGCAGTATTTTAATAAATTGAACGCCTACGGTACCGCCCGTAACTCCTCCCGCAACCAGCAGCAGGCCCATTTTGAAGTCGACATTGCCGAGCCTCCAGTGAGCCAGGGTGCCCGAAGTGGAGGCAGCGACAATCTGGTTCGCATCCGAGGCTGCAGCTACGGTCGGCGGTATTCCGATCATCATGAGAAGGGGCGTCAACAGGAATCCACCGCCGACGCCGAACAAGCCGGATAAAAAGCCTACTATCAGGCCAAGGCCGAAAAGAAGGGCTATGGGGACGCTGGCCCCGGCAATGGGAAGAAATAAATATGGGTTCACGGGATCCTCTCGTATATCTGGAAATTAATGAACATGGCAATTAATCTTTGTTGCGAGGACCTGAAATTGTCCGCAGCAATTCGATCAGGTGGCTTATCTTAAAAGGTTTGGCAAGAAAACGGACCGCTCCTGCCTCCTGTGCTTCCGTAGCAAGCTGCTTGGTTGCAAAACCCGTGATCACGACTGCTTTGATGTCCGGCTGCTGCCGCCGCGCCGCTCTCAGTACTTCCAATCCGTCCGGTTTTTTCATCTTCATGTCCGTTACAAGGATATTGTAGGTTTTCTGTTTCAAATTATTGAGAGCGTCGCGACTTGAAACAAATGCGTCCACGATAAAACCGGCTCTTTCGAGGGATGCTTTCAGCCTCTCGCCGACTATGGGTTCGTCGTCCAATACTAAAATTCTCGCTGGGGATGTCATAACGGATTCACCCTCAAACCTATATGTTGCGCACAGCTGTATAGGGCTTCCATACATTGGAGCCGGCAGGCCCGTTCATCCTTGATATTTAACATCGTATTTTACTGTTTCCGTTCTTTTTGCGCTTTCTTGGCCGCTTTTTTAATCTTGCTGTACAGATCATCCATTTTGAACGGTTTCATTATATAGTCAAAAACTCCCACAGCTTCCGCTTCCCGAAACGATTCAAAAGCACTGTACCCCGTAATGATGATTACCTCCGAGCGATATTTGTCCTTTTTTACCGTAAATAAGACATCCATGCCGGTGGCGCCTTCCATTTTCACGTCCGTGACAATCACATCGAAGGTTTTCTCCCTGATCCGATTGAGTGCGCTTTGGGAATCTGTATATGTTTCCGTTGAGATCCCTTTCTTGTCGAGGAAGTCTTTGACACGTTCACAAACAATGGGCTCGTCATCCAGGACCATGACTTCGATCTTCTTACTCAAGGGCTGCTCCTTTCTTCATTGCCGGATCTTTAGCCCGCTTTTCTCACAAGGTTCCTACTACGGCGGTACAGAGAACCATGTCTACTGCGTTGCGCTCAATCGGCCTCCTCGACATACTGTCAAGTATGTCTGCGGGGGCCTCAATCGCGCGCCTTGTATCCACGGCCCTCTGCACCGCCTCGCGACGGAACCCTGCGAGAAAAGCGGGCTAGAGTCGTCGAAACGCCGATAATTATCCATGGCGCATTTTTCGCTGGGTTTTGCCTCTTCCGGGCAGGCCCGAACAACTCGAAACGGGGACCGACGGATCGCCGTCGGCAGGACCGTGACGGGGGAATAATCCTCTATGTTGCTGAAGCGGTAAACTTGCATTGAATATAAATGATTCCTATCCGCAGTTGCCTCAAGCCGTTTCATGTAAATTTTAAAGTGTTACCCCTTTGCCTGAAGCTGCGAACTTCCGGCGCAGGGCAGCTTGATCGTGAAAGAAGCCCCTTTGCCGACTTCGCTTTCCACCGATATTGTACCCTGGTGCTTCCTGACGATACCATAGCTGACGGACAGCCCCAAACCGGTCCCCTTCCCGATTTCCTTTGTGGTGAAAAACGGATCGAATATGCTGTTTATATTCTCTTTCGGTATCCCGATTCCCGTGTCGCGAACAATCACTTTAATGGATTCTTTTTCCGCGTACGCTCTGGCGGTCAATGTCCCTCCGTCCGGCATGGCCTGCAGGGCGTTGAGGCACAGGTTAAGAAATACCTGCTGTAAATTGTCCTGGTTTCCCATAATCGGCGGGAGATTGTCGTCGAAATGCATGTCGAGCTGGACGTTGCTCAATTTTATTTCATTGGCGATTAATTTGATGGTTCTTTCCAGGACGTTTTTTATGCTGACCTGTTCAAACGCCTCCTTGTCCCGGTGGGTAAAATCCAGCAGATTGGCCACGGTCTTGCTGGCGCGTTCCACCTGGGAATAAATATCCTGGAGCATTTTCAATTTTGTCGCTTTATCGTATTCGTCATATTCGTCAATGAGGGCTTCTGTCGTAAGGCTGATGTTATTCAGGGGATTGTTCAATTCATGAGCTATGCCGGCGGTCAAATTACCCACGGCTGCGAGCTTACGGGACTGGATCAACTGTTCTTCCCGTTTTTTCAATTCGGACAGCATGCGGTTCAGTGCGATGGCCAGGTTGGTGAATTCGTCGCGATAGCGGCGCTTGGGTGTTATCAATGAAAAATCACCGTCCGCGATCCTCATCGTATATTTTTCAAAACGGTTGAACGGACGAATAATCTGTTTGGCGATGAATCTCACTATGAAAATTTCGAGCAACAGCGTGAACACAAGGGCCGATACCGCTACAATCCAGGAGCTTTGCAGCCATGTCTGAATCCGGAGGCGTTCCTGTTCGATGGGATTGGAGGCATTCGCAATGATCGCGGCGCCGTAATTCCTGAGTTCCGATTCAATAGACAGTTTTGTCGTCTCGGCGATTTCATTGTCGGTGTCATCAACGGCTCTGAGCTTTTCAAGCGATTCCATGTACCGGGCCAAATTGTAGGCCATGTCTTCATAGGAGTCGTTTCCGATAATCTGGCGCATTTCACTTTCAGAATTCTGCAGCAGATTCTGTGCATCCTGGGCTTTGTTCAGCGCGTCGTACAAGTTCGTGCCGTAGAGGAAATAATTTTTTTCGAAGCGGCGGGCTTCCTGGATCTCAAACTCGAAATTGCTTGCATGCTCCAGCAATTTCTGCTGTTTCGTGATATGGGAGATGAACAGCACGGCTGCGATGATCAGAGCTGAATTGAGTATAAAGGCCGAAATGATACCCAGCGCAATGCGAAGACGAATGCTGATCCTCGGTCGGCTTACCAGGGCCTGTTGAGCCGCACGAGCCTGTTCATCGGTAAAGGGGGCTAAAGTACCGTTTTCCCGCTCGTCCCGGGTGTCGGGGAGGTTGAGCATTTCAAAGCACCTGTTCCATATTTTTGTGGCGTTAGTATAATCTATTCAAATTGCTTGTGTCAGACAATAATCATCTTTTGTTGCTCGGAAAAGGCCTGTTGCCGGTGGATGGAAGATCCTTACGGGACCCCGAAGGTGCGGTGAAAATTCATTAGAGAGGATCGGGATTCTTGAAATGTTATGGAAACCGGTTTCTCACACGGGAGCTCCAGCATGAAAATAGGGATGCAGACCTGGGGGACGGAAGGCGATATCCGCCCGTTTATCGCCCTTGCCGGAGAGCTGCAGGGCGCCGGCCATGAAGTGACCCTGGCGGCTGCAAGCGTGCATAAGGCGGATTTCAACTCATTGGAGAAAAGCCTGGGGTTCCGGCTCGTCGATCATGCCATGCCTGCGTATGAGCCGGATTTCATGGCGAGGCTGGGGAAGTCGATAATAGGAGATCGAAATCCGCTGAGGCAGTTGCGAACGGTTCTGTCTTATTTCCTGGAACCGGTTGTGGAAGATCTCCTGGCCACCGCGAAAAAGCTGTGCCGGGAGAATGAAATTCTTATACGTCACGCCATGGTTTATCCGGCTGCGATCGCGGCCGAAAAGGCGAATCTCCCTTGTGTTTGTGTGTTTCCGACACTGGCGCCCGTTCCGTCAACACACATATCTCCTCTCAATGTAAATCTGGGCAGATATGCAAATTCTCTTATGTGGAAACTGGCGGACCGGATTCTCAACCGGTATTTCCGCCCTGCCATAGACGGAATGCGGAAGCGGGAGAGACTCATGCCTGTGAAGAGTGTCCTTCAGGATTCCTGGTTTTCCGATTATCTGACGCTGATTGCAGTCAGCCCCGCGCTTTTTCCTCCCCGACCGGACTGGAAAGACGATTTCCACGTCAGCGGTTTCTGCAATGTACCGGAACGGAACGAACCTGTCCCCATGCCCGACGGCCTCGATAAATTCCTGGATTCCGGCCCCCGTCCCGTTTTCATGACTTTCGGGAGTATCATGAAAGGAGATCCGGCGCCGGGAGACATAACACGTTTGATGATTGACGCAGCCCGGATTGCCGGTTGCCGGGCCGTTATTCAATCCCGGTGGGATTTGATACGCGATATTCCCGAGAGTACGAACATATACAGGGTTGCCGAAGTGGCCCACCAGGAGGTATTTCCTCGATGCGCGGCTGTCGTCCACGCAGGGGGAGCGGGAACGACTCAGACCGTTATCCGGGCCGGCTGTCCGTCCGTCATCGTGGCGCATGCCAATGACCAGTCCTCATGGGGCATGTTGTTGAAACAGGCAGGAATGGCTCCCAAACCGCTGTACAGGAGAACGGTAACGGCTGAAAAACTTGCCCGGTCCATCCTGTCGGTTCTCGACGATCCGGAAATGTCGACGAGGGTGCGCCGGATCAGCAGAAAAATGAGCAGGGAAGACGGACGAAGAAGAGCGGTTGAGTTGATTGAAGAACGGTTTAAAAAAGCATCGGGCCCGTTTCGGAATTAAAAAGGCCGGTCACTACAAATCTTCATGTATAAGTGGGGGGGTGATGAACGCCTGGATGACGGCGGAGTATCCGACCGCCGGCGGGCGTTAACCCGCATCCCGTCGGAGAAATTACAGTCTTCCGTCCAACACCCTGCGGACTTTGTCCACAAATTCCAGCGATGAAAACGGTTTGGGTATGTAGTCCGTTCGGCCGGGGAATCGTTTTCACGAATCAGGCGGCTGTCGGTATAACCGCTCATGTTTACATAACATCTTCTTTCATAGGACATATCTGATAGGAAGCCGGGACAGGACTTGACAATGAAGCCGAACCGAAAAACCGCGGCTTATTCTGCCTATCTACCTTCTACTGATCTTTTGTATATTCTTGAAAATCCTCCATTGATCTGAGGATTTTCATCCCGGGATATTGCGACCGGAGGTTTTCTGCAAGCTGCAACCCGTTGCCGTGAGGCATAATGAGGCTCGAAAGCAGGAAATCAATGGTTCTTTCGGATTCCTCCACTACCGTCAGTGCCGTCAGTCCATCCCTGGCCTACTGTTTCTGTGCCTGCTGCAGCTGTACTTCCAGGTGAATCCGTTCGGATATGTCCACCCATGCGCCCACAACTTCATCCGGCCTTCCTTCGATTCCACGCAATAACCTTTTTTCGTCGCGGATCCATAAGTATGTACCGTCTTTGCGGCGAAGACGGTATTCCAGCACCTGGTGGTCCTTTCTGTACGGGAAGGCATGCTGCTCCGCGACCCGGTCACGGTCTTCCGGGTGTATGTTGTCCTGCCACCAGCTGGTTTTTTCAAGCGCTTCCGCCGGTGTCCATCCGACAACCGGATACAGGTTTTGGCTTATCCAGGTAATCTGCAGCCGGTTCTCTTTTGCCTCAAGGGCATAAAGAACGGCCGGGCCCGCGGCGATGAATCGGCGCAGACGTTCCTGGGCCCGTTTGTTGTCGGTTATGTCATAGGCAAATCCGTGCCAGAGAATACTGCCGTCCGATTGTCTTTTGGGAAGCGAGAATCCGTCGATCCATCTCTCGCCCTTTTCCGGATGCCGCACGCGGAATTCGTTGCGCCACGGTTTCAGCGTGCGGGCTGATTCCGAAATGGATTCCCAGACATGGCTGATGTCGGCGGGATGAATCCGGGCAAGGCCCGGGGAGAAATCTTCAGCTACCTCTTCGGGGTGCAATCCCCACAGCTCATATATCTTGGCGTTCGTATAGGGAACGCTGGTGGTTCCGTCAGGACTCATTTTAAAGGAGTAGATCATTCCGGGAACCGTTGCGTTGATGTTCGCGATCTGATCCTGCAGATGGATGCGCTGCTGGAGGTCTTCCATCGTTCGCTTACGCTCGGAAATGTTCAGGACCATTGAAAGCATGCAGGGTTCGCCGTCCAGTTCCATCAACTCGGATGAAAGCAGGATGTCGATGATCTTCCCCGTCTTTTCACGAAGCTTCGTCTCTATACTTGAAATTGTTTTGCGACTACAGATTTGCTGAACGATCCGGTCCCATTCCTCCTCATTTTCCCAAATGTTCAATTCGTTAGGGGATCGGTCGATGACTTCGTTTCTGTTAAAACCGGTCAGGGAAAGAAATGCGGCGTTTGCATCGATAAAACCATTGTTCGAAAGACGTGTGATGAAGATGCCGATCGGACTTTTATTGAAGACGGTGGAAAACACCTGCCTGCTTTCCCGCAGCGCTTCATTTGCCATATTGTACCGGGTCATATCCCGGAAAGTTCCCATCTGGCAGGTCTGACCGTTAATGATAATCGGGAAAGCATCTATTTCGGCCTGGAAGACAGATCCGTCCTTTCGTAAAACCGGTACTTTGGGTGTCGACTCGATTTCACCACGGGCAAGTTTCTTGAAAAGATCCAGAATGCGTTCCCTGTCTTCCGGAGGGTGAATGTCCTCCACCCTCATTGTGAGGAATTCTTCCTCGCTGTATCCGAGCATGCGGCAGATGGACGGATTGGCTAATACGAAACGGTGCGTCAATGTATCCGCCGCCGCCAACCCGGAGGCGCTGTGTTTGAATAAAATATGAAAATTATTTTCACTCTCTTCGATTCGATATTGCGCTGCGGCTAATTCCGACTGTATCTGTAGTGGATTCAATTGCTTGTCTTCGTTCGACGTCCGGTTTTTCCTGAACCGCAATTTCCCCTTCATATACTGCTAAAACGCAAAGGAACGGTTTTCGTCTACCATTCCTTTCAATTTATTTGTTATTTTCTGATAATCTCAGGAAGATAACACTCGGAATTTTTCCTTCGGGTTAAGGAAAACGGGAACTTTTAACCGGTAAACGGAACCTGCGAACATGCCGGCCTGTAAACTTGCCGACTTTTTGAAGTCACAGGCCAGAGGATATTATGTATATCGTAATCGATTGCGAAACGACGGGACTGCCCAAAAACTGGAGAGCTCCAATATCCGATCTCGATAACTGGCCGCGAATAGTACAGGTTGCATGGGCGCGATACGATAAAGAGTCCCGCCCTCTTGAATCCAGGGCTTTTCTGGTTCAACCGGACGGGTTCACAATTCCGAAGGAAGCGCAGCGCGTTCATCGCATTTCCACCGAGCGGGCAAAGGCCGAAGGGAAGCCGCTGGCTGCGGCGCTGCAGGAATTTGCGAACGCCGTCGGGAAATCCGAGGTCGTTGTCGCCCACAACCTCCGTTTTGACGAGAGCGTAATCTCCGCGGAATACCTGCGCATGAAATTCGATCCTCCATTTGGAGATAAAAAACGGCTCTGCACCATGGTCGGGACTACCGAACTCTGCCGTATTCCGGGTCAATTCGGTTATAAGTGGCCGTCGCTTTCCGAATTGCACCGTTTTCTGTTCGGGACGGGATACGAGGAAGCCCATGACGCAGGAGCCGATGTTGCCGCCTGCGCGGATTGTTTCCTCGAACTCAGACGCCGGCGTATTTTTCTGTAATCCTCTCCCTCCATCTTTCCCTCATGTCCATGGTTGATGCCACTAGTACTAATTCTTTAGCTAATGTTGGGTTAAATCCAGTATTGTCTAATGTTTATTGTAATTTTATCCGATACTTTTAACGTTATCGGGCAATAGGTGTGTCCGATAACCAAACAGATTTAAAACAGGTAATTTCCTCTAAGTTTTTGTTGTTTAACAATATTTGTTTTCTTGCTGTTGTTGCCTTTATCAAGGGGCTGAATGGCCGGGATGTACTTGCAGAATCTGGGGATTAAACACAGGTTGTTGCTGACGGTCTTGGCCGTGTTGTTGCTGTCGGCAGGGTTGATATTTTTTGTGCATCTGCGACTGCAGGAAGCTCAGGCTGAGGCGTTTCAAACCAACCGGGCATCGATAATTGCCCGTCTGGTGGCCATGTGGACGGAGGGAGACTTGTCTCCAGGCAATGTTTCCGATGCGAATGCAATCCTTCAGCGCCTGCGGGAAATAGAGGAAATTCACTTCGCCATTGTCTACGATTCGTCGGGAAACCGGTTGGCCGAATACCGACCCGAGCGCGCAGGACCTTATCTCATATCTATTCAGGAACTGGTGCTGTCGTCCGAAACGGAATCGACTTCTGAAACGGAGGGCTCGGGCAGCGGACTGTCCGCAATGAATACTTCCGGTGTCCGGTCATTCGACGGAGGATCCGAATCCATTGTCGTGTTCCCGGCTGTTTTGGACGCCTCCGGGCCGGGCAGCATTGCCCTGGGTATTGATCGTACGGATATAGCAAATGCTGTTTCAGGAAGTCGAACGCTGTTCGTTACAGCCGGAATATGCATCCTGGTCCTTGGAAGCCTGGGCGTTTATTTTTCGGCGGCCCGTATTCTGGAGCCATTGAAAAAGTTAAAAACGGCCATGCGGCGGATCGTGCGGGGCGATGCCGAAGTAAAGTTGGACTTCAGGCGAGGGGATGAAATTGGAGAAATGGCGGAGTCCTTGAAGGAATTGGCCGGGAATCTCAAGAGTGTATCCGATTCGGCGGAGAGATTAGGTAGAGGCGCGCTCGATGTTTCAGACGTTTCAACAAAGGGATCGGTGATTTTTAAAGATAACCTGGTTGTCATGAAGGATATGCTCAACGAAATCCATCGATTGATCCAATCAGCAGGGAAAGGGCAGTTTGGCGTGCGAGGAAACGCGGAACGGTTTCAGGGAATCTACGGGGACCTGGTGAGGGCTATGAACAATCTGATGGAAGACATAGCATTCCCGATTAGCGAGGCGTCGGAAACCTTGCATGCCGTCGCCGGGCACAATCTTCGTATCCGCATGAACGGCAACTACCGTGGCGATTTCAAAAGAATGAAGGAGGAGGTCAACAGCGCGATTGCCCGCCTGGATTCCGGATTGACTCAAATGGTATCCAATGTGGATGAAGTCCTGAAAATATCCAACAGAATTTACTCTATAAGCCAGCTCTTTACGGCTTGTGCCGCGGAACAGTCCACTACCCTGAAGTCCGTAACCGGCAATCTGGGGAACATGTCCGAGGTTATTCGCCGTAATTCGGAATATACGCAACAGGGGCGTGAACTGACCGCCAAGGCCCGTGAGAGCTCCGAAAAGGGATTTGAAAGCATGAAGCGCCTCTCCGATGCCATTGCGAAAATGAAAGCTTCGTCGGATGCGACAGCTAAAATAGTCAAGACCATTGACGAGATCGCTTTCCAGACGAACCTGCTGTCTCTGAATGCCGCCGTGGAGGCCGCCAGAGCGGGGGAATCGGGAAAGGGATTTGCCGTAGTGGCGGAAGAAGTACGAAGCCTTGCCATGCGCAGCGCGGAAGCGGCCCGTAATTCGGCTGAAATGATCGAACAGTCTGTTCGGGACGCCGAGGCCGGAGTGGCGACGAACCAGGAGGCCATGCGGAACCTGGAAGAAATCAAATCCCATGCGGATAGCGTGAGTCAGGTGATGTCCTATATAGCATCCTCATCGGAACGCCAGCAGAGAGGTGTCGAGGCCGCAACGATGGCGCTGAGCCAGCTGGAGGGAATGATCCGGCAGTATGTGGTCAATTCAAACCAGTCCTTCGTCGAATCGGAATCTCTGACCAGGCAGACGGAGGAGCTCCACCGGCTTTTGGAGTCGTTTTCATTGAGCTCTAACGATGCTCGAAATCCCGGTGGGCAGCTTCCGGATCCCGGTACCCGTTTCGTAGATCAGGACCAGCTGGCCGAAGCTATCAAGTGGGAAAAATAAAATTACAATAAATTACAAAATATTACTAGAAATCAAAAAAACCTACATGATATACTATAGACCTCTAGCCATTGGACTGCGGTGGGCCGGTAGAGGCAAACTCTGGACGACCCCGGCCCTCCGCAATAAATACCCCGAAGTTATACTATCCAGGGGATTTTCTACTGAAAACAGGGTGTGAAATAAGTGCTTGGGCGAATCCGCCTTGACGATACCCTCCGCACAGGAATCCCGAAGATATTATTCAATATGTAATCCCGGTCTACCTGTAATATATTGTTATATTATGTAATTAATAGTGTCTATAAGGTGAATATTGATGACTATCTCAGATATTGGATGGTATGATTTTGTCTGCTTGAATGGCTGGAGTGTCCGGTTCGATGCAGCAGGCCGTGTGAGGGGGAGTCTGAGATGTCCTATACAGCTTTGATTTGGAAGACACGCTGCTCCGCGAGGATTTTCTTGCTGATTGCAAGTCTCATCGGGTTCCTGTTTCTTGGCGCAAACGCGTTCAACCAGGAGTACAGGCAAATTGTCGTTGCCACCGGGAGTCCCTACGAACTGGGGCTGGTGGATGAACTGGCGAAAGCTTTTCGCGCCGAGTATGGAGGCGTCGTACGCTGCATAAAAACACCGACGGGGCCGGGGCTTGATCTTGGAAGCCACGGGTTGGCCCACATCACCATGGGACACGAAAAGGAGGCGACGGAAAAATTCGTGCAGGAAGGGAACGCGGCAAAAAGAGTGGAGTTTATGCACAACTACACTGTTGTTGTCGGTCCCCGTAAAGATCCGGCCGGCATTGCCGGTCTTACCGATCTCAAAGAGGTCCACGAAAGAATTTTCCGGACCGGATCCCCTTACCTTTCAAGGGGGGACGGCGGGGGAATGCACATCCTGGAGCTCAAAATCTGGAAAAGCCTGGATCTCGATCCCCGCGGGAAAAGCTGGTACGGGGAAAGCGGGACGTTCATGCTGGATTCTCTTCTGAATGCCGATAAAACCGGACGCTACCATATGCTGGATTCTTCGACCTGGGCCATGCACAAGTCCAAGGTGAAGAATCTGAAGCTGTTTGTAACCGGTCCCCCGAATCGGTATGAAATGTGCCTGGTCAATCCGGATAAGCATCCCAACCTGAATTACAATTACGATCTCGCGGAAAAGTTTTATGATTTTGTGGCCGGTCCCGAGGGGCAAAGGATCATCGATCGGTTCGGACGCCTTCAATACGGCGAATCTCTTTACCATCCGGACGTAATTAAAAATCCATGATAATGCATCCATATAAGGAGAAAATCCGGAATGAAACGGTGCGCGAACCATTACAGAAGAAGGTTTAATCTTTACAGTTCATTCAAAACGGCTTTTCTGTTTGGAATCCTGTTTTTCTCCGGACTGGCTCCGTGCAGAGCCGCAGGGGTGTATCTTGTCGGGCTCGGACCGGGAGATCCGGATCTGGCGACCGTCAGGGCCCTGAAGCTGGTTCAGAGCGCGGACCTGATCTATACTTTCGGCGGAGATATCCTGGGACGGTTTGCGGATTACCTCAAAGATAAAGAAATTCGGGTGCTCCCCTCCGATGTTTTTACCCGCTACTATATGCGAAAGTCGAAACCGGGAGATTCAGGGCTCGAAAAAGAAAGGCAGACTTTTCTTCACGCTGTCCGGCAGGCTGTAAACAGCGGGAAACAGGTGGTCTTTATCGATAACGGCGATCCCCTGATCTACGGGCCCTGGGTGTGGATGCTTCAGGAATTCAAGGATGTCGGAATGGATGTGGTTCCCGGGATCAGTTCCTTTAATGCGGGGCTGGCTGCACTGATGCGGGATCCCACCTGGGCGTCCGGCACACATTCCGTCATACTGACAACAGACCGTCCCCAAGGCCGGGACCGACTTGAGGCTCTTGCCGCACTTCAGTGCAGCATGGTCCTCTTCACCCATCGAACAAAATTCGACGATATCATTCATAAGCTGAAAACCCGGTATCCGCCGAAAACGCCGATTTCTATTGTGCTGTACGCAGGCTTCAAGGAGAAACAGTCCGTCATTGAAGGGACACTGGAGACCATAGAATCCAGAGTGAAGCCGGATTCGCTTCCGTTCGAAAACATCATCTTTGTGGGAGATTTTATAACAGGCATTTTGCCCTAGCCCGCGTTTCTCACTAGGTTCCGGTCGCTTCGCTTACACGAGGCGGCAGATATAAACGACAAATATCATAGTATCGATAAGTGAGTTGAATTTAGGAAATTGCCCCTTTCCGGGACAAGAAAATATCAGAGGAAAATGAAATGGCCAAGAAAATGTGGATTGTGTGCATTGTCCTGGTTTTAGGCGCGCAGGCCCCGGCTCTTTTCGGGGAGGATTGCAATATCTGCCATACAGCCAAAGGGGTCCGCGAAAGAACCCCGGACATTCCCCCCATCCGGATGCTGGTCGACGGCAGGGAATGCAGCATCTCACTGGCGGACGCTTTCCGTTTTCACGGACATTCCTGCCCGGGCGTCACCACCACTTTCCGGGCGCTCCAGTACGGCATCCGGCTTTTGTTCGGCAATGAAATACCCGAAAGGAAAGACCTGGTGGTTTTTTCGAAAACGCCGACTTCGGGAAGTCTGGACCTGCTGGATCTGGTGATGATCGGCGCGACGCGCAAAGAAAAGACCGCCGCCCCGAAGGGGATGCAGGCCGGCCGCGGGAATTTCCAGTACCTCCTGTACCGGAAGTCGACCCACACGGCGGTGGAGATCCGGCTGAAGCCGGAGCTTTATCCGGCGGATTTTTTCGACTACAAAAAGAAGCAATCCGCGGGGGAGCTGACGCCGGAAGAATGGGACACGCTGCACGGGTATATGAAAAACATCATTCTTACATTTCCCGGGGAATCTTTAGAAACTCTGTTCGGCACACCGGAACCGTACAGGACGATTCCATGGGGCCTTGAACCGATCCCGGCGCATTAGAACTAAAGTTACTATTTTACAGGCGCTGCCGTTGAAAAACGGTTGCCAGGCAACAACAAGACAATCCAATGAATCCATCGATTTCTCTTCCGTTCTGGATGCAGTACGGAGCCGCAGGCTGCTTTCTCTTGTCCGCCCTTTTCTGGTTGAAGCCTGAAAGGCACAGGATCGGCTCCCTGTTTCTATTCGCAGGTTTTATCCTGCACTCCTGTTTCCTCTGGTCCCTGGGAAATGCGTCCGGCATGTTCATGCCGAATACCATGGTGTCGCTCGAAGTGTTTATGCCCTGGGGGTTCTCGGCGGTTGTTTTGCTGCACGCGGCTTTTTCGCGCAGGAAAAGGACCGTGAACTCTGCCGTGTTCCTTATCCTGGCCTTTGCCGTTGCGATCAGCCTGCAGATCCGGGTGCTAATATCCGGCAACACCCTGGTTTACCCTCCGGGGCCGACGCATCCGGTTTTGTGGGTCACGTCTTTTTTCTTCATCGAAAGTATGGCCTATGCCGTATTTTTCCTTGCCTGCTGGTACGCCTTTTTGTACTTCCGGGGCAATGAAGACGCGGGATTCTATCACGGCTACGTCATCCTGGCTTTCGTTCTCTTCAGCCTGTCCCAGGTTGTCGGCGCCGTCTGGAGCTATATAGGCTGGGCGGTTCCGTTTCATCTTTCATCGGACAGGCACTATATCTCGGCGGCATTCTGGCTTTTTCTCGCCCTGTACCTGCATTTAAAGCTGCTCTCCGGATGGACCGCCCGAAGACGGGCACTGTTGGTCGCCCTTTCTTTCCTGCCGGTTTTCTATTTCCGCTACATTCCTTACTTCCTCAGCCATTTCTAGGACCGACTCTATGATAAAACGAATCTGGAAACTCATGTCGTCGGTAAAGCTGACTGTCTGGATTCTTGCAGCCGCTATTGTTCTGCTCCTGACCGGCAGCGTCTATGTCCCGTCAAACACAATGGGATTCAATGCTCTCAATCACTCGCGGATGCAGGACTGGCTGCGGGAATGGGGTTTGCAAAACCCGGACAAAAGCTGGTGGTTTCTGGCGTTGACGGCTGCACTGCTTCTGCTCGGGATCAATACGGGATGCTGCGTCGCCGACCGGTTGCTGTTCCACTGGAAGCGTCGCCGTGCGACGGGAACGCGGATATTCCTCTTCAGAGTTACACCGTCCTTCATTCATGCCTGCTTCGGAGTCATGCTTCTGGGGCATTTCGCGTCGGTGTGCGTCGGTTACAGGAGCAAACCCATGGAATTTGTGGGCCGGCCGGGAGAAACCGCGCATTACGCTTTGCCCGGCGGGATTCAGATGAAGGTCGGCGAGCCGGAATGCTCCTTCTATACCGGACCGTTCGCGGGGGAAATCCGCCGGTGCAGCATCAGACTGAATTTTTCAGACGGCAGACGGAGCGTGGACAAAGAAATTTCCCTCGGCAGCCCGCTGTTCTGGAACGGATTTCAGATCCACATGAGTCGGGTGCCGGACAAAACGGACCCGAAGCCTTTCTCCACACCGTCATTCCAGCTTCTTATAAAGAGGGACCCGGGTTTGCGGCTGATTCTGTTCTGCTTCCCGATTCTTATTCTGTTGATGCTGTACTACTATATCGAGGAAAAGCGGCTCCGCTCATCCCACGCATTTTCACGGGAAAACGGATAGGATGCATCAGTCGGTCGCTATCATCACGCTGGAAGCTTTGATCATGGCATAAGCTTCTTTGCCTTCTTCCAGTCCAAGCCTCTTTACGGAATTGATGGTGATGATAGACACAATGACCTGCTTGTCGGCCAGTTCAAGCTCCACCTCGGCATTGACGGCTCCCATCGTTATTTTGGAAATCTTTCCCTTTATAAGGTTTCTCGCACTGAGTTTCATACGTACACCTCTCTAGTCCATTGGATTTTAAAGCGCAATCGACCGGATATGTCTCCGGTTGAACGGACAGCCTCCAGTTCTTCCGGAGGAGGCAAAAACTGCCGGTGTCGCCCGATTGCCGGGAAGCTACCCGTGTCAATTCATTAATATAATATTACAC
The DNA here is from genome assembly GCA_964586015.1 of uncultured Acidobacteriota bacterium. GTDB lineage: Bacteria > Acidobacteriota > UBA6911 > UBA6911 > UBA6911 > UBA6911. The sequence continues at coordinate 16,337 of CAZPHK010000036.1, read as the reverse complement.
AAAAAGAATGGGGAATGGAGCCGGCAATCGAATGAAATTCCGTATTACCGGCTTACCATTGGAGGTCGGGGTAACCGAGATAAAAATCCGTCCGGGACAGTTCCGGAGTCACTCTCGACAAAGCGGGAATCTGTCAGTGTCTGTTCGCCTTTGCGGATTCCTCCAGGCAGGGGCCTATGAAAACAAGAAAGAGGTCCTTTTCTTTCTCCGCTTCGATCGTAGCCATTAATCCTTCAATGTCCGTTATTGCCACCTTTTCGCTTCCTGAGTATCCGGCGCGGTATGCAATATGCACCGGTGTGCCCGGTTCATAGGCTGCCTTGAAAAACTCGGCAAGTCCTGGCATGTCTTTCAGCGGCATGAAAATGCTCAGTGTCTCTCCTGTTTTTGCCGCCGCCTGAAATAACGGTTTGTTTGCAAGGATATTAGCCGATGTTGTCAGAATGATGGATCCTTTGCATCCCGTGTGTCTTTCGAGCAGGGCGCTGGCCACATTGAAGGAGCTCAGTCCCGGAACAATATCCATCGCGTCCTTGTCAAAATGCTCCATTATATATTCCGACGCGCTCCAGATAGTGGGATCTCCATAATCCAGGATGGCTACGTTTTTTCCCTTTCCGATCTCGTCCTTTATGGTATCGGCTATCTCGACCCAGTTATTTTCCACCTTTTCAGTGAGTTCCTCCCGTGACATATCCGGAAACTTCTTTTTCATTACGGGCGCGATAAAATCGTAAATATTCAGAAGAACAGGTTTGTCTCCCATGTATTTGCCGAAACTTTTTTTAATGTCCGGGGGGCAGACAAAGGCATCCGCGCGGGCCATGGCGGTGACCGCTTCCATGGTTATCAGGTCGGCATCTCCGCTTCCTACGCCGATAAATGTCAGTTTAGGCTTTTGCTTCAAATCGATGACTTCAATTTTTTCCAGCGCCTTGACGTCCCGATCCAGCATGAGGTCCCCTGAAGGGACGAAGACGAATTTTCCGCCCTCCTCGATATTTTTCCCGTTTTGCGTGTCGGCGATCAGGTTATTTTCCTCGCCCCTGTTCAGGAACAACTCACCGTAGGAAAAGGTGCTCCGGTATCCGTCGGCGGCGGAGATAAGAAATACCTTGGAAAGCCCGGGTGCCGGCCCGGCCTTATCAACAACGTCGTTGAATGATACGCCCGAATAGTCGTCGATGCCGTGATATCCCCGTCCTTCGCCCATATGGATCACGCGCATGTCCTTTCGGGGAAAACCCGAAAGGTCCGTTAAGGTGAGTCCGGTTGCAACGTCCCCTGTCACCACAAAGGATGGAGAAAAGAATTCGTCGGATTTCTCTGCCGGCATTGCAGCGGTGAAATTAACAACCTCAATGCTTACGATGTTCTCAATGGATCTGTCGGCATAGCCGTCGCCGGCTGCAACAAGCTTGGGAAAACCGATCTCCCTGTCGAACTGCTTCATGTAGCGGTTATAGACTTCAGGTTTGTGACAGGAACTGCATCCGTGGTGGGGCCTTATAGGCGCCGCAGAGGAGGCGATGATTATGTCGGCGGGGTTTTTATAAAATATCTCCCCCCAGGAAAGGGCCACTTCCTGTCCTTCGCTGTTCCGGACCAGGACGGCGAGGTCTGTTTTCTTTGAAAAGGCGGTCTCTTCCTTTTCGATAAATGCAGTTTCGAGAAGAGCTTTCAGGGGGACGCCGGAATAGAGCCATGCTCCCCTGTAGGATCCGTCCTTCATAACCTCGTTCAGCTGCACCCGGATCGGATTGAACCAGGCCAGATCCTCAACCGAAAGATTCAACGGCTGCTTGACCGATCCCGTTATGCTGAAGGACTTGGCATAAAGCTGAGGACAAAGAGATACCGACAGCGCTGCTATTATTATCCATATGCTCTTTTTCATAAAATCCGCCTTCTGTATAAATACCTGAATAAGCCGCAGTCGCTCATTTCAGAGAAGCAGCGAACGATGATCGGGATTGTATCCCTGTACTGCAGTCTGCATGGTTTCACAATATCGGGCGGGAAGGGCACGGGTAAAATGAACAGATATTTTACGCATCCTTCCCGATCGGATGATGCTTGCCGTTCCCGGGAATCCTGTACCTATTATATTCGTTGCTTTAAACAGGAAAAGCCACGAATGGGCCGGATCCTGATAAAACGATGCAAAATCCATGGCGCCCATTCGTGGCTGGTGGTCTATTAAAGGAGAACCACGGGTTAGAATCGGTAACGCGTATTGAAATACCAGTTCCGGCCCGCTTCCGGGTAGCCGGGAGTGTAAAAGTAGTATCGGTCGAAAATGTTCTTCACGCCGACCTGCCAGGAGAATCCCTGTATTGATGGAGAGGTTACTCCAAAGTCCACCAAGGCGTTATTCACGCTGAACGGCGGAGGCGGGCTGCTTCGGTACGACTGGTCCTGGACATTGACGCCGCCCTCAAATCTGAGGGTGGCCAGGGCTTGAATTTTGTGCGGCAAATCGACGAATCCGTTCACGACGACCTTGTGTTTCGGCAGCGTGTACAGAATCATATAGTCGAGATCGATGCCCAGTTCTTCAGGATCCTCTTCATATTCGATGGTCCGATTAATGTAACTGTAGCTGGCATCCAGCGTCAGGCGCCGGATCGGCGTGCTTCTTACGCTGATCTCGAAGCCCTGATGCACCTCTTTGGCGATATTCGTCCACTGTTCGCAAAGGCCGTCATATTCCGGGCAGAATTCCCCGGGATCGGGGACCATAACGTCATTGATGGCATTCCGAATGCTGTTGTGGAAGTATTCAACCTGGGCCACCGTTCTGGACTCGAATACGTGCGTATATCCGGCATTCCAGTTTCTGCTGCGCTCGGCCTTCAGGTCCGGGTTGGGCAAGCGGGCTCCTAATCCGTAGCTGTACAACTCTTTCAGCAGGGGGAACCGGCCCCGGTCGGCAAAGGTTACGAATATCGTGTCCTGATTCGAAACGTTATAGGACATTGAGACCTGCGGATTGAAGGTCCATTCGTTCGGCAGGCAGCCGCGAAAACTGTCGTTGTCCGGGTTCGACCGGCATTGGAGGGGGATAAGTATGTAATCGTAAACTTCGCCCTCCTCGTCCTCCAGTTCGAGCAGGTCCTGGGCGTGAAGCCCCTTCAGGCGATCGGCGCTGAAGCCGAATGTCGCCCGCAGTTTCGAGGTGATGGTGATGACATCCTGGAAGCCGATTGTGAAAGTCTGGGCCCGGTCGACTATTGTCGGCTGCGTGAAAGGAATCCGGTCCGTGCTCTTGTGCGTATCGTCCTTGAAGGTAAAGGAGACACTGGCGGTATTCCCGGGGAACATCCGGGTGGTGAACTCCGTGGACAGGCCTCCCGTGTGGTCGTCGTATTCGGAATAAAACATTAGATCTTCGGCAACATATGTGGGGGCGAAGTAGGACCCGAGGCCGTTCTTGAACTGGTCGTAAAACACGCGGAATTTAAGGGAACCGGCTTCCCCCATTTCCGAGTTTGAAATGAAGTAGTAGCTGTATTTGTTCCAGTACGGCCAGTCCCAGTTCCTTCTCGGCGGGCGGGAGTTGTCACCCGTATACAGAGGCTGGCTTTTTTCTCCCTTCTGGTTGGTATAGCTGAATGAATACTGGTTCATGCCTTTCGGCGTCCAGGCTATCCTGGCGGCGTACTTTTCATCCTGTGTATTGGAATGATTCAGCTTGTAGTTCGTCTGATTCGGGGACGGCACCGGAAAGTCCCCGGACAGGGGGACGTACTCCCTCTGCAGGTAATCGGCTGAACCCTGGAGATAAAATTTGTCCCATTTCGTGCCGAGCTGTACGGAGCCCTGAAACAGTTCCCCGGAACCGGCTCCGAATACGGCATCCATTTCATATTTCTTTTCCGGCTGCCGGGTGACGAGATTGATGGAGCCGCCCAGGTTGTTGGCGCCGAGCAGCGGGGAGGAGAATCCTTTGGCAACCTGAACTTCCGCGATGTCGTTCGTCAGGAAACGGTTGAGATCGAGAGTGCCGTCGTAGGGCACCTGAACGGGAATGCCGTCCAGATAAAGAGGTATCCGGCCGATACTGCTGAATCCGCGCAGGAATACCCGGACTTCATTTCTGTTGGCGGAGCGGTCGAGCGACAGTCCGGGAAGGTAATCGAGAGCCGTGGCTACCGTCAGCGCCTGGAGGTCCTGGATCTCGGCGCCGTCCATGGTGTCGGCCGTGGGCGAAAGCGGGGAAGCTTCCGATGTCACGCTGATTTCCGTGGTCCCCAGGTTGAACGGCCGGTTCGGATCCTCTTTCAGTATGGCGTTGACCGCCTGCTGCAGGACAGTGACCTGGTTTCGTATTTCTTCCGTATCCCAGGGTTTGGAGGGAGCGGGGGATATGGAAACCTCCGTAGACGGATGCATCTCAATGTAGAGCTCGACCCCCTTTCGAATCTGCTCGATGCCTGCCTGTTGTGTCGCCAGTTCATCATCCGGGACAGTTTGAAGGTAATAGAGGTCGTCCTGCCATGTCAGGAATTGTTTCGTCTGCGCCTGCACTGTCGAAACTCCGGCGATGAAGACCAGCAGGGCGCAAACGATGGTCATGGTCATAAAGCGTGTCTTGTTTTCTAAATACATTTTTTTACTCTCCCAAAAGGAAAAATCCCGTCCTGATCAGTAGAGGTTTTGAATCATCTTCCAAAACATTCCTTTAAATTATAAATAATGAGCAGGAATTACAATTAATAACAAAATATTACCAATAGTCAATAGAATAACACCTTATATTAAGGGATTAGTTTTTAAAAAAGAGGAGGATTTTGTTCGAAGGCAGCGGGAATTCACGGACAATACCGTGACGGTGGAGGAGATGCCGCGTCGATTTTATTCCCGTTTCACGGCCCAATAGACTAACGCGGATCGGATTGCCGGGGGCCAGTACAGCTTCCCGTCCCGGGAAGTCAGGTTGCGCTCCGGCAAATTCCTTAAGTACTCTTCGTGCTCGCTTTTGTCTGAAAGGCGAAGCCTGCGTTTGGCTTCCGTGAAGGCTTCCTCCATGCTGGCGCTGGTCCAGGGATCCCAAAGGAAGACTCCAATGAAGATTCATCGCTTTTGGGCAATCCCTCTGCCGAAGATCACAATCCGGCGGGAATCGATAAGGGGCCAGCCGTTTTTCCAGTCGAACTCTTCATAGCCGGAAGGCATGGGATTCAGGCGGATTACGCATGCCCCGCGAACGCAGGCGCCGGCGTTGTGGTCGATCGACCTTTCGTAATCCCACCCGTCTCCGAATGCATCCGATTTGATCGACCGGTCGGGTCTTCCCGGCATGGACGGATCTCCCGTAAGGAACCGCTGAGGCCGGACAAGCCGGTAGGGCCCTTCTCCGACGAGGCGCCCGCTGCCCTTCTCGTAGCGGGAAATTTCCAGCAGCGTTCCATTATGCTCCAGGGCAAGAAGGAGCCACGGCGTTCCGGGAATCTCGCGGTTGTCGAGGACATCCGGGGGAATCGTATCCGGATACCTTACAAACTGTTTCTTTTTTTCCTGAATGGCCGCCGGCCCGGCATAGTAGTATCCCCGCGGGAAAGATTTCAGGACTTCGTCGATGGTGTAATCGACGCTGTAGCCGTCCGGAGCGAATACCGTTATGCCCGCAACATTGCCGAGATCCGCCTCCGCAGCTTCGAGGACGTCTAGAACCCGGATGCCCGAATAGGTTGTATAGTCGTCGAAAGGTTCCTGCGTGGTGTTCATAAGCATGAACTGGGTATGTCGCGGGAGACTGCGGATTTGGTCCCACCCGAGCGTCACGGCCGGCGCCAGCGGCTGTCCGGGGCGGCTGGCGGAATCGCCCGGATAGCGTATTTCCCTGATTTCCGCTGCATTGGCATAGCCGTCGCCGTCGGAATCCAGGTCGGCGATTTTGGAGAGCGCTTCCCTGTTCCTTCCTTTCAGCTTATAGACCAGTCCGTATGCGTTCAGCGTGTCTTCAAAATTATTCGGAATTCCTGTTTTGTATTTCGGGTTGGGAAATTCCAGGAGATGGCAGTAGCCGCAGGGGCTGAATTCCCGCCCGGTATCCGTTCCCGCAGTGCCGCCGCGATGGCAGGTCTGGCAGTCATCAAGCCGGGTTCCCGTTGCCTGGGGATAAAATTGGATGAAGTTAAGAATGTCCCGGTCGTTCTCGTGCCCGACATAGGCCCTGGACTCAACGTCGGCCTCAGGCTCCTCCTTCTTTAAAAACATCCAGCTGAAGCCCGCTATTGTGATAACGATTGCCGGAATCACGATATATTTTCGCATTGCCACTCCCCGTCAGGTTCTCCGTGAAATCGGTATCGGATACTGAAAATATGCCGGCAGACTTCATTTGGAATGCATATAGTAACTTTTGGTAATTAAATATGACAACAGGTTATTTTGAGTAATATTTAAAATTGAAGATTGAAGATTGGAGTTGATCTGTGGTCCGCAATCGGCAGCAGGGGCGAACCTTGTGTTCGCCCCCGAATAGATATACGAATTAAAACTCGTATTTCATGTTGCAGTACCAGTTTCTTCCTATCATGGGATAGCCTTCCCGGTAGTAATAGTACCGGTCGAAGATATTTTTCACTCCGGCCTGCAGTTTGGGTCCGCCGAACAGCCGGAATGTTCCTCCCAGGTCTGCCGTGGCGAACTTGGAGGCCGGAATGGGATATGTATACCCTAATTCGTTGACGCTGAAATTTCCGATATTGCCGCTCTCATAACGGGCGGTCGCGAACAGAGAGATGTCGTACGGAAGGCGTATGTTTGCGGTTCCGACGGTTTTATGCTTCGGCGTTCCGGTGGGAAATACCGGCGGCATTTCTTCGGGACCGGAAATGGTCCGGCTCAGGTAACTGTACTGCAGATCGAGCGATACTCTCGGATGCAGATCGCTGCGTACGGTAAATTCCACTCCCTGGTGCAGTTCCTTGCCGACATTGACGGCCTGCTCGCAGGTTCCGTCTATATTCGCTCTCGGACAGGCGTTTTCGAAAGGTTCCGGTATGATTGCCTTTGAGATGGCGTCGTATACGTCACTGCGGTACAGCTCCACCTGGAACATGGTTTTAAATGGAAATACATGCGAATACCCGATGCTCCAGTTCCTGGAGTTTTCCGGTTTCAGCGTCGGGTTGGGAATAGCCTTGTTGTTCTTGTAGGAATACCGGTCCTTCATGGTCGGGAAGTGGCTTTTCTTCGCGAAAGTGAAAAACAGGGTGTCGGATTTGCTGACAGAAAATGAGATCGAGGCAAGGGGATTGAACCCCCATTCGTTTATGCAGGCGGAAAAGGATTCGGCACCGGCCTCCCCCGCGCATTCAAAGGGTACGATGGAATATTCGCCCTTTTGGGAAAGAAGATCCTGGGCTTTTAGACCGTCAATGTTTTCCATACTGAAACCAAGGATGGCACGGATCCGGCCCGTAATGTTGATGGAGTCCTGGAGTCCTATGGATATCTGCTGGTCGCGGTGCGTTCTCGCCGGGATCGCGGTGGATTCTCCTTCATCGAATTCAACGTCGGATTCCTTGTGCGTATCGTCCTTGAAGAAGAACGAAGCGCTGACGGTGTGCCGGTTCCACATGCGTGTCGTGAAGTCGGAGGAAAAACCGGCTGAGTAGTCGTTATATTTCGAATAACTGTCCAGCCCGGAGTATGGTTGAATGCCCTCTTCAGGATCCGGGTTCAGGAATACATTCAGCTTGTTCGGATAGCGGTCGAAAAATGCGCGGAACCCGATGTCGCTGTTTTCGTTCAAGCCTTTGGAGCCGTTGAAATAATAACTCTCTCTTTCCCAGTAATCCCACTGCCAGTATTTGGGGGATTCGTTGTCCGGATCGTTTCCGGAATAGGGCGGCGCCCCGTATTGCGCACTCTGTCCCATAAAGCTGAATATGTATTGATCGCGCTCGTTCGGCAGATACCCGATGCGGCCGTTGTAGTCGACATCGCGTTTGTAGGAATTGGTCCGTTTATAAGACTGCTGTGTAAGGTAATAGTCATCGGCCGTGTTGAAGTTGCCCGATATGGGGAAATATTCGGTCACGAGCCAGTCCATCCCGCCCTGGAAGATGAACCGATCCCATCGGGAACCCATGTGGAGGCCCGATTCGATCATCTGTCCCGAGCCGCTGCCCATAACAAAATCGCCTTCCAGTTTCTTTTCCGGTTGCCGCGTGACGATGTTGACGGCGCCGCCCAGCCCGTTCGGGCCCAGCAGGGGGGAAGAGTAGCCTTTGGCTACCTCAATTTCCGCGACATTGCTTGTCAGAAATCGGCCGATATCGGCATACCCGTCATAAGGAACGTAGACCGGAATGTTGTCCAGGTACAGGCCTATCTGGCGGGTGTCGAAGCCGCGGATCATGATGCCGGTCTGGTTTCTGGATGGTTTGTAATCGAGAGTAACGCCCGGAAGGTATTCGAGCGCTTCCACTGCGTCGGTCGCGTGACTGTCTGCGATTCTGGTATTGTCGATGCTGTCCGCAACAGGGGATAGAGGAGAAAGCTCGGAAGTGACGGTTATTTCGGTGGCGCCGAGTTCAAACGGCCGCAGCGATTCCTGCTTCAGCAGGTTTTCCACGGTTAAACGCAACAAGGAAATTTCAGCTTTTATCTGCTCGATATTCAACGGTTGTGGCGGCGCCGACATCAGCGTAATGGTGGATTTCGGATGCAGCTGCAGCCAGAATTCCAAGCCGGTCCGGATCTGTTCTACGAGGTCTTTCTGTTCTTCCAGGTCGGAATCCGGGAGGCTCTGTAAATAATTAAGATTTTCCTGCCACGTAAGCAGTTGCTTGGTCTGTCCCGGCAGAACTGAGACGCCGGACAGCAGGAGCAGCATAATGAGGCTGAACCTCAAGATACGAGTATGGATGGGATTCGCTGGTGCCATAGTCTTTCCTTTTGTTTATTTAAATCTCTGCAAAGAATGGGCTTTTGGGTAAAACAATCCGTTCCCGGCTCCCGGTTTTTGCAGACCGTAAAAACAACTTCGAACGACTCCTTATTTTACGAAAATCTTCTTTTTCTTGAGGATTTTACGATCTAAGAAGGTTTTGTCCCTGCGAAGATAATTACAAGGAGGGACGATTGTTAACAAATAGTTCCAATTTGTCAATATATTTAACTTTTCGGGCATTCCGAAATTGGATTGCTTTTATCTTCCCGGCATGGTAGAAAAATTTCATGGTACCGGGTCGGCCGGAATCTAAAGCGGTTTATAAATTAAGAAGAAACAGGGTCTTAACGGCTGGAGATATAGATGATCAACAGATGGTTCAGCATTCATGACGGATTGGCGACGGCGGGGCGTTTCCCTTCAATAGTGAGGATCGGGGAAAGGATTTCCGCATCTGAAATAGTGCTTCTGCTCCTCTTCGGGGCGGCGTCGGCGGCGGCGGTAGGATTTATCCGGACCGGTCTCCGGTTTCCGGGCAATTCCATTGTTCTGGCCATGCTGCCCATGGTTTTAGGTCTAGCGCTGGTGCGCAGACGGAATTCCGGATTTATCATGGGTGCCGGGGCCTTCGGTACGGCGGCGATTTTCGGCATGTTCGGTCTTGCACATTACGGCGCCGGAGCTTTCGTCAGCCTCTGCCTCATCGGCCCGGTTGTGGATCTGGCCCTTACGAAAGCCCGCAGCGGGCGCCGGCTTTACATCGGCCTGGTACTGGCCGGAATCGGGGCCAATCTGCTTGCCCTGGCTTCGAGAGGCGCCGCCAAGCTTCTGGGGCTGGATGTTGCCGGAATGCGTCCGTTCGGCACATGGTATATCCAGGCCGCGATGACCTATGCCCTGTGCGGCGCCGTCGCCGGATTGATTGCGGCATTCTGCTTTTTCCAGTTTCGCAGACAGCAGTCGAATTTACAGCAGGACCGGTAAGTCCTGGCGGGAAAGCATGGAGATCCGGCCGCCTGACTTCGAAATTATCGCTGCCTGTTTGAATCTCCCTTTTTCGACTCTCCACTCCTAATACAATTGAAGCAGAATCAGGGAACGGATTGTGATTATTGTCGGAATCGATGATACGGACATTGTCGGCTCTCCCGGGACCAACCAGCTGGCCCGGGCTATACTGAAAAGAATCGATTCCAGCGCCAGGGACGCCGTCATTATCCGGCACCAGTTGTTCTTCGATCCAAGGGTTCCCTACACCAGCAAAAACGGATCGGCCTCGATCCAGCTGCCCCATGTCAATGCGGCGGACATGCCTGAATTGGGCAAAATCATTCGAAAAGTCATGGCGGACTGGTTTGTCGAGGGGAGCGATCCCGGACTCTGCATGGCCGGTAAGGTTACGGAAGAAATGAAGCAATACGGTCTGCGCTGCAAAGACCGGGTGATTACGCAGGAAGAAGCCCGGGATGTGGCCGTGCGTTCGCGCTGCTGCCTTGAGGGCCTGGGTGGAACGAACCAGGGAATCGTGGGCGCTCTTGCCGGTGTCGGCCTTGTCGCTACGGGCGACGACGGACGCGTCGTTCATCTGGTGTCCTGGCCCTATCCGGACGACGCATTTTCCGGCCCGCAATCCGTCGAAGATATCACCGCACGAGGCGTGCACGAAATCCGCAGCCTGGAGTCCGGCGAACGAATATCCGAGGGCCCGGTGGATATCGGGAAGCATCTGCGCCCCAACTGGCGCGACAGTCAGATCGTTCTTTATGTCGAAGCCGTGACGGAACCCGAATCCCCGGTTCCCTGGCGCGCCCTTAAAATTCCCTAACGGGATACTGAAGGGTGGGGAGCTGCGTCAGCCGGAGTCCACCTGCCGAACAGAATCGAAACCAAAGCCAGGAAAGCCGGTATCGCCCCCGCAAGAAGGACCTGCCACGGCTGCCACTCCATGGACAAAAACATCCCCGGAAGAAGCGGGCCTACGATAGAACCGATCCTTCCCATGCCAAGAGCCCATCCGACTCCGGTGGACCGGACGAAAGTCGGGTAGAATTGCGCTGCCAGAACATTGAGGCCCGCCTGGGCGCCGATCACAAAGAAACCGAGAAGAAAGGCCAGGATAATAACCAGAGTCCATGAATCCGCCGTCATGGCTATCGATGCAAGCAGCAGCCCGCACAGTCCGAACTCGACGGACAGTATCCTGCTGGGGCCGCCGGATTTAATCAGGAATCCTTCCGAGAAAGTGCCCAGAATCCCCCCAAGGCTGAAAAATGAGGTCGCGGTGACTCCATCGGATACGGACATGCCCGAAGCTTCCAGAAGCGCGGGCAGCCAGTTGAGGATCACGTACATGAGCAGCAGGTTCATGAAGTTGGGGATCCACAACAGGATCGTCCCGGCGGCGCGGCTTTCCGTGAAGAGGAATTTAACCGATACGCCCCTGTGCCCGGCTGCGGGGTCTGCAAAGGAAATCTTTTCGCGTCCTGCGGCCAGTTCCGGCGCGATGGGTACCAGCAGTTTTACGATTTTTTCAGGATCGTCTTCCCTCTGGGAGAGAAACTGGACCGATTCCGGGAGCATCAGGATCAGGAGGATGGATATAATAAAGGGAAGAATTCCGCCGACATAAAAAACGGATTGCCAGCCCCAGGCGGGGACCATTGCCGAGCTGAGCATGCCGCAGATAAAACCACCAAGCGGCAATCCGCAGAAGAGAACGGCGACGAGTACGGCCATCAGGCGTTTTGGGACATATTCGGAAGAAAGGGCTACGACGTTGGGCAGGGCGCCGCCGAGGCCGAGTCCCGTCAGGAATCGATAAATCAGCAGCTGATGGAACGATGTCGAAAAGGCGGTCAATAGGGAAAAAACCGCCAGCGTGAATGTGGAAAATATAATCGGCCACTTGCGTCCCCAGCGATCGGCGATCGGGCCGGCCAGCATGGCGGCAATCATAAGACCGAACAGGCTGGCGGAGAAAATGGGGCCGAAGGTATTGATCGGGATACGGGTGCTTTCCGCGATGGAAGGGGCCAGGAAACCGATGGTCTGTGCATCGAAACCATCCATAAAGAGCACCATGCCGCACAGCAGGAATGTCCGGACCTGGAAACGGCTTATGGGGCGATTTTCGATAATGTCGCTTGCTTTCAGAATCTGAGTTTGTCCGTTCGAAATACCCCCGTTCGAATTCATATCAAGTGCTCCATCCCGTATATGCCGCATCCGGCCGGTTCAGCTTCAACGGAAGAAAGTCAAACCATCCGTTAAAGCGAGAACACTTTCTCCGCATTCTTCTGGAACAGCTTCTTCTTATTGGCCGCGCTGATCGGAAAATTATCCGTCATGACCACTTCCTCGACACGGTATTGATAGGGGTAATCCATTGCGTAGAGCATCCGGTCCATGCCGAGAACCGACTGCGCCATGGTAATGGCCGGCGCCCAGGGCAGTCCGCTTGTCGTAATGTAGATGTTTCGTTTCATGTAATCGCTCGGCAGCATTTTGAGCTTCGGCATGAATGCCTGCCGGTTGTATTCCTGCATGTAATCGATCCTGTAGAGCCAGTAGGGAAGCCCCTCTCCTCCGTGACCGATAACGATTTTCAGATTGGGGAAGCGGTCCAGGGCGCCGCTCGTGATAATGGCCAGGGTATGGAGGGCGACCTCCACCCCGAATCCCATGATTGCGGTGTCCAGGCCGCGTTTCACAAACGGCTTGACCATATCCGGAGAAGGCGTCTGGGGATGGATATAAATCGGAACATTTAAAGATTCGGCGGCTTCAAAAATTTCCCAGAACCTGGGACGATCGAGATATTCTCCTTTTGTATGCGAGTTGATGACGGCGCCTTTGAGCCCCAGCTTATTTATGCTTCTTTCAAGCTCTTTTGCTGCACTGGCAGGGCTTTGGGGGGCAATGGCCGCCAGACCCGCGAATCGCTTGGGATGCTTCCTGATCGCATCGGCCAACCGGTCGTTGCTGGAGGCAGCGAGAGATTTGGCTTTGCCGGCGCTGAAAACCTGCACGCCCGGTGCCGTCAGCAGCAGCAACTGCACGTCGATTCCGGTCGCATCCATATCCTTGATGCGGTTTTCGCCCATATCGAGAAGACGGTCCAGGAGGATGCCGCCGCGTTTGACAAAGACTCCCCAAAGCGATAAAAAGCCGGCGTCTCCCATTTTTTTCTTGATCAGTTTGCGATATCCCTTAAGAATCTCCGGAGTTATCCAGGCTTCTTCCGTGGCGATTCGTTTGTACGGGACCCTGGACGGCGGCTTCATCGGCTGTTCGGGATCCGACATGGGTATCCCGACACCCGCAAACAGGTCCTTCTTATGCACATTTTTATTGTTTTTCATGGAATCTCCTCCTACCGGTGAAACAGCTCCGGAATTTCAATCGTCCGGTCGGTTTATCGCCTCAATAAATTGGCGGAACGATTCTATGACTATAGGCAACCATAAGCAACGATTGCGGATCTTTTTAAATTAGACGCAGATGGTCTACAATAACCGGATCAAACGTAATACCGTTGGAGGCGGATATGAGAAAAATTCCCGAAACATATATAGAGTTCACAAAACGGTATCCCGAAGTGGCGGCCGCGTATGAAAGCCTCGCCGGGGCATGCCATGAATCAGGGCCTTTGAAGCAAAGAGACCGGTCCCTGGTGAAGCTCGGAATTGCCATAGGGTCCTGGACGGAGGGTGCTGTCCGTTCCCAGGTCCGTAAAGGGCTGGATGCCGGCTTGAAACCTGACGAAATCCGACAGGCTTTTATTCTTGCCCTGACATCCATCGGATTCGCCAGAATGATGGGGGCCTTGACATGGGTGGAAGACATTCTGGAGAAGGAATAAATTGATTTCTTATTCCGATTATTCGATGACAGGGTGATGGGGAGAGTAACGGAAGTGAAAGAGAGGAATGCGTTGGAGAAAATCAAGCTGGAGCTTAAGCCCGGACCGATGCCCATTCTGGGAGCTTATCCGGTTATCATGATCGGGACGAAAGTGGACGAAGTGCCCGATTTTACAACGGTGGCCTGGACGGGCGTAGCTGCAAGCGTTCCGCCCTCCGTAACCATAGCCCTGCAGCATCACCGCCATTCGCTGAGAGGCGTGCGGCGGCACATGACCTTTTCCGTGAATATTCCCGGGACTGATCTGGTCAGGGAAACGGACTACTGCGGACTCGCTTCGGGCAAGAGAGTCGATAAAGCCGCGGACTGCCGTTTTGATGTTTTCTACGGCAAACTGGAAAGCGTTCCTTTCATCAGGCAGTGCCCCGTGAATCATGCCTGTGAAGTCGTCCAGATATTGAATCTCGGGAGCCATGAGTTGATAGTAGGCAAAATTGTGGAAACGTTTGTTTCGGAAGGCTGCATGACCGAAGGACGTCCCGATCCCGCCAGGATCCGGCCCTTTATGTTTGCCGGGCCGGGGTACTATTCGCTGGGTAACTATTGCGGGGATGCATTCCGCTGCGGGAAAGCCGTAAATCCAAAAGCGAAACTGGATACCCTGGATGAACTCGAAAAGATGAAAGAAAAAAAGTAGGGGCGAACCTTGTGTTCGCCCTGTGAAGAATACAATCTGCAGCGAGGCGTTTTCCATTTTGCCGGAACCAGGCCGATAAATTCAAAAGTTTGAAGTATATGGAATTTTCCCGTTATTACTTCAATCATTCAATGATACCGGCAGAGTACAAGGTCTGTATCATACTAATTAATTAGTAGCTATCCGGGGGCGATATTGTGCCCGGCTGCCGCGAGCAATATCCGGATTGCGGAGATTACCTTTTTTGTTTTTTTCAATCTTGGTCCCATGTATAATAATCGAACGATGCTATTCGGATCCAGACCGGCCGAGGGCGAAAACCCGGCCTTGTTAAATTCCACCGAACTTTTCCAAAAATGTGCCGCCGACAGAGAAAATACGGCATTATGGTCGGAGTTTCTCAAAAGGTATGCTCCTCGAGTGAAGCAATTTATTCGCGGTATGTTGCGGCAGTGCTGCGGTTCTTATACCGGCGCCGTCAATACCTTTATTTTAGGGGGCCTGCAGGAAAGCGACCTGTTCCAGAATATCATCGTCCGTTTAGTGGAAAACGATTGTGCCGCCATGAAAAGGTTTTCCGGCTCCACTGAAGAAGAGATGCTGGCCTATCTGGCGGTTATTTCCCGCTCGGTAGTCATGGACGCCATAAGAAGGCATAAGGCCATCAAGCGAAGGCCCGCGGCGGACAGCGAAGGACTGTTTCCGCTTTCAATCGCACCCGGCAAATCCGTTGTAGAACCGGAAATGGAGCGGGAAATTCTGACACGGGAACTGCTTGTAATGGTCCATAAATTTATCAACTCCAACTCCGGTAAGGTTACGGCCCGGGACCGACTGGTTTTCGAACTGCATTTTCTTGAAGGACTGTCGCTTCAACAGATTTCACGGTGCAAGGGAATCAACCTCACCAAGGGGGGCGTGGAAAAATTAATAAGGCGTATAGTGGACCGGGTTCAGAGCATGGCTTCAGCGGGTAGACCGGAGGCGACGCTGTCATGACAATTGATAATTCAATTTCTCAAGGCCGTAAAAAGAATTGCCTTACGGATGATGATCTTTTCCTTTACATAGCCCGGGGAGGTGATTCGGAAGAGCTCGGCAGGATCGAGGCGCACTGTGCAGGATGCCCGGAGTGCCGCCGGGCGCTGGCCGAGGTTCTGGGGCTTCTTCAGACAAAGCCGGAACAGCCGGTTGAGGAAATTCAGGAGCCGGGGGATCAGGAGCTGGAACAGACGCTGGATCTGATCCATAACGTCGCCATGAAAGAACGTTCCCGCTTTAATTCCGTTTACAGGCGATTGCAATGGCCCGTTGCGGCGGTGCTGTTGATGGGATTCGCTTTTCTGGCCTTCTGGATAATTAAGGACTTCAGTGAACGGAATAGATCGGAAGAAGATTATCTTCATGCAAAAGCGATACTGGAGCAACACTATTCCGGAACGAGTCCCAGTAATTTGCGATTGAATATGCCCTTTAATCCGGCGCCCATGACCAGAGACGCAGACGGAGGGGATTCGCTTCGGGAATCGGAGAAATACTTCAACCGGGCGCTTGCCGTTCGTGAAAATTTGGTTGAGGCTCGTCTGGGTATTGGATGCATCTATTTGAACGAATCGGAGTTCAAACTTGCCGGGGAGACATTCCAGGAGATTCTTAATTATCGGAACGGAGACGTGCGGGCGCTTGTCGGGCGTGGAGCAGCCCGTTATGAAGAAGCCCTTCAGAGCGATGATCCGGTGCTATATCGTTCCCTGCTGGACGGCGCCCTGATTGATTTCAATGCGGCGCTGAAAAATGATCCCGACTCCTCGGAAGCCCTGTATGACAAAATCCGGGTATTATTCGAGTCCGGACTGCATACGGAAGCGC
>CAZPHK010000035.1:30002-32155 GCA_964586015.1 uncultured Acidobacteriota bacterium | reverse complement strand
TGGTGCCGAAGGAGGGGGTCGAACCCTCATGCCCGCAAGGGGCGCGGGATTTTGAGTCCCGTGCGTCTGCCAGTTCCGCCACTTCGGCATATTGATTGCGCAAGGGAAACCTTGCGTGGGGGCAAATAGTAGCCCAACCGCCGCACCGGAGTCAATTCCGCACCTCATAATTTATGACCATTCAGAGGTTTAAGAACTTACGTATCCATACGTAGTCTCCATGATAAATTCTTATATTCCTGGAAAGTTGAACGGGCAAATAAATCGAAAATCGTTCAATTTCTTGTAGTTGCATCGCCCCGTGTCTAGGGGCTTTCCGCCGCTGGCCAATTGAACTGAGGCCGTTTTTCTGATATAATATCTCGTTCCCGGAGGTATTATGGATTTTCGTATTGGCGAAAAAGTCGTCTATCCCAACCACGGGGTGGGCGTCATTGAGGAGGTTAGCAGCAGATCCGTCAATGGCACACCCGAAGAATTTTATATGCTCAGGATTCATTCCAACGCATCCCTGGTAATGGTCCCCACCGCAAACGTCAAAAGCGTAGGATTGCGCAGGATCATTAAAAAAGGGGATGTGGATGGATTATTCAAGCTGCTCCGGGAGGATTTCTACGAACCCGAAGCCGATTGGAAAGGCCGTTATAAAGATCATTCCGAAAAAATGCGTACCGGCTCTATTTTTCAAGTTGCGGAAGTCCTTAAAAACCTGGTCTATCTGAGCTACCGGAAAAGCCTCTCGTTCAGAGAAAAACGGATGCTGGATCGGGCCAAACAACTAATAATATGTGAGGTAGCGACCGTGCGCGGCCTGAATGAAAAGTCCGTGGAGGATCAGATCGACCGCGTGCTTTCCGAGGCCTATTCACGCTCGGTCAAGACTTCAGCCTAACCTTGTCATCCCTGCTGATTTATTTTATCTTTCTTATTTTCTTCATGGGTCTTTCTGTGTTTTTTGCAGGCTCCGAAATAGCTTTCATGAGCCTGAACCGTCAACGCCTGAAGTATAAGGCGGAATCCGGAGACAGGAAGGCGCAGGCGATCCGGAGGATTGTCAGGCAGCCCGACCGGCTCCTGGGCGTAATTCTTTTGGGCAATACGGTAGCCAATATTGCCGCGGCAAGCCTGCTCACATTCATTATCGCCACCTATATCCCCAGGGAGCATGTCGATTTCGCCAGTGTCGCCGGATCCGTCGTCCTGACGCTGGTCGTCCTCATTTTCTGCGAGCTGGCGCCTAAAATCATTACGGCGACGCACCCGGAGCAGTCGGCTCGCAAGCTGATTCTGCCCATTCGATTTTCCATCTGGCTCCTTTCCCCGTTTTCCCGCATGGCTGCCTGGATCGCCAACAGGATCGTCCGGATTGTCGGGGTGCCGACTACGGCCAGCCCGTTTTCCATCGGGCCGTCTGAAGAGGAAATAAGAGCCATGATCGCCGGATCCGGCGCCAACGGTATGCCCGAAGAGAAGCGGGAAATGCTGGATAATATTTTCGAAATCGGCGAGACCCGGGTTCACGAGGTGATGATCCCGAGGGGAGAGGTCACGGCGGTCGACATTACAGACCCTGTAAGGGATATCCTGGCCGTTGTCAATCAGACCCACTATTCCCGCATTCCCGTTTTCCGGGAGAATTTCGACAATCCCCTCGGCATACTTCACGTCAAGGACCTGCTGCAGCATGTGCAGCGGAACGGGACCATAAACCTGCAGGCGCTGCTGCGTCCGGTGCATTTTATCCCCGACAGTGCCCGTCTCGATGTTGTGCTGCGGCAATTTCAATCGATGCATCTGCACATGGCCATAGTGGTGGACGAATATGGAGGCGCCGCCGGTATCGTCACGCTGGAAGATCTGCTTGAAGAAATTGTCGGCGAAATTCGCGACGAACACGACACCGAAGTCGACGCGATCCGCGAGCTGGGAGCCAACCTGTATTCTGTCGAAGGGAATCTCCCCGTTAAGGATTTCAACCACTTTTTCGATAACAAGATTCCGGAGGCGCCGGGATATTCAACCCTGGCGGGATACCTGGGATTTCTTGCCGGGCGTATCCTGCTGGAGGGAGAAACGGTGCAGTATCAGGACTTTATTTTTACAATCGAAAAAGTTGAGGGGTACCGGATCGTCTCGGTTCGCGTCCGCCCGCT
>CAZPHK010000035.1:0-29902 GCA_964586015.1 uncultured Acidobacteriota bacterium | reverse complement strand
TTACAATCGAAAAAGTTGAGGGGTACCGGATCGTCTCGGTTCGCGTCCGCCCGCTTCTTACTGCTGCTGCGCCAAAGCCGTGAAAGCGGTCCGGGTTGCCTGAATCGTATCATTGATGTCGTTCCCCGTATGGGCCAGGGAAACGAAGCTGGTTTCAAATTGCGACGGCGGGAAGTAGACGCCTTCTTTCAACAGGGCGTGAAAAAATTTCCCGTACAGTTCGGTTCTGCTTGTTTTGGCGGTCGTGAAATCGGTAATTGCGGAATCGTTGAAGAATACGGTAAACATGGAGCCGATCGAATTGATTTTAACCGGAACCCCGGCCTGATCCGCGGCTTTCTGTAATCCCGACACAAGATTTTCAGTCATGCGGGCCAGTTTTTTGTAGGTGTTCGCCTTCTTCAGCTCTTTCAATGTTGCGATCCCGGCAGCCACCGCAAGGGGATTCCCGGAAAGGGTGCCTGCCTGGTACACGGGGCCTTCAGGCGCGATCCATTTCATGATCTCCCGATGGCCGCCGTAAGCTCCGATCGGAAGGCCGCCTCCAATAATCTTCCCAAGGCATGTGATGTCCGGCTTCAGCTTGAGGAATTCCTGGGCCCCTCCGTATGACAGGCGGAATCCCGTGATCACTTCATCGAATATCAGCAGGGCTCCATGTTCGCGGGAGAGTTTGCGCACGCGTTGAAGGAAACCTTTAGCCGGCAGAACGGTGCCCATATTCCCGGCTACGGGTTCTAAAATTACGGCCGCAACTTCGGCGCGGTTGTTGTTGAGAACCTGCTCGAGCGTGTCCGGATCGTTGTAGGGAGTCGATATCGTGTAGTTGGATTCCTGCGGGATGATCCCGGGGCTGTCGGGCAGGCCGAGTGTCGCCACTCCCGAACCTGCCTTAACCAGAAGGCTGTCTACATGCCCGTGGTAGCATCCGTCGAATTTGATGATCTTGTGCCTGCCCGTAAATGCCCGCGCCAGGCGTATGGCGCTCATCGTGGCTTCCGTCCCGGAATTGACGAGCCGGACTTTGTCGATCGACGGTACCGCGTCGGCTATCATTTCCGCAAGAATCACTTCATTCTCGGTTGTAGCGCCGAAAGTGGTTCCCAGCGCTATTTGTTTCTGCAGGGCCGCCTGTATTTTGGGATGGCAGTTCCCCAGGATGAGCGGACCCCAGGACCCGAGGTATTCGATATAGGAGTGCCCGTCCATGTCGAATATCCGGCACCCTTTGCCGGATTTGATGAAGCGAGGGATTCCCCCCACACTCTTGAAGGCGCGAACGGGACTGTTTACCCCTCCGGGTATTCGCTGCTGGGCTCTGGAAAACAGTTGTTTGGATTTACGGGTCATTGGACGCGCTCCAATCAGGGATGAACAATGCCGACGAATATGTAAGTGCGGCTGAAATTATCGTCAAGATTCCAAAAGTTTTACCGCTTCCTTTGCAAAATAGGTCAGGATAATATCGGCCCCGGCGCGGCGGATGCCGATCAGGGATTCCAGCATCGTACGGGAGAGATCCAGCCAGCCCATCTGCCCCGCGGCCGTCAGCGCGGAATATTCGCCGCTCACCTGGTAGGCCGCCAGGGGGTGAGGATAGCGGTCTCTTATCATGCGGATAATATCGAGATAGGGTCCCGCGGGCTTTACCATCAATATATCGGCTCCTTCGTTGATATCCAGTTCGATTTCCTTTAAAGCTTCCCGGGCGTTTGCCGGGTCCATCTGGTGGCTGCTGCGGTCCCCGAAGGCGGGCGCGGAACCGGCCGCTTCGCGGAAAGGACCGTAATAGCCGGAAGCGTATTTTACGGCGTAAGACAGGATGGGAGTATTGGTGTAGCCGTTCCGGTCCAGCAGATTACGAATAGCGCCGACACGACCGTCCATCATGTCGGAAGGCGCGACGATGTCCGCGCCGGCTTCGGCGTGGGACAAGGCGGTGCGGGCCAGCAGTTCCAGGCTTTCATCGTTATGTATTTCTTCGCCGACCAGAATCCCGCAGTGCCCGTGGGAGGTGTATTCGCAGAGGCATACGTCCGTAATCACCAGGATGCCGGGGACTTCCCGCTTCAGCGCCCGGACCGCTTCCTGCACGATTCCTTTTTCGTCGTAAGCCGAGGTAGCCCGGTCGTCCTTCCGTTCTGGAATGCCGAACAGCATGATTCCCGCAATTCCCAGGGACTGAATGGATCGCGCTTCTTCGACCAGCATATCGATGGACCACTGGTAATTGTCCGGCATGGAAACGATTTCCTTTTTTACCCCTTCTCCGGGACGGACAAACAGCGGATAGATCATCTGCTCCGGTGAAAGCCGGGTTTCGGAAACCATCCTTCGCAGAACAGGATTCATGCGAAGCCGCCTGGGACGTGTTGTCGGAAAGTTCATGAGGCCCCCGCCTCCGTAGGAAAAAAGCCGCTCAGGGCGGCATGAAAACCGTGAATGAAAAGCGGATTATACCACAATTGGCGGAAACGGTGCTTCCACGACCAAAACTTCGGCCGCGGGACGGCGTAATATATTCTGGAGTGCAAAAAGAAAAAAGGTCCAAGGTTAAAAGCCTTGGCTGATTAAAGGACTGCGGCCTTAGGCCTTTGACCTTAGACCCATAAACAGGTAATTCCCGATAATCCTGTTTTTATGGATCATAGGGTGAGCATCATTCCATAATGGACTTATAAGTGAGGTTTTAAAATATTGCAGCGTATGATAGAAGTGAAGAAATGCCGACCGGAAAACTCGCAGTGAAGCTGACTCCTCTGGAAAATCGGGTGCTTAAAACCATCCGGTCGTACGCCATGCTGGCTCCCGGTGAGCATGTAGTGGTCGCCGTATCCGGAGGCGCCGATTCCACGGCCCTTCTACTGTGTCTCCAGGCCCTGAAGCCATTGCTCAACTGCGACTTGACCGTTGCCCATTTGAATCACTGCCTTCGGGGAAAGGAAGGGGATGAGGATGAGGCATTTGTGCGTCGCCTGAGCGCCGAACTGGGGCTTCCGTACGAAACCGAAAGCATCGAGGTGCTGCCGCAGGCGGCCGGTGCGAAGCAGAATCTGGAGCAGGCAGCGCGGGAAAAACGATACGGCTTTCTTCGACGCGTTGCTGAGAAGAGAGGCGCGCAGAAAATTGCCGTCGGCCATAACCGGAACGATCAGGCGGAGACGGCGCTTTTTCGTTTCCTTCGCGGGAGCGGGATAGAAGGCCTGTCGGCGATTCATCCGGTTGTCGACGGCCGGGTAATCCGCCCTCTGCTGGAGTGTTCCCGTGACGGCATCCTGGAATACCTGAAAGAGCGTGGCTGTGAATATCGGGAAGATTCCTCCAATACGGATCTCCGGTACTCGAGAAACCGGATTCGCCGGGAGCTTATTCCCTACCTGGAGAAGAACTTCAATCCGGGATTGGTAGACACACTGGCCCGCGAAGCCCTCTTGATACGTGAAACCTGGGCGCTTCTTGAAGCCCTGGCTCTGGAGACTTTCAACCGCCTGGTTCATACTGCGGACAATGGTATCTCGATGAAGATCGAAGCGATCAAAGCTCTGCACCCGGCCCTGCAGAAACAGGTCCTGCGATGTGCGCTGAGGCGCTGCCTTGGATCCCTCAGGGGTATTTCCCTGGCCAATGTTGAAGCCGTTCTCGCACTCTGCAGGCATTCACAGAGCGGCGGGCGGATTCTTCTACCGCACAACGCCGTGGCATTGCGCCAGTTCGACGACCTGTTGCTGTTGCGAAACGCGCCCGGCTCCTGTCCAGGTTTCAGCTACGAACTGGAAGTTCCCGGATATTGTTATGTTGCGGAGGCGTGTGCGGCCTTCCGGGCCGAGATCCGCGAGTCCCCGGAACGCGGTATGGCCAAAGACTATGTAATCCGGACTTTTTTGGAACCTTCCGTTCTTCAAACGCCTCTAATAATTCGGTCCAGGATCGCGGGAGACCGGTATGGAGGCGCGGGATGCCGGAAAGTAAAACGGATGCTGATCGATGCAAAGATCCCGTTGATTCGGCGCGGCGATTTGCCTATGGTGGTTTCCGGCAGGAATGTGATCTGGATCCCCGGCTTCCGTCCGGCGAAAGCCTATCGGGCTGGGAAGGGGTCGAAGAAGTCTGTAATGATTGAAGTTAAGACGGACGGGCCTGATTAATTCCTAAGAAGTCCGGGCATAACGTTTGCCTGTGGAGACAGGCATCTTATACTGAGTGATGAGGCTTTTTCCCGGCATGTCCCGGTGATTTTGTTCGTGTCGGGGAGAGGAATCCGGAAAATCGAAAGCGGGATAATTCCGGGGGGCTGTAAACGGAATTGAAGGAAGCAACCCTCAATTCTATGAAACTACGGGAGATATCTGTTATACTGTGCGTGAGTGCTTCATGAGGGTTGCCGGCTCCGAATGTTTGAAGCGGGTTAGTTTGCAACAGGTTCGAAGAACTCACGGGAGGTTTCTCTTTTGAGTACCAACTTAAAGAATATACTTGTGTGGCTGGCGATTGTCGTTTCGCTGATCCTTTTATGGCAATTATTCTACAGCATTAAAGACGTAAATGTTGAAGACAGGGAATTTTCGACTTTTTATCAGGATGTGAAAGCGAAGAAGATCAGGTCCGTGACCATCATGGGGGAAGACGTCGAAGGGGAGGACGCCAGCGGCCAGAAATTCAAGACCGTCATACCTCCCGAGGCCGGTTGGGATCTGGTTCAGTTCCTGCAGGATAACGAAGTTGTGGTGGATTATAAGAAGTCTTCCAACAGCGGCCTGATGTATGTTTTCCTGTCGTCCTGGCTGCCCTTTATCCTGCTGATCGGCTTCTGGATCTTTCTCATGCGTCAGATGCAGAGCGGCGGCAATAAGGCCCTTTCATTCGGCAAAAGCCGGGCGAGGCTCATGTCGAGCCAGCAAAAGAAAATAACCTTCAAAGATGTAGCCGGAGTTGAAGAGGCAAAAGAGGAACTGACCGAGATCATTGAGTTCCTGAAGGAACCCCAGAAGTTTCAGAAACTGGGCGGCCGCATTCCCAAGGGTGTTCTTCTCATGGGACCGCCGGGAACCGGAAAGACTCTTCTGGCGCGCAGTATAGCCGGCGAGGCCAATGTTCCGTTCTTTTCCATCAGCGGATCCGATTTCGTGGAGATGTTCGTCGGCGTGGGCGCCAGCCGCGTCCGGGATCTTTTCGAACAGGGCAAAAAGAACGCGCCCTGCATCATTTTCATCGATGAAATTGATGCGGTAGGCCGCCATCGCGGGGCCGGACTGGGCGGAGGCCATGACGAGCGGGAGCAGACCCTGAACCAGCTCCTGGTGGAAATGGACGGATTCGAGTCCAATGACGGCGTGATTCTGATTGCCGCAAGCAACCGCCCGGATGTGCTGGATCCGGCCCTTCTCCGTCCGGGACGTTTTGACAGGCAGGTAGTTGTTCCGCTGCCGGATATCCGCGGCCGTGAGGGCATCATTAAAGTCCATACCCGCAAAATTCCGATTTCGGACGATGTGGATATTTCAGTCATCGCCCGTGGAACCCCCGGATTTTCCGGCGCCGCTCTGGCGAATCTCGTGAACGAGGCCGCTCTGAATGCCGCCCGTTACAGCAGAAAACTGGTTGCCATGAGCGACTTCGAAGGGGCCAAGGACAAGGTCCTGATGGGCAAGGAACGCAAGTCCATGGTTATTACCGACAAGGACAAGAAAGTCACCGCGTATCATGAAGCGGGGCATGCCCTGGTTGCCTACATGGTTCCCGGCAGCGATCCTCTGCATAAAGTGACAATCATTCCAAGAGGCATGGCTCTCGGTTTGACGCAGCAGCTTCCGGAGACGGACAAGCATAATTATACGAAGGAATTTGTAGAAGGGCAGATTGCCATCCTGATGGGCGGCCGCTGCGCCGAGAAGATTTTTCTTGACCTGGAGACAACCGGCGCCGCCAACGACATCGAGGTGGCAACCGAGCGCGCGCGCAAAATGGTAACGGAATGGGGCATGAGTCCCGAAATGGGGCCGCTGGCATTCGGGAAAAAGGAAGAACAGATTTTTCTCGGCAGGGAAATTTCGCAGCATCGGGATTACAGCGAGGATACAGCAATCCGGATCGACCGCGAGGTCAAGCGGATAGTGGAAGAGGGATACTCGCTCGCCTGGAAGACGCTGGAGAATAACCGGGAAACTCTTGTGCGTTTGGCCGAGTCTCTATTGGAATTTGAGACCCTGGATAGCTGCGACATCGAGGCAATCATTAAGGGTCAGCCTTTAAAACCGAAAACGGCGGTTTCTTCGGATCCCGATTCCAAAGGAAAGCCTGAAAAGGAAAAGCCGTCGGAAGATCCTTCATTGCCGCAGCTTATCAATCCTAAAGGAAAGCCCGCCCCGGCATAATGAATCCTTGGGACCGACCGGGTTTCCCATCATTTCGGAAGTGACATCCCCCGGTAGTATAATCGAACGAGACTGAACCGGGCCCCCATTTTCGGGACGGGCGAAGGGGCTGGTTAACCCGTATTTCTGCGGCGTCCTACGCCCGTGAGTGCCATGCAACCGAGAAAAAAATTTCGAATCAAGGCAGGGAACAAGAACCTGGATCTGGGTGAAAAAACCCTTGTCATGGGTATTCTAAACGTCACGCCCGATTCATTTTCCGACCGTGGACAATACATGGCTCCTGCCGCTGCCGTTGAGCGGGCCTGGAAGATCGCGGAAGAAGGGGCAGATATTCTTGATATAGGAGCGGAATCGACTCGACCCGGATCCCACGAGGTGGATGCCGGCGAACAGTTGCGGCGGCTGATGCCGGTCCTGGAGAATATCGGCAGCCGGTATCCTCTTCCGATTTCCATAGACACTTCGAATGCGGAGGTTGCCCGGGCGGTCCTGCAGCACGGCGCTTCCATTATCAACGACGTTACATCGTTCCGGAAAGATCCGCGCATAGGGCGGGAAGCCGCCGAGTTCGACGCGGCAGTTGTGCTGATGCATATGCGGGGAACCCCCGTGAATATGCAGACCCTTCCTCCGAGCCCGGATATCCTTGGAGATATTGATGTTTGGGTTCAAGAAGCTGTTGCGCGGGCTGAAACCTCTGGTGTATCCTCGGATAAGATCATATTGGATCCGGGAATTGGATTTGGAAAAACAGCAGCCCAGAACTTTGAAATTCTCCGGAACCTGGGTCGTTTAAGCGCCGCCGGATTTCCCGTTCTGGTGGGAACATCGCGTAAATCGTTTATCGGTTCCACTGTCAATAAACCCGCCGGCGAACTCGTTTTAGGAACCGGTGCAACCGTTGCGGCATCGATAGTTTTGGGAGCCCACATCGTACGGGTTCATGATGTTGCCGCCATGAGGGAAGTCGCGGACGTTACGGATGCCATTGTCGGGGCAGGCCGGCATTCATGAAGCGCGCCGGCAGGCTGCTTACGACATTTGAAATATATCTGATAGGAATTTATATTTATAACTGACCGAAAGGGAACCGCCGGATCCATGGATTCGATTTTAGGTTTTTTCCAATCCTCATCTTTTGCACTCCGAGATATCGTCGACATTGCCCTGGTTGCCTATGTAATTTACCGGTTTCTTCTCCTGATACGGGGGACCAGAGGCGTCCAGATGACCTTCGGTATCGCCGTACTCCTGCTCTTATACTGGATCTCGCGGTATATGGGGCTGGCCACGGTCCGGTGGCTGCTGTCCAATGCCCTGACTTATATTGTTTTCGCAATCATTGTCCTGTTCCAGAGCGAGATACGGCGCGGGCTGGCCGGCATCGGGAAAACCCCGATCCTGGGCAGGCAAAGAGGGCAGGGGACCGGAGGATTTGAGGAAATTACCCAGGCTGCCACCACTCTCGCTTCCAGAAAGATCGGTGCGCTCATAGTGATTGAACGGGACATCGGGCTTAAGAATTATGTAGAGAACGGGATTGTTCTGGATGCCGTGCTTGCCTTCGATCTTCTGGTCACCATATTCAATCCCCATACTCCTCTTCATGACGGCGCCGTGATTATACAGCAGAACCGGATCGCGGCTGCGGCCTGTTTTCTGCCGCTGACGCTGGATCCGTATCACAGCAAGGAACTGGGCACCCGGCATCGCGCCGCCATCGGTATAACCGAGGAAACCGATGCCGTGGCCGTGATAGTTTCGGAGGAAACCGGCGTGATTTCCATGGCGATTGACGGCAGGATTACGCGCAACCTTGACAGTGTAACTTTGCGCGCTTCTCTCGAGACCGCTTGTGAACACGGGTCCGGGAAGCCCGCTACACGTCCGGCCAAGCAGAGCCCGGAAACGATATGAGCCTGAATATTAAAGAGAAAATCCTCGAAAACTGGATACTTAAAATCCTGGCTATCCTGCTGGCCTGGATACTGTGGTTGTTTATCCAGGGAGAATCCGGAACGGTTACTACGGTCACGGCTCCGGTTAAGGTTCAGGGTGTGCCTTCAGGCATGGAGATCTCCAGCGGGCTTCCCTCAACCGTCCAGGTGACAATACGCGGGGCGGCCCAGACGCTTACATGCAATATCGACCTGAAAGACGCCAGGGAAGGGGAAAACAGAATAACCCTTACCAAGGATCATATTGAGGCCCCAAACCGATTGGGAATTGAGGTGAACCAGATCAATCCCTCACAGGTCACGCTGATGCTGGAAAAGACGATTACGAAACTGGTGCCGATTACGGTCCCGGTGCAGGGGGAAGTAGCGGACGGCTATGAAATTTACGAAAAGATCCCGAATCCCAGAGTCGTGGAGATAGAGGGCCCGCGATCCCATATAGAACCCGTTCCAGAAGTGTCCACGGATATTATTGATGTAAGCGACCTGGATCAAACTTCAAATTACCAGGTAAGCCTCAATTTCAAGGACGGAACGATTCGTTCCTCCATAACCGATCCGATCTGGGTGGAAATACGCGTCGGTCCCCGCAGAAAAGAGTATTACGTCAATAACGTGCCTCTGGTGATCAAGGACGGATCTTACATTGCCGTTCCAAAACAGGTCGACATCCATATCATGGCGCCGGAAAACCTGCAGCCCGAGCTTGTGCCGGATAATTTCAGCGCCACTATCTTGACTCAAAATCTCGACGAATCCGCTCTCCCAGCCAGGGTACAGCCTGTGATAAGTTACCGGGAGGACTGGAGGGGTGAAATTAAGGAAATGGGAACGAGGCCTTCGGAAGTAACCGTCCGCAAGAGAGATCAGCAATCAAACGGAAAATAATCCTGCAGTCTGTTTTCTACGGAGCGGAAGAGGGCGTTTCCGCAATATAACAATGGGAAAAGCCGCTCGAAAAATCAAATCCCTCGAAGAAATTGTCCGTTTGCGCGCGGACCTTCGGGCGCGCGGAAAACGGCTGGTTTTTACCAACGGCTGCTTTGATATTCTGCACGTCGGGCATGTACGCTATCTCAACCGGGCCCGGGCTCTCGGGGACCGGCTGGTTGTCGCTCTCAACAGCGACCGTTCCGTCGGGCGGATCAAAGGGAAGTCCCGTCCCATTGTGCCTGAAATGGAAAGGGCCGAAGTTCTTGCCGCTCTGTGCAGCGTCGACTATATATTCATCTTCGATGATGCGACACCGCAGCGGATTATCGACGCCATCGTTCCGGATGTTCTTGTGAAAGGTTCGGATTGGGAGCTTTCCCGGGTGGTCGGCCGTGAAACGGTGGAAAATGCCGGCGGGAAAGTATTGACGGTTCCAATGGTTGAAGGCTTCTCGACTTCCGGGATCATCCGCAAGGTACTGGATAATTTTGGACCTTCTTTATAACCATGTTTTCACCGGGAACGGTACTGTTTTAGAACGTTAGAACGTTAAACGTTTAACGTTAGACGTCCAACGTTGAACGTTCGAAGGTTCAGGTTTTCATCAGCGCACCAATTCAGACAATCCCGCAAACTACAGCGAAGTTTTGTATAGTAAAATCTTTGGGTTAAAATGCCGCCGCAACTTTCGGCGCCGCCGGTATTTTTAGGTTTACATATGAATCGGTTGAAGAAAGCTTTCGAGATGGCCATGGCTTCGGACGCCCTGCGGGAGCTCGCGGGGTCTATCCGTACCGGAGGCCGCAGTCCCAGGCTTTGCGGCGCGGCCGGTGGAGCCAGGGCATTGGGAGTCGCAGCCGCGGTTCTGGCTGAAAATCTTCCGGTGGCTGTACTGATCCCTTCAGGAGCCGAGGCGCAGCATCTGGCCCGGGAACTGGATTTCTACCTGAATCTGCTTTCGTCTTCACGGATCGATATCGTTTATTTGCCGGATCTCGAAGTGGATCCCTATCGCGGGTTGTCTCCCCATCATGAAATATCCGCGAACCGGGCCCATGCATTGTGGCGGATTCTTCAGGACGGACCGAAGGTCCTGGTCGCATCGGTGAGGGCTGCCGCCGTTCGCCTGCGCACACCCGCGCAGTTTTTCTCCCATTGCCTGATGCTGAAAAAGGATGAGGACGCATCCCCGGATTGGATCCGTGAATACCTTTTTGAATCCGGGTATGTTGAGGACGATCCCGTTACCGATCCCGGCGAGTTTTCTCTCCGTGGAGGGATACTGGATATTTTCCCGCCGCATCTGGACAGGCCCGTCCGCCTGGAATTTTTTGGGGACTCCATTGAATCCCTCAGGATCTTCGATGTTGATTCCCAGCGATCGGTGGAAGCCATTCCGCATGTGGAGCTCATTCCGATGCGGGAATATTGTTTTAAGCGCGATTTACTGCGGCAGTGGGCGGAAAAGGTCCCGTCTCTCTGGAGCAAGCCGTTTCTGCCGCACCTGGCTGAGGAGATCGGTCTCGCGCAGGAGGGGGAAACGTTCCCGGCCTTCGAATTTCTCCTTCCGGCGGTGGATCCTCTTGAAGGTACGCTGTTCGATTATATCGAGGGATATCGCATCATCTCGGTGGAACGGGAATCGTCGGAAGATTTTCTCGCACGGTACCATGCCGAACTTTACCAGCGGTATCTGGACCGGATTGAAGCGCAGAAGCCGGTTCTTTCCCCGGATCAGATATACGTAACAGCGGAGAATTTCAGCGCGTACGTTGACCGATTTCCGAACCTGCGGGTTGAAGAGCTTGCAATTACGGATAAAGAGGATCCGCCGGTATATCTTTCTTCCCAGGCTACCAGAAAATACCATGGGAACATCCGGGGACTAATGGAGGATATCAAAAAGTTTCGCGATGCCGGGGAACATCTCACTTTTGTACTCTCAAACCTGGGCCGGGCCGAACGTATCCGCGATATTCTGAAAGAGTACGAAATCCCTGCCCGTCTGTGCCGCGAGCGGGACGGCGATTCGGACGAAGAACTCCCTCAGGAGGGCGGCATTCTCATTGCCGTCGGGAATCTCCACGCCGGGTATTATTTGCCGGCCGCGAAATTGCGGGTGCTGACCGGTTCGGATCTTTTTGATGAATCGGATGTGGGTTCGGGGCGGAAAAAAACCAAGACGGCGCACCGGCAGCTTTTCCTGTCCGATTTCAGGGATCTGAAACCGGGGGATTATGTCGTTCATGTGGACCATGGAATCGGCCTCTTCAACGGATTGAAATCCATAGGATTGCACGGCAGTTCCAAAGAATTCGTGCTCCTGAGCTATCAGAACGATGCGAAGCTTTATGTCCCGGTCGAAAGGCTGGACCTGATACAGAAATACAGCAGCATGGGAGGCACCCGTCCCATGCTGGATCGTCTGGGAGGCACAAGCTGGACCAGGACAAAGTCTCGCATCAAAAAATCGATGCGGGACATGGCGGAGGAGCTCCTGAAGCTGTATGCCCGCAGAAAGATGATCCCGGGATACGCCTTTTCTCCGGATACATCCTGGCAGCAGGAATTTGAAGACGCGTTCGAATTCGAATTGACCCGGGACCAGGTCGATGCGCTCGAAGCGCTCAAAAGCGATATGGAAGCGCCGCGTCCGATGGATCGCCTGCTCTGCGGCGATGTGGGCTACGGGAAAACCGAACTGGCGATGCGGGCCGCTTTCAAAGCCGTTATGGACGGGAAACAGGCCGCAGTTCTGGCCCCCACTACCGTTCTTGCTTTCCAGCATTACAATACCTTCAGGCAGCGTTTCACGGTGTTCCCCATGGGCATTCAGCTGCTGTCCCGATTCCGCAGCCCGAAAGAACAGAAGCAGGTCCTGGAGGACCTCGAGACGGGACGCATCGACGTTATCGTAGGGACTCACAGGCTTCTGTCCAAGGATGTGAAATTCAAGGACCTGGGACTGGTCGTCGTCGATGAAGAGCAGCGCTTCGGAGTGACTCACAAAGAGCGCCTCAAAAGCATGAAGATGCGCGTCGATGTTCTGACCCTGTCGGCGACTCCCATTCCGCGAACGCTGAATATGGCCCTGTTGGGATTAAGGGACATGTCCACGATCGAAACGCCCCCCAAAAACAGGCTGGCCATCCAGACCTCTGTTTTACGATACAGCCCCGATGTGATCCGATCCGCAATAGAAATGGAGCTGGTGCGCAACGGCCAGGTCTATTTCGTGCATAATCGTGTCGAAACCATTTATTCCATGGCTGCGAAAATACAACAGCTTCTGCCGGATGCCCGGATCGGCGTTGCCCACGGCCAGATGAACGAACGCGAGCTGGAAAGGATTATGCTGCAATTCGTCGAGGACAAGCTGGATGTCCTGGTGGCGACGACGATCATTGAAAACGGGCTGGATATCCCCAGGGTCAATACGATCATAATAGACCGCGCCGATCTTTACGGCCTTTCCCAGCTTTACCAGTTGCGGGGACGGGTCGGCCGGAGCGACCGCCGCGCGTACGCCTACCTGCTCATTCCTTCGGAAGAAATCCTTACCGATGTGGCGAGGAAAAGGCTGGCCGCCATCCGCGAATTCAGCGACCTGGGAACGGGATTCCGCGTGGCCGCTCTGGATCTTGAGATCCGTGGAGCCGGCAACCTGCTGGGAGGGGAACAGCACGGTCATATAGAAACCGTGGGTTTCGATCTGTACTGCAGGATGCTGGAGCAAACCGTGGAAGAGTTGCGGGGAGAGAAGGCGGAAGAGGAAATATCGACCAGCATCAACCTTAATCTCGATATCCGGATCCCGGAGTCCTACATTGCGGATACGAGCCAGCGGCTTCGCATGTATAAACGAATTTCTTCAGCCGCCGACGAAGAAGAATTGGATGCGCTCAGACAGGAAATGGTGGACCGTTTCGGCCGGTATCCCGATCCGGTGGAAAACCTTTTCCGATACGCCGGTTTAAGGCAACAGACAATGGCCCTTCAGATACAGTCGATAGAAAAGAATAAAGGCCGGATTTTTTTCCGTTTTGTCGACCATTCCAAAGTGGATGCGGAGAAGCTGCTGATGCTGGTGACCCGGAACGAAAACGCGAAATTTTCCCCTCAGGGACTTCTTACCCTGGACGTGCCGGATGGACCTCCGGAAGAAATTTTCAATTCCGTCGAGGCCATCCTTAACGAGATAAGGCAGTAGCAAGGGGCCAGGAGAACGTTTGAACGTTCAACGTTTAACGTCCAGCGTTCGAACGTTTTGTATGTCTTGAATTTTTGCCATATATACGAATTATGACTGTATTGCCCACAGGGCGAACACAAGGTTCGCTCCTACAGTCCTGCCGACTGTTTTTTGGCCTTGAATCATTATTTTTTAGTCTCTAATCTATTTTGTTACGTAAATACAGGAACGGCATGAGGGTTTTGAGAAATCCCCAGGCATTCAAACGGTAGAGGATACTCAATGAGACACGTATTAGGAACGGTCCTTATTATTTTGTGTGGTTTCTGCAGTGCGCAGGCCAAAATTGTGGACCGTATTTATGCCCAGGTCAACGACGACATTATCACATTGTCCGACATCAACCGGAGAATGGATGCAATCCGTAAAGATCTTTCAAAAAAGTATAGTGGGGAAAAGCTGGAACAGGCTGTCTTAAAAGAGAAAGAGACTGTTCTCGATAGCCTGATAGAGGAAAAGCTGCTTATCCAGAAAGCTGTTGAAGTGGGTATCGATGCGGAAGTTGAACCCAAAGTGTCCTCGAGGATTCAACAGATAATGAAGGAGAACGGAATTGAGGATATGGACCAGTTCGGAGATGTTCTGGAGCAGCAGGGGTCCAGTCTAAACGCTTACCGTGATTTGATTCGCGACGACATCATGTCCCAGGAAGTGATTAATGTCTTTGTCAATTCCCGGATTACCCTGTTAACCCGGGAGGTGGAGCAATACTACAAGGATCATGCGCAGGACTTTGCCACCCCGGAGGAAATCAGCCTGAGTGAAATCGTCATTACAAATGAGCATGAAGGGAGCGAGGAAGGAGCGAAAAGTCGTGCCCGGGACCTCTACACCCGGTTGAAACAGGGCGAATCTTTCACGTCCCTGGCCAGTCAGTATTCGCAAGGGGCAACGGCGAATAAGGGAGGCAGCATAGGGAGTAATGAGATTGAAAAGTGGCATCCCGATATCGTTAAAGCCATCGAGGGCCTGGAATCCGGTGAGATTACCGAACCTCAGAAAACAAACGACGGGTATGTAATCTATCGTGTGGATAACCGTATACATTCCACAATACCTCCTCTGGAGGAGGTGGATTCAATAATCAGGAACCGGGTTTGGATGAATAAGGTCAGACCCGAGCTTCAAAGATTCGTCAATCGTCTTAAGGAAGAGGCCTATATTCAGATATATCCCGAATCCGAATAGGTTGCCCTGCCCCGTGCTTGGTCACTCTGCCATTTCGCCGGGAACGGCCGGCTGGAATTATCCACATGAGTTCCCAGGCCGCATTTCTAAAAAAGTTTCTACAGCGGTGACTTGTTGAGCGAAGCGACTTTAGGAGCGAAGCGGCAGGAACCTCGTGAGAAATGCGGGCTAGCGAAAAGGCTGGAATCCCCACTGAATAAATACAGGCCGATAACGGATGTTAAAAAATGTTGGCGGAGTGCGAATACCTTTTTTTGCCGTACCGGTCTTCGGAAGGAAAGGTTTCCTGCCAAGCCAGGCCCTGAAAAAGCGTTCATCGCTTGGGAGATTCCTGGCGTCGCGGGAAGGAACCGCGAAAAAACTCCCAAACACATGAGCTCGGCCTCAGGGCCAAAGCTTGGGAAACGGAAAATTACTTCTTTTAATGCATAATCCATGCCAATGTCAAGCCTGTTATCCCTCGCGCATAACTATATGAAAATTAATGACATATAACTTCCTGCCATTGAATGGAAATCCGGTCTCATTTCCCGCCAATCCAATAAATTGAATTTTAAATCTGTTTTTTTGGAGTTAAGGCTTCAAGAAAGATCGTCCACAGGTTTACGAATACCGGTAACAGTTTTCCGGATGCTAAAAAAATGTCGAATGTCCAAAGTTGGAATTAAGCTGTTCGCAGGTTCTCAAGTTTTACAGGTTACAGATTCTGTTGCAGGTTCGATGTTTAAAGTTCCGGATTCCGTTCGGAGGTCTGAACCTGCAACTTGTAACTTACAAACAGAACTTGAAACTTGCCAACTTGTGAACCTTTACAGTTTAAAATCCTTATCTTTCCATCGAGAATTTTCGGTACATGTGGATTTGTCTCCACGTTGAAGTCTGGTATAAAGATGGAAATTTCCGGGGAACCGGGAAGAAGACTGAACGCTTTGCGGCAGAAATGAGAGCGGGATTCGCTTATGCCCTGGCCGACACTGGTTACATTCATCGTTTATTTCATATTTCTTATGGCGATCGGGCTCTTTTTTTACAGAAAGAGCCGGAATCTCGAAGATTACCTGTTGGGCGGGCGCGGCATGGGGGCGTGGGTAACCGCATTGTCGGCCCAGGCCAGCGACATGAGCGGTTGGCTCCTGATGGGCCTGCCGGGAGCCATCTATGTTTCGGGCCTTTCGGACAGTTGGATCGCCATAGGCCTTTTTATCGGTACGGTTCTTAACTGGTGGTTTGTATCCGGGCGATTGCGGATCTACACGAAGAATACGAACGCCATTACCCTGCCCTCCTTCTTCGAAGAGCGGTTTTCCGATCCGACAGGCCTGCTGCGCATTGTTTCGGCTGTCATCATCCTGATCTTCTTCACGATCTATGCGTCCAGCGGGCTCGTGGCAGCCGGCAGGTTGTTCGAATCCACTTTCGGTGTTTCTTTTTCCGCCGCCGTTCTCACAGGCGGAATCATAATCGTCCTGTATACATTTCTCGGCGGCTTTCTGGCGGTCTGCTGGACGGACTTTTTCCAGGGATTGCTCATGATCCTGGCGATCGTGGTTGTCCCGATTGTCGCTTTTCACAATCTTGGCGGAACGGAGGCCATCGTCGAGTCTCTCGATGCCAGAAATATTCCAAGAGGGTTTATTCCGCAGGGAACCGGTGCTCCGCTACTGGCCGTTTTTTCGGCAATGGCCTGGGGATTGGGTTATTTTGGCCAGCCCCATATTCTGGTACGTTTTATGGGCGCTCAATCGCTGGCCAAGCTGCGAAGGTCCCGCGTTATCGCCATTGTATGGGTGGCGATTTCCCTGACCGGCGCCGTCATCATAGGCATGGTCGGCATCGGTATGTTTGCGTCTCTGGATATTGCACAGAAAGAACACGAAAAGGTGTTCATCTACATGATCCGGGAAATGATGGGCCCCTGGATCGGCGGGGTAATGCTTGCGGCGATCCTTTCGGCCATCATGTCCACGATAGACTCGCAGCTTCTGGTCTCCTCCTCGGCGCTCACTGAGGACCTTTACCGGAGAGTTGTCCGGCGCAAAGCGGGAAGCCGGGAGATTATGATCATGGGACGGGCCTGCGTGATCGTCATTTCCGTCGTCGCTCTCATTATGGCCATGGATCCCAAGGATTCCATACTGGGTATTGTGGCCTATGCATGGGGAGGTTTCGGCGCGGCTTTCGGCCCCCTCGTGCTTTTTGCCCTCTTTTCAAGGCGAACCACCTGGAGGTCGGCCCTGCTTGGTATGATCGCGGGAACCCTGGCGCTAGTAATATGGAAGCACAGTCCCTGGGGAGGCTCGATGTATGAAATCGTCCCCGGATTCCTGGCCAACACCGTCACAATTCTTATAGTCGATTTCTTTTTTCCTCAAACAGATCCGAATATTCTGGCGCAATATCGACAAAGCACCCGAATTTAAACAATTGATTGTAGTTTTACGCACCCTGGCCTTGAAATTAAAACTACAATTATGTAGGATAAAATTCTAAATATACAAACATGTGGTGGATTTGAATGAGAAATACAGGATCGAATGAAGCAAGAAAACTGGCCACGCTTGTAGGGATCAGCCACGCTCTGTCCGGAACTCTCAACCTGAAGCATTCCCTTCATCGCGTGTTGGAAATTCTGGAGCGGAGCCAGAATATGTTCCGCAGCGCTGTGACTTTATTGCGGCCGGATTCAGGGCTGACCATTGAAGCGTCCAATGGGATAACGGACGAGGGGCAGCGTGCCCGGTACCGTATGGGAGAAGGGGTGACCGGCAGGGTGGTGGAAAGCGGACGGCCGGTTGTCATCCCCCGGGTAAGCCGGGAGCCGATGCTGCTGAATCGGGCTGCCAAACGAATGGGCATCAAGGAGGAATTGAGCTACATTTGTATGCCCATAAACATAGGGCGGAAAACGGTGGGCGCTCTCGGAATCGATTTGCATTTTAAACAGAATCGGGATTATGACCGGGTTGTTCAATTCCTCCGGGTTGTGACCGCTATGATTGCCCAGGCGGTCCAGATGGAGCAGCTCGTACAGGCGGAAACAAAACGTCTGATGGCGGAAAATATTCACCTGCGTGAAGAACTGCGCGAGCGCTACGACTTTTCCAATATGGTCGGCAGCAGCGGCGGTATGCGCCAGGTTTACGAGCAGATTTCGCAGGTCGCCGGTACCAATACCAATGTATTGATACGGGGAGAATCGGGTACCGGCAAGGAACTGATCGCTCATGCCATTCATTACAATTCTCCCAGGGCGAAAAAGCCGTTTGTAAAGGTCAGCTGTGCGGCTCTGCCCGAAACGCTTATCGAGTCTGAGCTTTTCGGCTACGAAAAGGGGGCGTTTACGGGGGCGCAGTCACGAAAGCTGGGGCGCTTCGAGCTGGCCGAGGGCGGGACGCTGTTCCTCGACGAAATTGGCGACCTGAATCTTACAACCCAGATCAAACTGCTGCGTGTGATTCAGGAACGGGAAATCGAACGCCTTGGAGGCACCGAATCGATAAAGATCAAAGTCAGGCTGATTGCCGCAACGAATAAAGACCTGGAAACCGCTATAGGGGAAGGCGACTTTCGGGAGGACCTGTACTACCGCCTGAATGTTTTTACCATCTTTGTTCCGCCGCTGCGCGAGAGAAAACCGGACGTTATGGCCCTGACCGATTTTTTCCTCGAAAAATACACCAAGGAGCATTCCAAAAGCATCAAGCGGATTTCCACGCCCGCCATCGATATGCTCATGAGCTACCACTGGCCGGGCAATGTACGCGAGCTCGAAAACGCCGTGGAGCGCGCCGTACTGGTTTGCGACGGCAGTGTTATCCACGCCCACCATTTGCCCCCCACTCTGCAGACTGCTGAGGAAAGCGGTACGGTCGGCAGAATGTCCCTTGAAGAAAACGTTTCAGCTTACGAGAAGGATCTGATACAGGATGCACTCAAAACCACGCGGGGCAACCGAAGAAAGGCCGCCCGGCTGCTGGGCGCGACTGAAAGGGTGATCAACTACAAGGTCAAAAAATACGGCATCGACTGCAGCCGGTTCCGCAAATAAAAATGGTGACAGGCTAGAATTTCACTTTTTTCCCGGTGTATGGAATCGACAACCGCTGTTCGGGAAAAAGTGAAATTCTAGCCTGTCACCATTTACGTTATGCCAGAGCCAGAAGCGATTCCTTTACGACTCCTTTGACTATTTCAAGTTTGTACCGGTTATCCCGCAGCGGCATAGCGCCTTCCACCGCGGCTTCCGCGGCTTCGGACACTGTTTTATCATCGAGTTTCTGCCCCTGCAGTTTCTTTTCCGCGGCCTCGATTCTCCACGGATACCCGGCCACACCGCCGAGAACAATACTGGGCTTGCCGACCTTGTCGTCATCGAACTCCAAAACTGTCGCGATGCTGACCAGGGCAAAGTCCCAGGCGTTCCGGGCCCGTACTTTTCTGTACATGCTCCTTGTTGTTCCGCTGACGGGCGGCAGCATGATTTCAGTTACGATTTCGTTTGACAGGAGGACGTTTTCCTTCGTGACCATTTTTTTCGGGCTGATGAAAAAATCCTCGATTTTTACCTTTTTGTTGCCGGACGTTCCCGCGATGGTAAGTTCAGCTCCTGATGCAGCAAGGGCAACCGCCGTATCGGATGGATGCACGAAAAAACAGGGACCGCCGCCGAAGACGGCGTGGTACTGGTTTTCACCGCCCATGGCGTAGCAGGTTTCGCCCCCCTTTTTGCGGCATTGGAGAT
The DNA here is from genome assembly GCA_964586015.1 of uncultured Acidobacteriota bacterium. Lineage (GTDB taxonomy): Bacteria > Acidobacteriota > UBA6911 > UBA6911 > UBA6911 > UBA6911. The sequence continues at coordinate 10,456 of CAZPHK010000035.1, read as the reverse complement.
CGCTGCGGAAATACCAGCACCGCGGCTTCTGGCAGAGGTTTCCCCCGATGGTGCCCTGCTGCCGGATCTGGGGACTGCCGACAGCGGCTGCGGCCTGTGCCAGAACGGGATATCTTTTCGCAACGGTCGCATCGGAGGCAATTTCATCAAGCGAGGTGAGAGCGCCTATCGTCAGACCTCCGCCGGATCCGGCGGCAATTCCTCTCAATCCTTTGATAGTGCGGATGCTTACGACCGTATCGGCCTGGAAGATATCGTCCCGGAGACATCCCAGCAGATCGGTCCCGCCGGCATGCAGTCTGGCACCTTCGGCGCTTAATGCTTTCACTGCTTGGGAGATCGAGCCCGCTTTCAAATATGCAAAGTTGTTAATCATGACTCACCCCCTTTTTGCAGCAGATCAAGAATCATTTTATTGTCGATGGGACCGTGGGTCGGCTGTATGCCGATTGCATCGGCGATAGCGTTGGCGATAGCGGCGGGAGCCGGCACGTGCGCCGGTTCACCCAGGCCCTTGCATCCGACGTTGTTGCATTCGTTGTCCTTGAGGTCGACGGGCACCACCTCGTGATCGACGGGTACATCCATGGCGGTCGGGACCTTGTAGTCGTGCAGATTCGTATTGCACATAATCCCGGTTTGCCGGTCCATGACCCGTTTTTCCGTCAATGCGAGCCCCAGACCCTGGGTCATGCCGCCGTACACCTGGTTTTCAAAGGTCTTCAGGTTGATGACGCGGCCGCTTTCGTTGGCCGCTACCAGCCGGACAACCCTTGCTTCTCCCGTGTCGGTGTTGACTTCCACTTCGGCAAAATGGGCGCCGAAAGGCAGGATGGCCTTGTCGGCGGGATTGGGGTCCCGGTTGCCGACCGCGATGACATCCAACACGTTTTTGGACCGGAACAGTTCCTCCAGAGTTTTCTTCTTTTCAGGACTGCTGATGCTGGCAACTTCATTGACGTTTATCTGGACATCGTCGACGGGAACGCCCAGCGCTTCAGCCGCCCACTCGAAGATGCGGCGTTTCAGGATCCAGGCGCCCTGGCGCACGGTGGGCGCCAGGCTGGGCAGGGTCTGGCTGCCGCCGCTGCTGGAGGCGTATGGGGTGATTGCCGTATCCGCATTGATCACGCGGATATTTTCAAGCGGGATGCCTAGCTCTTCTGCCACCACCATGGCGGCGGCGGTTTTCGTCCCGGTTCCCAGATCCATGGCCCCGGTTTTGATCGTAACGCCACCGTCGCTAAACATCCGGACTTCGGCCGTATAGGGCGGCCCGCCCGATCCCATCATCCAGAGCCCCGCGGCCATGCCGAAGCCCCGCTTGATAGGACCGCCGTTCTTCTTTTGCGCCTTGGCTTCCTTCCATCCGAATTTCTCGGCGCCCTGGATCAGGCATTCCTTCAAACCGGCACTGGAGTATGGCCGACCCCTTCCCATCATGCCGTTGCTTATGTCGGTGAAATTCTTAAGCCGGAATTCGACCGGGTCCATGCCGATTTTTGCGGCGAGCATGTTCATCATCTGTTCCAGCGCCCAGGCTCCTTCGGGAAATCCCGGGGCCCTGAAGGCGCGCGCACGGCCTGCATTGGTGTAGGCGCCCCTTTCCGTTGTGGAGACATTGGGGCATTTGTAAAGCTCCTGAATGATCATGGAAACGAAAGCCATGTTGGAATAGGCGCCCGGAGTCGTGAAGTTCTCGAATTTCAGCGCGGTGAGGGTGCCGTCCTTTTTGACCCCCGCCTTCAGGGTCATCCTGGCTTCGGAGCGGTTGCCGACGCAGAGCATGGTTTCTTCCCTGGACAGCATCAGCTTTACGGGGCGGTCGGACCGGCGGGCGAGGAGGGCGGCAATGACGGTGTATTTGCCGAGTTCCAGTTTCGATCCGAAGGCGCCGCCCACGTAACGGCAGATCACGCGAACGTTGTTGTAGGGCAGCTTCATGGTTCGGGCGAAGTCCATCATGCAGGCGGCATACACACCCTGGGTGGAATCCCAAATCGTGATTTTGTCGCCGTCCCATTTTACGACCGATCCGTGCGCTTCAATCGGGGTGTGCATTTGAACGGGAGTGCGGAAGGTCTCTTCCAGTACCACATCCGCTTCCGCGAAGCCCTTTTCGACGTCTCCGCGGTTGGAGGGCATGCCCCTGCCTGTCGAATTCCCGCCGGCAAACAGCTTGGGAGCATCCGGTTCGAGGGCTTTTTCCGGGTCGATGACGAAGGGCAGGACCTCGTATTCCACCTTGATGGCTTTCAGCGCATCCCACGCCTGGTAGGGAGTCTGTGCGGCCACGGCGGCCACTTCCTCCCCCTCATACCGGCAGTGCGGATCGAAGAGTTTGCTCTGGGCGCCACCCATGCCTCCGTACCAGGGAATGTCTGTGCCCGGGGATTCGCCCGTAAGCACCCCGACGACCCCCGGCATTTTTTCGGCGGCGCCGGTGTCGATTCTTTTGACCATCGCATGGGCATGCGGGCAGCGCAGGATGGCCGCGTATATCATATTTGGAAGGTTGATGTCGTAAGTATATTGCGCTTTCCCGGATACCCGTTCGAAGGCGTCCACGCGGGGAAGCGGCTTGCCCACGATATCTGTTTTTCCCCATGACGCCATTTCTTCTTCAGGGGGTGGCGTGGGTTCATATCCTTTGCGCAATGCTTCTGCCTGTTCTTCGTAGAATGCCATTAGGATGCACCTCCCTGTTTTTTAAGGCGGGACGCTTTTTCCGCGGCGTTGAAAATGTTTTTGTAGGCGCCGCAGCGGCAGATATTCCCGCTGACGCCGGTGCGGATTTGATCGATATCGGGCTCCGGATTCCGGCGCAGCATGCCCTCGACCGCCATGATCTGACCCGATGTGCAGAAACCGCACTGGAAGGCGTCCTCTTCGAGAAAGGCCTGCTGTACGGGGCCGAGTTTGTCTCCCTGCATCAGGCCCTCTATCGTTGTGATTTCGCGTCCTTCGGCTTCAACGGCCAGCGTCAGGCAGGAATATTGCGGCTTCCCGTCGATCAGGACGGTGCATGCTCCGCATTCGCCGCGTTCACATCCGATCTTGGTCCCGGTCAGGCCCAGGACTTCGCGAAGTACATAAGCCAGCGACCATCGGGGTTCCACAAGAACCTTCCTTTTGGAGCCGTTGACAATAAGCTGAATTGTGGCTGTCTTGCCGGTCGCCTCAATTTCCTGTGCCCGCGCAGGCGCCATGTCCTTAAGGGAAACCGCCACGACGGCGCCGGCGCCGACCGAACCCAGGAAACCGCGGCGGCTGAGGCCTTGTTTGACTTCTGTTTTATTATCTTTGGGATCTTCCGGCATATAAATCCTCCATTCGAGTGCTGCCGTGCAACATAGGTCGTTACCGACCGGAGGGGGGGCACAGGCTGTTCACCCGCAATTCTAACACATGAATGTCGTTTTATGGACGAGATCCGACTTCTGCTTCCTTCATGATGCCGGGAGCGTGTCACGCCGGGTGTTTCGACGCATCCTGTAGAGCAGCAGGATCAGGACGGCCACGAAGCAGGTAAGTCCTGTTAAAAATTCGATTACCGGAAGGTAACTGTTATAGGCTCCCTGCATTTTGGCAAGAACGGTGATGGCAATGCCCCCGGCGCCGACGTCCACCATCGTCAATACGCCCAGAATCTTACCGTAGGATTGGCCGGAATAAAATTCCGCGATGACCAGCTGTATCATTGTAAAGGTACCGCTGTAGCCGATGCCGAATGCCGCTGCATAGCAGTATAGGCCGAATAGATTGTCGGCGCTGGATATCCTCAGCAGCACCAGTCCGCCGGCTAGGATTACGATCACCGTAAACATCATCAGGATTTTGTTGAAATGATCGCTTAAATATCCGATCGAGAGTTTGCCGATAATGGCAAACCAGAAGATGGCGCTGACAATGACCGGCAGGGTGTCCATGGAAAGGCCGAGCTCTCCATCCATGAAAAGGGACTGGTGCTGGGTAATGCCGTTCATGCAGAACCACAGGGAACCGGTTGTGAATGCCAGGATATAGAATGCCGGTGTCCGCAACGCTTCCTTCAGGGTGAGTCCGGTGTGTGTTGTTTTCTGTTCCCGGTTGTCGGATGTTTCCGTTTCCATGGGATCGCCGTCGGGAAGCAATTCCTTGTCTTCCGGACGGCTGCGTATGAAAAAAATCATCGGCAGCAGCATCATGACTCCGGAGATGACCATGAGAAGGATCAACATCTGGCGCCACTCGCCGGCTACAAGAAAAGGCCTCATTATAAGCGGGAAAATGGCCCCGCCTATGTCGGGTCCCATCAATGTAATGCCGAATGCAATACCCCGGCGGCGCCGGAACCAGCGCGCTGCAATAAGCATTGTAGGCACCTGCCCGGCGCAGACCTGCGACAGGGAAAATACCATGTAAATGAAAACCATCCATCCGACAGTCTGCAGCCTGCTGTAGCCGAAGAAGGCAAGGACGGTGAAAATGGCGCCGGCAATCATGAAATTCCGTACCGAAAATCGGTCAAAAAGCGGACTCACCAGAGGCGTGAGAAACGCTCCCGTAAGAAAGAATATGGTGGCGCCGAAGGTGACCTGGTCGTGGGACCAGCCGAATTCCCTCTCCAGTACAGGGTAGAGCAGCGGCAGGGAAAAGACCTGGATGCCGACCAGTGCGGTATAGCTGGTGAATATTCCGAATAAAACCCACCATCCGAAGAAAAGTCGCTTCCCGGGCATAGTCTTTTCCTTTTTGAATTCACTCACAGACGCATGCGGTGCCGGCTATTATAGGTGATAATTTGATGTCGGACCACGCTTATTGTTGAAATAATTGTGTATATATTCTATTTAAGGGGTAAGATGTTCGGGTCGTTTTTGTTAATTTAAAGTGGGGGAATTTGAATGGCACGTGTGCATAATTTCAATGCGGGACCGGCTGCAATGCCTCTGGCAGTCCTCGAAAAAGCTCAAGCGGAATTACTGGACCTTGCAGAATCCGGTATGTCGGTCATGGAGTTATCTCATCGATCCAAGGAGTTCCAGGCGATTATCGAAGGGGCGGAATCCGGAATCAGGCGTTTACTGGGGATATCCGACGATTACGCGGTCCTTTTCCTGCAGGGAGGCGCCAGTCTTCAGTTCGCGATGATCCCCATGAATCTGCGGCGGCCCGGGAAAAGCGCGGATTACGTCGATACAGGCAGCTGGGCCTCGAAGGCGATCAAGGAGGCGAAACTGACCGGCGCCGCGAAGGTACTCTGGAGCGGGAAAGCGGACAGCTATTCAAGAATTCCCAAAGCGGAGGAGTTGAAAATATCCCCCGATGCCGAATATCTGCACATATGCTCCAATGAAACAATCGGCGGTATCCGCTGGGCTCAGTTTCCGGAAACAAAAGTTCCCCTGATCGCGGACATGTCCAGCGAAATCTTTTCAAGACCCATCGATGTCGACAAATTCGGGATGATTTACGCAGGCGCCCAGAAGAACCTGGGGCCCTCGGGCCTTGCCGTCGTCATTATCCGGAAAGATCTGGTCGAACGCACTTCCGGAAGCGTTCCGTTATTCCTGCGCTACAGCACACATGTGGAAGGCGGCAGCCTCTACAACACACCGAATACCTGGGCCGTGTACATGGTGAAGCTGGTCTGCGAATGGTTGGAGTCGAACGGCGGAGTCGCCGCCTTCGAGAAAAAGAGCGGGGAAAAAGCGGCGCTGCTGTACAACCTGATCGACTTCAGCGAATTCTGGCGTTCCCCGGTCGAGAAGGAAAGCCGTTCGGTCATGAATGTGGTGTGGCGGCTGACCAAAGAGGAACTGGAAGACGAGTTCGTGAAACAGGCGAAAGAAGCCGGCTTTATCGGTCTGAAGGGCCACCGGTCCGTGGGAGGCATTCGCGCCAGCATCTACAATGCCGTCACTCTTGAATCCGTCGAGGCCCTGGTCGAATTCATGAAAGATTTCGAGCAGAAAAACGGCTAGCACCTGAAAAACTTCACCGCAGAGGCTCGCAGAGGTTTTAATATCCTCTGCATCTCTGCGTTTTGCTTTTGTAAACGGTTTCACCACTTCAGCTATCGAATTCCCTAATTAGTGCAACGTTCAAACGTTCAACGTGCAACGGCTTCATTTTTTTTGAAATACTTTTTCGCGTAGAAATAGAATATTAGATAAGAAACGAATGTCAGCAACAACATTATGTGCATACTCCTGTTGGACAGATATCCCATGTTTTTCATCACGGCGACCTGCTCCGCCGGGATGTTCATATATTGATAGACTTCCGTCCAGTCATTGTTGAGCAGGGTGATAAAGGCTGAAACAAGCCAGAGGAGGAACAGGTACAGGGAATAGTGCCAGGCGCGGATGTTCAGCCTGTACACCTCTATGGCCAGATAGATGCATATTATGGAATTGGCCAAATAAAAAATCGCGGCCGGCCACCCGGCCAGGAAGATCCCGAAGAAGGGTACGACAAGGCCGAACGATATTAAAAAGAGCGGGGCTATAGCCACATACAACAGGAAAAAACTGTGCGCCATCAGCGGGAGGGGGCACTTGTCCGTCCAGTTCTCCCTGGAGTCATATTTCTGCACTGTTTTGATTACGCTCTTACTTTGATAAACCAGAATGAATATTCCGGGTACCAGGATGAAAAATACCGCTATGAAGACGTATGTGATTATTAACACTATATTCAGAACCGTTGGATCGATTTGAGCAACTGCGCCGATCTGCTCGAACATGTCCCCGGCATAGAAAATAATTAAAACCAAAGTTACGGCGCCCGCAATAAGTACAAGCCAGGAAAAAAGCAGGGTAAGGGACTGGGCCCATCTTCGTGTCCGAATCGAGCCGACGCCGAGTGTTATAAAGGCGGCCGCCATCGCCGTGTAAAAGAATACGCCGAGCAGCACGGAGGATATTGGAATTTGCCGGCCCTGAAATGCTGCGGTTTGTTGCAGCGCAATTGTAAATAGTGTTAAAACGGCGAAAAGCAGGGATATCCCGCCCGTCAGCAAAAGAATAACGCCGAAAAATATCAGAAGTCCTTTTCTGTTCTTAAAGTCCGGCGTGCTTTCCATTTTATCTCCTCAGGGGAAAAAGAATATTTAGTGTAATGTTTTCGGATATACCGGATTAAGAAAGCAATGCCTTCTAATCGTGATCGATTGCTTTTCAATATTCAATCTTCAATTTTTAATCTTTTTTCCTGCAATCCTCCGAGTTCCACCGGGTGTGTTTTTATTCTATAATTTTCAATCTTCAATTTTTAATCTGTAATTTTTTATTTTTTCTCTAAGAAATTTCCTGTCGGATCGTTGTTTCAGATAGGGATGCTAAAAAGCGAACGAGAACTAAATGACCATAAAAGATCCCGATTGGATCCAATCCGTTCTGGCCAGATTCGAGCAACCGCTGATTCGCTACGCGGCGCACATTACACGGGATCTCGAAAGGGCGCGCGAAGTGGTTCAGGACACATTCCTGAAGCTGTGCCGCCAGAAGTTCTCGTTGAAGGACGATCACCTGGCGCCCTGGCTGTACACGGTATGCCGCAACCGGGCGCTGGATGTGCGCAGGAAGGAGAAAAGGATGACAGGAATCGATGAAGCCCGGCTACAGGACATTCCCGCTCCACCGGAATTTCCTGCAGCCCTGGAACAGAGGGAACAGCTGATGGAGGTCCTGGATGTTCTGCGAAAATTGCCGCCCAATCAGCAGGAGGTGCTGCGGCTGAAATTCATGGGCGATTTGAGCTACCGGGAAATCAGCCGGATCGCCAATCTTTCGGTCGGCAATGTCGGCTTTCTTATTCATACCGGTTTGAAAACGATACGGGAAACAATCCAGACCAGACCTGATTTCAAGGTGGTGAGGAGGGGAAAATGAAGATAGACGCCAACGATCCTCGATGGACCGCCTACGCTCTCGGCGAAATAAAGGACGAAAAGGAGAGAGCGGAACTTGAACGAATTTTGCTGGAGTCGGAAGAGATCCGGCAGATGGTGGAAGAGATCCGCAGGACCGCGGATTTGCTGAACGACAGCCTGAAAAATGAATCGCCCGCGATATTGACGGAAGCCCAACGGGACAGGATCGAATCGCAGGCGACAAAGAGCAGAAGCTGGTTCCTGTCCCGGCCGGCGTGGGCCCTGTCCGGGGTCGCGGCCCTGCTTCTATTGACCGTGTCCGTCTGGGTGGTTCAGTTGAAGATGGATAGAAACGATTCTTCAGGAGCGGGGACTTTGATAGCGGATCTTCGTATTGAACATACAGCCCCTACCCCTGAGGCTTCCGGTGTCAAGACTTACGAACCGAAAGCGGATGAAGAGGCATCCGCCGCGAAATCCGCTCCCGCTGAAGTTGCCGGCGCCGAAATCGCGAAGGAGTCCAGGGCGGTTTCAGCGAGAAATACTGCAGCACGCGCCTCAGGATCTGATAAGTCCATCTCAAAAGGAAAGACACCCAATGTCGAACTTGCCCCGACGTCCGTGACGGTGCAGGGAACGCCGATGGAATCCGAAGAGGCATCCCGAAAAGGTGAATCTGTAGCGGCTCCCGTTCTGGCTGCGGAGAAGAAGCCGCAGTCGAAACTCCCGATGCCCGCAGCCAAAATTCCTGATGTTCTCGCCCTTGTCCAATCGACGGTATCGGCCGCGAAAGAACCCTCCATATCGGGTCTTGTCGTGGATGAATCCGGCGGCGTTCTGCCGGGCGCAGACATTATACTGACGAATATAGATATCGGAGTAGCCGAAGAGGCGATGACGAATGATTCCGGGGTCTATTCTTTCTCCGGAATTCAATCGGGGAAATACGCCGTCACCGCAGATATGCCCGGTTTTCAGAAGCAAACTTATACGAACGTCCAGCTGGCCGAAGCTTCAAAAAGAAGACTGGATTTCAAGCTGCCCGTCGCCGGCTTGGAACTGAATGTAGAAGTGTCGGTGCCTGTCGAAGATGTATTGCTGGCATCGAATCCGTCCGTAGGCATGGTTCTGCCGGAAGGGCGGGCGAAGGATAAGCCTCTTGTCAACAGCAATGCCTTGGATCTCATCAAAGTGATGGGCGGCGTGAATATGACGCCGAACGAGATTTGGGAGGCGGACCAGACCAAGCTTGCCGGGATCAGTGCCGATCAGGTCAATATCCAGCGCGACGGCGTGACAGTCAACGACGTTCGCTATGCGACCGGTATGAGTTCTCCCGTTCATCTCAATCCGGAACAACTTGGCAAAATTAACCTGGTTCCAGAACCCGTCGATGCTGAAATGGGACGTGGCCATGGACAGATACAGGTGGCCACTCGTTCTGGCGTAGATGCCGATCTGGCACGCAGCCGTGTGCGTTTCCCTGCTCCGCCGCCGCCGAAACCGCCGCTCTGGCCGCGCGAGAGGAGAATGCCTCCTGTCTCCACGGAAAAGTTCAATACGGAATCCTATGAAAATGTCGTCGACAATCCCTTCATGGAAACGGCGCAGAACCCGCTTTCCACATTCTCGATCGACGTGGACACGGCTTCCTATTCGAACATACGGCGTTTTCTCGAGGGCGACAATCTTCCTCCGAAAGATGCAGTGCGGATAGAGGAGCTCGTCAACTACTTCGACTACGACTACAAGGGGCCGGACAACGGGGATCCTTTCGCCGCCCGTTTCGAGATGACCGAAGCGCCCTGGAATACCGAACACAAACTGCTCCGGATCGGGTTGAAGGCGCTCGACGTGGATCCGAAGGAGCGCCCGGCCACCAATCTGGTGTTTCTGGTCGATGTGTCGGGGTCCATGGCCGACCGGAACAAGCTTCCGCTGGTAAAGGACTCTTTGCACGCGCTGGTCGATCAACTGACGAAGACCGATCATGTCGCCATCGTTACCTATGCGGGGTCCACAAGGGTGGCGCTCCCTTCCACGCCGGGAGACCGGAAGTGGGAGATACACCGTGCAATAGATACCCTGCGGTCGGGCGGAAGCACCAACGGGGCGTCAGGTATCCAGCTGGCCTATGAAACCGCGCAGAAGAACTTCATCCGGGGGGGCGCCAACCGCATCATCCTTGCGACCGACGGCGATTTCAATGTCGGAATCACCAGCCACGGAGACCTGACGCGCCTGATTGAGGAAAAGGCCGAAAGCGGCGTCTTCCTGAGCGCCCTGGGCTATGGTATGGGGAATTACAAGGACGACACGCTCGAACTTCTGGCCGATAAGGGCCGCGGCAACTACGCCTATATAGACACAATCCAGGAGGCGGAGAAGGTCCTGGTCGAGAAGATCAACGCCACGCTGATCAGCGTCGCCAAGGACGTCAAGATCCAGGTGGAGTTCAATCCCGGCCGGGTCGGCGCCTACCGCCTGATCGGATACGAAGACAGGGTCATGCCCAAGGAGGAATTCAACGATGACACGAAGAAGGCCGGCGTCATCGGCGCGGGGCATACGGTCACGGCCCTGTATGAAATCGTCCCG
>CAZPHK010000034.1:9643-33580 GCA_964586015.1 uncultured Acidobacteriota bacterium | reverse complement strand
AACTTGTGACCCCCGGTGTGTAAAACCGATGCTCTGCCAGCTGAGCTAACCGCCCACAAATAATCCCGTTACACCACTTTAGCGGATGGTAACTCTACCATATTCCCTTCATCGGTGTCCATATACCGTCCATCATCAGCCTGTATTTCTCCAGACGGGTATTGCAGTGGAATGAACACAAGCCCTCGAAGCAGCCGGCAAGATACGTAACTATTTTTTGCAGGCCGAGGCTATGGTAAGCTAAATCATTTATTGGTTGATTATTACGGGGAGGCATTTTGGAATTTCGCAAATCTCAGTCTCGGGACCTTTTTGAAACCATAGTCATTACGGCCATTATCGCTCTTTTTACAACCACCTTCGTTGTCCAGGCTTTTAAAATCCCAACGGGATCGATGGAATCCAACCTCCTTATAGGAGACCATCTTCTCGTCAACAAATTCATATATGGCGAATCCGGCTTTTTTTCCAAAATTCTGCCCTACCGTGAACCGAAGCGTGGAGATGTCATTGTCTTCAAATACCCGGAAAAACCGGAAGTCGCTTACGTCAAACGATTGATCGGACTGCCCGGAGACAAGATTGAGGTAAAAGGACGCACCGTATATATAAATGATCATCCGCTGGATGAAAAGTATACGCAGTTCATCAATCCCGGAAGCATCCACGATCATTACGGACCTGCGTACATCCCGAAAAAGGGGGATGAAATCGAAGTAATGGAATCCGCGGTTGAAGTAAACGGACAGATTCTGAATGAGGAGGTTGTGGAATCGTACCCGGACCGGAACAAATCCTACGATGAACCTTTTTACGTCCCCCAGGATCAGTATTTTGCTATGGGGGACAATCGCGACAACAGCATGGACAGCAGGTTCTGGGGGACCGTTCCCCGCGATTACTTTTTAGGCAAAGCTCTCATCATATACTGGTCCTTTGAAACACCGAGAGACGAATATCTTCGGACCGGCCTTTTAGACCGGCTTAAACAATATGTCAACGTCGTCAAAAATTTCTTCAGCAAAACGCGCTGGAAACGGACGCTCAAAATCATCCGTTGACACCGCCGTTCATTCAGCATTGGTTCAATCCGTCCGGCCTGCATACAAGTGCAGAGCTTTACCCGTGATCGGAATTCTCATCCTGATACTGCCGGCATGGACCGTTGCGGCGCGCGTCGGTACTCATCCTCTTTCCGTTTCGGAAGAGTCAGCGGAAAGATGCGGGCAAAAGTTTAAGAGCATCAGGGAATTTGACGGGCAGGAAGAATCGGGCAAGGAACGAACTACCCGTATTACGGAGGAGGAAATAAATTCCTACCTGACCCTGAGTCCGGATTCGGAATATCAGACATGCCTGAGAGCACTGAAAATGACCTTTAAACAGGATGTTCTGGAAGGCCTGGCATCCGTTGATTTCGACTGCCTGAAGGAAATACCATCAAAATCCGTCCCTAAATATATTTCCCTGTTATTTACGGGAACCCATGTGATCACCGGCCGGGGAAAAATTCTCAGCGACGACGGTGAAGGGCAGGTCCAATTGGAGCAGGCCCGCTTCGACGGCAGAATGCTTCCGAATCTTCTCATAGAGGAAGTCGTTGAGGCTGTATGCGAGTCGCAGGATTCGTCTTTCAATCCGCTGCAGCCCTCCCGGTTGCCTTACTCCATCAAGAGGATAACGGTTCATCCCGGGTACATCATAGTCTACCAGTGACAAAAGGGATGCCGCCGACGGGAGGCGAAGGTGCAGCTTTACGGTATAGTTTATTGTCTTTTCATAAATTCTTTAGAGGACTGCCAGCGTGAACCAAAAACAATTTGATGCAAAACTGAAGAGTGCCGCCTCCACTGAAGAAAGAATAGCCCTCCTGGATGCTTACGGGGAAGAGCTGTTCCATAAAGAAGAATACGCGGCGGCGGTCCGCGTCTATTCCCAGGGATTAACTATACGGAATCGACCCAATTTAAAAGCCTATTTCGCAGGCCAGATCGGCATCTGTTACTTCAATTCGGGAAACGATAAAGAGGCCTTCAAATACCTGCAGCAATCCGCGCGCCTGTTTAAACCGGATAAGCCGGAATTCATGGAGGACATGTACGGCTTCGTGTACTTCCATCTCGGCGCTCTCTATGAATACCACGGAAAGTTCGCGCAGTCTCTCGAAGCCAGGAAAATCTGCGAAAAGTATGCGGGCAGCCAGGAGAAAGACACCCGCTGGATGCTGTACGCCGGAATGGGCCGCAATTACGAAGCCCTGGGCAGGCATGACGAAGCGATACGCTGCTCACAAAAAGCGATCCAGGTCATCAGCGACAACGATCCGGGATTGAGCTATCTGTATGAAAGCATGGCCAACAATTACATGGGGCTGAACCAGTACCATGAGGCGATTAAACATTTTTCAAAAGTGCTGGAGCTGGATCCGAATTTCGAACGCCGGGACGACATCCAGCTCAAAATGGGCGGCTGCTACCATCTTCTGTCCAATTACAAGATGGCGCTGGAAACATATGAAAAAATCTTTGAATTGAACCAGATCACCGGCAAGAAAAAAGACCAGAACTGGCTTTACCTCAAAATTGCCGAGTGTTATTTCCGCCTTGAGTCGTTTGAAAAGTCCCTTTTGGTAACTTTGGAAATGCTGCGCCGCAATCCCAGAAAGAAAGAGGAAAAAGCGGAAGCGCGCAGTTACCTTACCGATAACTACTATGAGCTGGGACGCTATAAAGAGGCCATGGAAGAGGGAGAAAAAACCCTGAAGATAGCCCGGCGGTTCCTTAACGACGACCTTTTTTATGTCCGAATGGCGCTCAGCTACTACAACCTTGGAGACAAGAAAAACTTCAGAAAATACAGGGCCCTGTACCGGCGGATGTTCAAGGACGACAACTGGAATAAATACATGGATAAGCTGCAGTGATGCTATCATGATCAAAGCCGCACAGCGGATTGTTAAAAAGCTTCGACAGGACGGTCATGAAGCTCTTTTTGCGGGAGGCTGCGTGCGGGACTTCCTTCTCAATCGGAAACCGAAGGATATCGACATCGCCACCAGCGCTCATCCGAAGGAGGTGCTGCGGCTTTTCCCTCATTCAACCGCTATCGGGATTCAATTCGGGGTCGTGCAGGTCCGCATGTACGGGCGCGCGTATGAAGTCGCCACATTTCGAAGCGATGAAGCCTACCACGACGGCCGCCACCCGTCTTCCGTGACCTTTTCGGAACCGCTTCAGGATGCACGCCGAAGGGATTTCACCATCAACGGACTGTTTTACGACCCTGAAGCCGATCGCCTGATCGATTATGTCGGCGGCAAAACCGACCTGAAAAGAAAGAAAATCCGGGCCATCGGCAATCCCCGCGAAAGGCTTGCAGAGGACAGGCTCCGTATGCTGCGAGCGATTCGTTTTGCATGCGACCTCGGCTTCACTATCACAGCGGAGACGTGGAAAGCCATCCGGGAACTTGCGCCGGGTATTCTTCAGGTCAGCGGGGAAAGGATTCGGGATGAGTTGATCGGGATCGTGACCGGACCGGCGCCCGGTTCCGGACTCGAAATGCTGCATGAAAGCGGTCTGCTGGCGCACATCCTGCCTGAAGTCGAAGCAATTCACGGGATCGCACCCTTCCCCGGTTCACGCGCGGATATGCTGGAACAGACCGGGAATGCCCTGTCGCGGCTGCATCGTCCCTCCCCGGAACTGGCGCTGGGCACACTGCTGCACAATGCAGGCTCCTGTGCCGGCTTTTCGGGCGAAAGCCCGATCCCTTCAGAAGAAAACGCCGGACTCGGCGGGAAAACAGCGGAGAAAATATGCCGCCGCCTGCGGATGTCCAGAGAGGAAATCGAACGGGTGGCGGACCTCGTACGGACACAACCGCTTATCTTTAAAGCGAAGGAAATGAAGGAAAGCGCACTGAAGAGATTGCTGCGCAAGCCTGATTTCGCAGACCACCTGGAACTTCACCGGGTATGCGCCCGCAGCAGCGGAATCGCTCTCGAGTGCTATAACTTATGCCGAAGGAAACTCAGAGAGTATGCCAGCCAGCTGAACGCTCCGCCGTTGATCACGGGAGAGGATTTAATTTCATTGGGCTACAAACCGGGACCGCTTTTCAAAAAAATGCTTCGGACCGTTGAGGATCTGCAATTGGAAGGCGTACTCAGTTCCAGAAAAGAAGCGATCAAACATATAAAGCAGGCATTCCCTCTCAATAAATTGAAGATTGCAGATTAGAAATTAACGGCAGGATGAAAGGTCTCGAGGGATGTGTTCTGGATGTCGAATAAACGTTATTCGATGAAAAGACCGAAACCAGTCATGAACCAAACAAGCGGATCTTTTTCAAATGAACTTAACGAATACCTTCAGCCCCAATCTTCAATCTTCAATCTTTAATCTTTAATCAAGGGGTTTTGTGGATCCATTCATCATTGAACACCGGGCACAGATTTCCGCCCGTGCCGTTAAAAGGCTGCGCGGAGGCCACCTCTGGATATATGCGGGCGATGTAGTCCGGGAACCGGAGGACTCGAACCCGCCGATAGTACAGGTCGCGGACGGCGCCGGCAATCTTCTCGGCTACGCATTTTACAGCCGCAACTCGCAAATTCGCCTTCGCATCATCTCCCGTTCCGAAGAGCGCCCCTCGCCTGAGTTTTTCCGGGCACGCATCGAAAACGCTGTTTCCCGACGGCATAAATTTTTGCATGAAGGGTCCGCGTGCAGGCTGATATTCGGAGAGGGAGACATGCTGCCTGCCATCATCGTGGATCGATACGACAGGCACCTGGTTCTTCAGACCCTGTCCTATGGATCGGACTCCCTCAAACCCTTTCTGACCGATACTCTGCGCGATCTTTTGCAGCCGTCCGGCATACTGGAGCGAAACGACGTCAAAGCCCGCACGCTTGAGGGTCTGGATGAAACACAGGGCATCCTGTACGGGAAAGTCCCCGACGAGGTCGAAATCCGGGAAGACGGGATCCGTTTCCTGGTCAACCTGCGCCTGGGCCAGAAAACCGGATTCTTCCTGGATCAAAGCCGGAACCGCGTTTGCGGGCGCACGTATGCTTCGGGCCGCGCTCTCGACTGTTTTACAAACACCGGCGCGTTTGCCCTTCATTTCGCCCGATCGTGCGAATCGGTTCTGGCCGTGGACATATCGGCCGACTCCCTCGCAATGGCCGAACGCAACCGGGCTCTCAATAAATCGGACAATGTCCGCTTCGATGAAGGCAATGTCTTCGATTACCTGCGGGGGCTGGAAAGTTCGGGACAACGGTTCAATACGATCTGTCTGGACCCGCCGGCGTTTGCCAAGAACCGCAAGGCTCTCAGCGGCGCCCGAAAGGGGTACAAGGAAATCAACCTGAGAGCGATCAAGCTCCTGGAACCGGAGGGAATCCTCATTACATCGAGCTGCTCCCATCACATGTCGGAATCAAATTTCCTTGAACTTGTATGCGAAGCCGCCCTCAACGCCCACCGGTATGTCCAGGTTCTGGAAACACGCGGCCAGGCGAACGACCACCCGGTATTGTCGGGCATGCCGGAAACCAGGTATCTGAAATGTTTAATTTTGAGAATTTTATGACCGGGCTGGGTGTGTAAACGCGCAGGCGGAGAAGTCATGAGAATGTCTTCTCCGCCTGGACGTGAAATCATCAAAACCGGAACTGCGAAGCCTACTGGGCGCCGGCGGCTTCTTCGGGGGTTGTATCCTTGGCGCACCGGAATCCGAAATTCGAGAGATAGTTCGGTACGTAGGCCGTCCGTTCGTATATGGATCCCAGTCTTCCTCGATAGAGGTAGGATAATCCCCGAACAACCTTCATGTCTTCGCTGGCATTAGGATCCTTCTTACCGCCTTTGTAGGGCTGGTACTTTGAGGACGTCCACTCCTGAACGTTGCCCATCATATCGTGTACGCCGAACGGGCTCATGTCGTCGACGAATTTACCAATGGCAACCGGACTTTCGAAACCGGATTCGTAAGTATTGGTTTTACTGGCATCCCAGTCATTTCCCCAGGGATAGCGGAACCCTTCCGTTCCCCTGCCGGCCTTTTCCCACTCGAACTCCGTGGGCAGCCTTTTCCCATTGGCCTTGCAATAAGCTTCAGCATCGTTATAGGTAATGAATACCACCGGAACGTTGGCTTTTTCCGGCGTAAAGAAAATGCGCCAGTCCTTGCCCTCTTTGGCCCCTTCCCCCGCGTAGCTTGCCTTGATGGAAAAATCCATGAACTCCATATTGGTCACTTCGTATTTGTCGATCCAGAACGCGGGAAGGGTCATCGTACGGCCCGAGTAATAGGCCGTAGGGTGTTCCTTGTCGTCGGTCCCCAGAATAAACTCTCCCTCCGGGATCAGCACCATCTCCCCGGGCACTACTTTTGGCGTGGATGCCTTCGCCGGGGCTTTCGCGGCTTCCGAGCCGGCCTCTTCCTTGCCTCCACAGGCGCTGAAAGCAACAACCAGAGTCATAATAAATAGAACGATACCGAATTTTCGTAGCATGGTCCCTCCTTTTAGAACTGGCAGCATTTATACCGAAGCGCCTTTATACAATAACTCAATCTGGAAAACAATGACAGCGTGTTCCGCCATAATTCGGACCCTCCGTTTTGCCCTCTTTGAAGGAACGCGTTTCCACGGAATTGAGGCCTGCGGGAATTGATTGACCGCGCATTCTCATTGAAATTCCTTCTATCTATTACTATCATGCGCAACCATAAAGTAAATTGTCGGCAGTACTCGCCCGGGACCCGAAATGGCGGAAACAAGCGCAAAGATGCGATCGGATCTTGAAATCCACTGGGAGCAGAACTCAGGGATAATAATCAAAGATCCGGCCACACGCCGTTTTTATCGTTTTTCTCTTGTACAGGCTTCCGTACTGGCCCGTCTGACGGGATTGCAGGATTACGATTCCATTGCCGCCGAGGTATCGCGGGAACAGGGAGTGGAGGCAACCACCGAACAGATCCGGGAATTCACGGAGAAACTGCAGAACCTCCTGCTGCTCGATCACCCGTATTGCCGGGCAAAACTCGGAAACATGGACGGGCCCAAACGCGGGAGAATCCAGAATCTTCTTCATGTAAAAATAGGGACTTTTAATCCGGACAATCTACTGACGCGTCTGGAAGAAAAATTCCGCTTCTTTTTCAGTGCGTCTTTTCAGTATTTTTTCGGCTTTCTCGCCATCGCCGCCTTAATCATCTCAATACTGCACCGGGAATCCCTGTTCCATTCCCTGGCGGAGCTTTTCTCCATATATTCCCTGCCCCTTATCCTGGTTGTTGTGGTCGCCATTATGACGGTCCATGAATTCGCCCACGGCATCGCCCTGAAGCACTATGGCGGGAAAGTGGAGGAGATGGGGATAATGTTCCTCTATTTTATCCCCGCTTTTTACTGCAATGTCAGCGATGCGTGGATGCTTAAAAAACGGGAAAGAATTCTCGTAGCTCTGGCCGGAGGGTACATTCAGCTGTTCCTCTGGGCCGCCGCGACTGTCATATGGAGGCTGGCGGCTCCGGAAACAATTTTCAGCCGCATCTGCCTCATCAGTATCCTTTTTAACGGGATACTGGTGTTTTTTAACTTCAACCCCCTGATCCGCCTGGACGGGTATTACATGCTGAGTGATTACATCGAAGTTCCCAACCTGAGGCCGAAAGCTCTTACCTACGTGAAGCAAAAATGGTATTCATGGCTGACGGGCAACGGAAGTTTCCGAAATGACGGCCCCGGTCCCGGGGAAAGAAGAATACTTTTCCTTTACGGAACCGCCTCCTGCCTGTTCACGATAGGAATTATCGTCTATATGTTCCATCTCATCGGCGGCTGGATGGTGCATGAGTATCGGACGTGGGGTGTAATTATGACTTCAATGCTTTTTCTAATGGCGGTGCCCGTGGTCAAAAAGGAAAACGCCTCCGCTTCCGGAAAGTTTTTAAAGGCGGTTTTTTCACGCGTCTTTAAAAGCCCCAAGCTTTCGATCCTGATCCTTTTGATCCTCCTGTGCGCTTTTCTCCCGTGGGAGCTGAAAATCTCCGGCGATTTCACCATCGTCCCGCTCCAGCATGTTCAGGTAACGCCTCAAGTCGAAGGGCACATAATAAAAATTTTCGTCGATGAGGGCAGCCGGGTCGCCGCGAACTCACTGCTGGCGCAAATCGAGAACCTGGACCTGGCGGACAGCTACCAGGAAACCAAGGGAGAACTGGCCGCGCAGAAAGCCGTCCTGGATCTTTTGAGAGCGGGATCCCGTCCGGAGGAGATAGATAAAACCAGAAGGCTGGTTGCAACCAAAAAAGCCGAATACGAAAACTCCGCCAAAGTCGACAACGAACGCGCGGTCCTGCAGGACACCGTCGCCAAAAAAGAGGCGGAACTGGCGAATGCCCGGTCGAACTATGAACGGGCCCAAAGACTCCTTGAGGATGGATTGATCGCGCATAATGAAGCGGACCGCCTTCGCACTGAATTCGAAGTCAGCCAAAAGGATCTTTCGGCGGCCAGGGGCCAGTTAAGCGTTCTCGAGGAACAAACAGGTCGAACCCGGGACATCAAGCGGAAGGAACTGGCCCAGGCGGAAAGCGAGCTGCAGCTTCTGCTTGCAGGCTCGCGCCAGGAAGACATCCGCGCGGCGGAATCGCAGGTTTTAAAACTCGAAGAAAAATTGAAAATACAGGTAAAGGAATTGGACCTTTTGAATATACGCAGCCCGATCGACGGGGTGATAACGACTTCCCATTTGCGCAACCGCATCGGAGATTATCTTGACAAGGGAGACGTATTCTGCGAAATCGTCAGCGAAGGAACCGTTACAATAGAGATGGCCATTCCTGAAAAGGAGATCGGGGACGTACGGCTGGGTTTGCCCATCACAATGAAGGTCCGGGGATTCCCCCATAAATGGTTTGAAGCGAAGGTGCAGAGCATCGCGCCTGTCACCGACGCGAACGGCTCGGGCCGGATCGTGATTGTGCGCGGAGAGCTGGAAAACAGCGACGGCTCTCTGAAATCCGGCATGACGGGAGTCGGCAAGATATTGTGCGGCAAACGAATGATTATCCAGATTGCATCCCGGAGAATCATCCGGTGGCTCAGGACCGAGTTCTGGGAATACCTGCCTTAACTCAGATACAATTTTTTATTTACAATTCAAGATCCAATGCCGCCCAATTGTCCCAACATGGTATTTTAAATAGAAATTTGTTTTTTTGTTGACATTGAAAAAACACCCTGTTACGTTACCCTCATCAAAAGTATTAGTTAGCAGTACCGGCAGCCTCCTGGAATTCGGGTATGGCTGCAGTGCCGATCTTCTTAGCGGATCGGCAACAGGTTTTCTCGAATAGCTCTCTCGTCTGGAAGAATCTTCGGCCGATTCTTCAAACAACGCATGTGGCCGGGGAATTTCTCACAAACCGAGCAAGAGCAAAAACCTGAAGCTGTTTGCAGTATAGCTGTTACTGTTCCAGGTTTTACTTGGGGCATCAGGTCAATGGATCTTTTTACGTGCAGGGATGATTCCCGGCAGTAAGAGGGTTTGTGCTTGAATGGAATTACCCCCTAGGTTGTTACTTTTAAACAATTTAGGAAGGAGAAGGTTATGGCGAGTGGAATCCTCTGGTTATAATGCTGCAAAAGGATTTGCCAGCCAGAATACTCAACCAAGCGTTTTTTGGAGATTTAGAGCATGCAGACTGACATTGAAATTCTTGAATCCCGTGAAAATCCTATTGTTTTATGGGGATGGCAATAAGGGATTGCCGCTAACCGGAATTTACAATTTAGGCCTTGTCTAAAAATCAAAATTGAGGTAACACAGAAAAGGGAGGTTTTGTTTATTTACCTCAATTTATAAGTATTTTTGTGTTTAAGGCATTGAATTGATAAAGTATAAATGCTGGAGAGGAGTCTGTCGATACAGTCTATGTACGGTTAGGATCGGACTGCAATGACTTGGGCTGAACTTCCAGCAAAACTGAAGATATATATAGTATCACTTACAATCATAGCACTACCCATAACAATATGGGCATGTTGGATTGTGTTTACAGGTGAGCCTAGTTTAGTCTGGTCCGTTCTAACCCTATTCACTCTTATTACCGCACTCGGTTTTCAGTATTTACGTTCAGCAAATACAATAGTAGGGATAAGCGATGCAATTATCATGGCTATAGCCATGATATATGGAACCGCGCCCTGTATTGTTACAACACTCTTCTTCACTATTCTTATTTGTATTTTTGTAAGGAATCCAAAAAGAATTCCAATATATAAAATCACATTCAATACCAGTAGCGCAATTTTCGCTGCTTTGATTTATAGCAGTGTATACGAATACTTTCATCATAGTGGCACTGGGATCGCAGATATTTTTATTCCCGCACTTTTAATGGTAGTAGCTTTTTTCATAATCAACACACTATTGACTTCCACGGCTATTGCATGGTCTATCGGAAGTTCTATAGCAAGTTGCTGGGCAAAAAGAATCATGCCCTCCGCTATTGATTTCCCACTATCAGCTGCTGCTGCAACAATCATTGTCACAACACGTCAATTCAGCGAATATATGCCATTTTTAGCAGCACCTTTAATTGTCGTAATTTGGGGGTGGCATAAAGTCAACAACGACAAGAAAATAGAAGCAGAGAAGCACCTGGAAGATCAGGAGGCATTATATCTTCGAACGGTGGAATCACTGGCGATGGCGGTCGATGCCAAAGACCAGACCACCTACGGGCACATTCGAAGGGTAAGGGTTTATGCCACCAGGCTGGCGCACCTCTGCGGCATCAAGGACCCCAACGAACTTAAGGCTATTGAAACGGGCGCCCTGCTTCACGACATCGGAAAGCTCGCCATCGACGACTACATCCTGAACAAGCCGGGGAAGC
The DNA here is from genome assembly GCA_964586015.1 of uncultured Acidobacteriota bacterium. Classification (GTDB taxonomy): domain Bacteria; phylum Acidobacteriota; class UBA6911; order UBA6911; family UBA6911; genus UBA6911. The sequence continues at coordinate 22,657 of CAZPHK010000034.1, read as the reverse complement.
TTTCGAAGCAGGAATTCGACAAGATCAAGATGCATGCCACGGCCGGGGATGAAATCCTCAAGCAGATCCGCTTCCCGTTCCCCGTCGCGAAGTACGTGCGCTATCACCACGAACGCTACGACGGAACCGGGTACCCGGATGGATTAAAGGGGGAGGAAATCCCGCTCGGCGCCCGGATACTCACGATCGCGGACGCCTACGACGCCATCCGTTTTTCGCGGCCCTACAAGCTGCCGGTTTCAAGCAGCGAAACTGTCGAGATCCTGCAGGAACAGAGCGGGACCGCGTTCGATCCCGAGCTGGTCCGGCTGTTCGTCAGCCATGTCGACGAGCTGGAGCACGAGGCTGAAATCGCATCCGCCAACATCGAAGAGTTATCTTTCAGAAAATATTTTGAAAATGTGGATCGCGAGCTGTCGAACGCCGACACAACCGCGCACGACAACGGTTTTTGCCAGGATATCCCTACGGAGCTTCTTCGGATTGCCGAGTTCTGCAGCACTGCGATCGGCCATCTCGAGTTCCAGGATTTCCTTCCCATCATCGCACGGCATATCCAGCCGCTGGTGCCTTTCAGCACCTGCGCGTTTTATCTCAATGACGACAACGGCTGCGTGCGGATCGAATACGCCTGCGGGGCGTTTTCCGATCTGCTGCGGGGGCACCGGATCGGCATGGGCAAGGGCATCAGCGGATGGGTCGCCGCGCACGGGCGCGCCATGTTGAATACCGATCCGCTGCTCGAATTTCACGGCATTGAGGGGAATTTCAGCTGCCTTACCGACACGATGGTCGTTCCGTTAATTTCCGACGGAACGGTGCTTGGAACGATATCCCTCTATGCCCAGAGTCCGATATCCTACAGTCAGAGCGACCTGAGCACTCTGCAGACGCTTTCCGCTTCCCTGGCTCCGATGGTATCGGAGGCGAAAAAGCGATACGGCACAAAGCCGGAGGACATCATCGATCCCACAACCCGGATCCACCGCATTTCCTATCTGACCGCCATCGGTCCACAGGTAATTTCAGCGGCCGCCAGGAAGCAGTCTCCCGTTTGTCTGATCTATCTCGAAATACGGAATCTGTACCAAATCATCCGTATCTACGGCGGCAGTGTCGGCAACACCATTCTCCAGCGTATTGCAAATTGCATCAAAACCGAACTTCGGGAGACGGACATCCTGGTTCGATACGGCCACCAGGGGTTTGTGGCCCTGCTGCCCGGCGTCCGCATCGAACACGCGCGCCGCTGCGTGCTGCGGCTGAAGCACCAGATCCGAAGTGAAGTTTCGACAGTGGGAGGGCAGAATTTCTCCATCGACTGCAGCGCGGGCATTTCCATCTATCCCAAGGACGGAACGTCCATATCCTCCCTGCTGCAGTCGGCCCAGGACAGCCGGAAGATCAACATATCGGAATCCGCGCTTTCGGATGGAAACATAGTCGATTTCCTCCCCCGGGCCTGAAACGGCCCCTATGGCTCTGCGCCGCCGGACTGCTTCCCACGATACAGGCGAAAATCCAGATAACAGCGATGCCGCTTGAGAAACTGCATGGTTGTAGCGTACCGTCTGTCCGGAATCCCCAGGCGTCTGAACGCTTCCCGGTATCTGCCCCCGGATTCCTTCAGCGCCCGCCGAAGCACGCCGCGAACCACCGAAGAACCGAAATCGTGGCGCAGGAAGGGATCTTTGATGCGGTCTTCAAAATTCCCTTTCCCGTCCAGTATCTCACGGTACAACCGCGCGGCCGTACCGGATTCCGTGCTTTCCGCCTCAGAGACATCCCGCCGGACTTCCGGGGGCAGATCTCCCACGTTGATAGTGTGCTCATTTGACGAGTAGTAGGATCCGGCCACCACATTCAGAAGTTCGCGAACATTTCCCGGATAGGGGTATCTTTTCAGGAGGGCCATAGCTTCGGGAGAGAAGCTTTTCAAGCGTCCGCCCTCATTTTCCGATGTCTTCCGCAGAAAAGATTTCGCCAGCAGGGGGATATCTTCCAGGCGCTCGCGCAACGGAGGAACCCGGACTTCCATTTTCTTCAGCCTGTAGTACAGATCTTCCCGAAAGCGGCCCTCTCCGATTTCTTTTAACAGGTCCCGGTTCGTTGCCGCGACCACCTGCACATCAATTTTTCTGGTGGAAGTTTCTCCCACACGCCGCACTTCCCTCTCCTCCAGCACGCGCAGGAATTTCGCCTGAGTTCTGAAGGGAAGATTGGAAATTTCGTCCAGAAATAATATCCCTCCGTGGGCGGCCTCCAGAAGGCCCGGCCTGTCTTCGAGAGCGCCGGTAAACGCTCCCTTCCTGTAACCGAAAAGCTCGGCTTCCGCCAGGGTGTCGGAAAGCGAACCGCAGTCGACCGGAAGAAATTTTCCGGAACCGCGACGGCACGTTCGATGGATCGCCCGGGCGACCAGCTCTTTGCCTGTGCCGCTCTCTCCGGTAATCAGCACATCCAGGGGAGACGCCGCCACAACGGCGATCCGGTCGCGCAGTGCCTCCGCGGCAAGGCTTTTCCCGACGATTTCGGCGTATTCTTCCCTTACTTCGTGGAGATACCGTTCCAGATCGTTTTTTTCCTTGATCAACTGCTGCTGTGCTATGGAATTATCTATGGCTATCGCGGAAAGATTGCAAAAGGCCGCGAAAAGATTGATGACCGACTCGTTCAAGGTATCGATGGGGGCGGAATGATCCGCGTAGAGCAGGCCGAGCACCCTGCCGTTCACTTTCAGCGGAGCGCACAGCAGCCTCCCCGGATCTCCCGGGATCGTCAATATCTTGCCCTTAAACCGTGGATCCTCACTAACATTGGCGCTCAGAACGGGATTGCCCCGCATGCCGACCTCTTCCAGCATTGACGGACTGACGGTAACTTCCGTCGTCACACATTCCTTTTGACGGTTACGCCCTTTTGCCGCTTTCCATTTCCCCAGCGATCCTTCTTTAAGAAAAACCAGGGCGCGCTCCATGCCCGTCGCCTGAATCAGCTCATCCAGAATCGCTTCCAGGAGAGGGTCCAGGTCCCGGATGGAATTGACAGCCGTGCTGACCCGGAAAAGAATCCGGGACTGGTCTTCGTCGTTGACATTGGAAACAACGATATCGGATCCCGATCCATTATCCTTTGCCGAACCCAACAAGCCGGCCAGCTCCGATTTGGCCCGGTTCCGGTTGAACGCATTCCAGAAGTAAGGCAGCATCTTGCTCGGAGTCCGGCTCTCCAGCTTGCACAAACAATCGTACGCCGCACCCGCATGGTGGCGCTGCTGGACAGTATCGTGCAGCCTGCCGAATACCCGGCACAACTCCGCGTGCGCCCGCCACGCGATTTCCCCGTGGCCGGATCCTTCGATCAATCGAAACGCAGTCCGGAGTTCCTTAACCGCATCATCATGGCTGAACGGTTTCCGGTTGATCCAAAGCCCCGACAATCCGGTTTGCGGACTTCGATCACCATTGTTTAATTTTATGGAATACAGGGTTCCCAACAACAGATGGCTGTGGCTCATCAGAGGAACGGACTGCATGGCCCCGGCCAACCGAAGCGCATTTCGCGCATACATGCCGGCTTCATCCAGATTCCCCTGCTTCATGAAAATTTCACTCAAATGAAGCCTGATGATTGCCATCTGGTAGGGCCAGCGCTTTCGGGTGACTATTCCATCCAGGGAACGGAGACGTTTCACGGCTTTCTGTCCCGCGCCTTGTTCGTATGAAATTCTTGCATGCAGGGCATCCGCCAGCTCACTCTCATAACAGGGCGCTTCTGCGGTTTCAACTCGATGCAATAATTCAACCGATTCAACTGCAGCTTCAAAATCCCCAAGGATATAGTATAAAAAGGCAGTAATGTAATGAGCATGTCCCACAGCGTAAACGGCGAGACTATTCCTAATCTTTCCTCCAACTTGATTAATTATATGGTAGGCGGAACAATAATCATTCTCCGCAATCTTAACTTCTGCCAATATGGTGTTAAATGCATGGTGGACTGCTGGATTGTCTGATTCGCCCAACGTTTTAAGGACACCTTCCAACGCATTTAATGCTTCCTGGGTTCGTCCCATTCTGCAGAGACACTCAGCAAGGTTTCCAAATGCTTGTACTCGAGGAATAACAGATCTACTTTCCTCGCTGATTTGTACCGCACGTCTATGCTTTTCAAGAGCAACAGGAAATCTTCCTAGATTCATCAACATTGTTCCTAGCGTGGACAATGCGGAACAAGTCAAATAAGACTCGTTTGAAGTAGCTAGGATTTTTTCCGCCTTTTTAGCAGCTAGCAAAGAGGATTTTAGTTCGCAACCAACTCGATAATTAGCAGCAGTAAATATCTGTATTCTCCCCCGCAATTCATCAGCCCCATTACTGGGACAGGACTCCATGGCCTTTTTCAGAAACACCAATCCACGGCGTGGCTGTGACTGGATGGCGGCTCCGAAAGCAAGCTCGGTATACAGCATGGCCTTAGTTACGTTCTTTCCTGAATGGGCCGGGTTTCGGAAATACCGCAATCCCTTTTTACAATAGGCTTCCTGGCCGACGAAATCACCCAGGTGCTGGCAGGAGAGAGCAAGCTGCATGAACATCCGCCCTTTAAGGTCATTGTCGATATCCCGGTTTCCGGCTATTTCCTTTTTCAAAAGACGAATAGCGTGTTTCGGCAATCCAAGAGCCAGCATCGTATCCGCAGCTTCAATGGAAATTCCGCAAAGCTCGTTTTTATTCAAGCCGCTCCGGTCTCGCAATGCGAATTTAAAGCACTGTAAGGCAATTTCATGGGAAAATTCCGAACGGGCGTTGTCCGCCAGCAATAAAGCGTAACGGACAGCCTTCGCGCCCAGCTTCCCCTCCATACTGTGCCGCGCCAACTCCTGCAGATGGCGGTGCGCCCCATATTCCGTTTCGAAGACTTCCGCGATTCGACCATGCATTTTTTGACGTTTTCTTTTTGTAATGCATGAACGGGCCACCTCCGCTATAAGGGCATGGCGGAATTCCGCCACTTCTTCGCTGTCTTTCATCTCCGTCCGGACCATCCGTCGATCGGCCAGATCTTTCAAGGCACGGGAGACATCGGAAATCTCAAGAGACGATATGGAAGATAGGAGTTTTGTTGAAATGGACCGGTTGATTAAGGCCAGCCAGCCGGCCACTTCCCTGGAATCCGGGGGCAGCTGCTTCAGCCGATTCCTGATAACCGTACCGACACTGTCCGGTATTTCAGGCCTGCCCTGTTTTTCAGGGATAAAAATCCATTCTCCCGACGAGTAACGCAATATTTCCTGTTCAACGAGATGCTTCAGCATCTCCTCCAGGTAAAAGGGATTTCCTCCCATGTGCCGGAACATCCAGGATCCAAGCGTATTCTTCAATGGCGGCGTCCCGGTCATGAGCGCAACAAATTCCTCAACACTTTCTCCGGGCAGGGGATCCAGAACACGCACTTCCCCTCTGTTCTGGCGGACCGTACGCTCCATTACACGGTCGAGAGTTCTTCCGGACTCTTCTCCCGAACGCATGCCGACGCACATCAATACCGGATAAGCCTGTATATCCGAACTGAGATAGTCCAGAACCGTGCTGGTCGCTTCATCCGCCTCATGGAAATCATCCAGAAGCAGCAGGGTCGGCCGTTCGGAAAGAAGGCGCATCAGGTTCCTGGTCAGGCGGTCCCGGAATCGCCCTGCTGCATAATCGATGGACGGTTTGACTATTCCCGGTTCTTCACTTTGACGGGACTTGTCTGAATGAAATATTTCTTCCTCAAGACCGGGCCGAACTCCCGCCAATATCCTTCGGTAAGGGCTGTAGGATCCCTCCTCCTGCGTATTGCAGGCCCCCTCGATGATCCTCCAGCCTTCAAGGCGTCCCCAGCATTTCAATTCCTCCAGGCACCGGGTTTTCCCCGATCCGGCTTCTCCGGACACAAATACCGTCCACCCCCGCCCGCTTTCCTTCACACCGTCCGCGCATGCCCGTAAATAGGCGAGTTCCTTTTCACGCCCGACGATACGTGTTGTGGAAAACAGGTTTTCGGATTCTTCCGGCAGACTCAAGGCATTCGGCATGTTTTTCATGGCGCCTCGAATAAGGACTATGGCCTCATCCAGGGAAGCGAAACGCTTCACCGGATCCTTTTCCAGCAATCCCGTCAGCAACCCGACCAGACCCGAACCTCCTTCCATGTGTGCGATCGGTCGCAGGTCGACACTGCCCTGAAGATGTCTTTGCTTTAAAAAACCGGGGTCAGCGTCTTCAAACGGCAGCCGCCGGGTCAGCACAAGGTAGGTCAGAACACCCAGGGAATATAAATCGGATCCCACATTGGGACTCTCGCCCAATAAAAGCTCCGGAGCCGAGTAAGGCAGCATCCCGGTGAAAGCACCGGAAGCAAGATCAGAGCCACGGTAAAGATCGGCCATTCCGTAATCGGTCATTGTAAGGGGAAGCGCTTCCAGGGGCATATTTCTCAGAAATATATTGGAAGGTCTTAATGCTCCATGGACAATTCTTCGCCTGTGGAGATACCGGACCGTTCGATAGAGCCCTTCCAAAAGAAACAGAATTTTCTCAATACTCAAACCTTCCGTCCCATAATAGAAGTCTTTCCCGCCGATCCTTTCCTCCACAAAATACAGGGCGCCGGAATTCTCGATCTTCCCAAAATCCCAAATACGGGCAAAACGGGAACTCCTTAATCTTTGCAGGAGGGAAAAATCCCTGCTCCATGCCCGCAATGTTTCCCGGAATGATTGCGGCGTATGAATTATTTTCAAAACCAGACGTCCCTGCGTTTCTTTGATGTCCCGGCAGGAATAGGTGTTCTTAACGGCGCCCGTCTTTAAACACTTTATTGCGCGATAGCGTTCGCCAACGACGGATCCTTCCATGGATTTTATACGAACGGTAGTCATAGCGGCTCCCCGATGATACGCAGCAAATGCGATTCAACGATTCAGAGGGAGCATACCTCTGCACAAAGGCAATAATTTCTTTGCCGTTGGTATGCCCTTACCCAGCGCTCAGAGGGGATGAACTGAAGTGAGTCAGGGATTTGAAAGAGGATTATTATAGGAGTTCAACCATAGTTTTTGCAATAAATCATTGTGTCTGCAAAATATCCATCCCTGTACCATGAAAAAAATCCGTCACGGCAACGGAAGTAACGGAACAGGACGGACAGATTTACAGCGCGAAAACCCGGAAGGATTGATAAGCAATTTCTTAATTCGTATACAGGGACAATTACGTCGAGAGAATCATAGAATCGGCGTGAATGCCTATGTGCAGGTTCAAATGGAGGGAAAGGGTCTTGCGGCGGATTCCGCGGGTCGAAGCGCCCACGTCTCGATCCCGGCTGTCCGCAAACAGCACCGGCGGCATTCCAACTGAGACGACAGAGGCACTATGCCCCGGACATCCTTCGATGCGGGCGCCTGTACATGTCCCGCCCCGAAGGGATATCCGGAGCCGCACCTGTCTCGTTTCAGGACTGCGAGCTACTTTTTCTTCGGCGGAACAACCGCATCCTTGAAAGCTTTGGCGACGCGGAATTTCACAACCGTCTTCGCAGGAATCTTTATCGTGGCGCCGGTCTGCGGATTCCGGCCCTTACGGGCTTTCCTTGCAGACTTCACGGTCTTTCCGATTCCAGGAATTACAAACTGGCCCTTCTTCTTGGTCTCGGCTACGGCGGTCGAAGCCAGGAGATCCAGAATTCCACTGGCGGCAGCCTTGGTCAGGCTTGCTTTATCTGCTACGAGGGATACTAACTGAGCTTTCGTCATCGGTTTAACAGCCATTCATTCCTCCCGAAAAATTTGGTTTTATGCATTAGTCGGAACACAGCAAAAAGCTACGGGACATTCTGCTTATCTTTCCACAAAAAGCAATGAAGAATTTCGCAACCCCGCTATTTATCGATATCTGAAGCTGTTGACTTAGATTCAACCCTGAAATTACTGCTTTCCAAGCGTTCCCGTCAAGTGCAATCGACCGATTTTTTCATAAAATATTCGGCCGCGGCGGGCATGGCTTCCAGGCGCAAACCGCGGTACCGGGGCGGGATGTCCCGTACGGGCTTTCCGGGCGCGCAATTATTCATATGTCCTATGTGCTACATCAAGCGGATTCGCTTTGAATACGAACCGTTTCCGGCTACTCACATTGAATTATTTATACATGTACGGTGGACGCAGCGTTGCGGAAGCGCCCTTCCGGGCGCCCGAACCAGAATCGTCTTTTGTGTCCCGGAAAATGTATCTTAAGGCTGCTGGTAGTAGGGATTGCCTCCGGCGGTATGGTCCGTCGCGTCCAGAACTTCCCCGAGTTCCGGGATCTTTTCGCGCAGGATTCTTTCAATCCCCATTTTGAGAGTCATTTTTGCGGATGCGCATCCCTGGCATCCTCCGCCCAGCTTTACGTAAATGGAATTCCCTCTCACCTCGACCAGTTCCACGCTGCCGCCGTGCGATGCAAGCGCGGGATTTATTTCCCGGTCGAAAAGATCCTGGACCTTACTCCGGATCCCGGATTCTCCCGAAAGGGCCGCGGCATAGCCTTCATCCACTGCCGGTTCACCGGAACGGACGTGCTCCCGTATTTTGGTCCCGATGCTTTTGCCGATCGTGGGCCAAGGATCGGAACCCGATTTTGTAACCGTAATTTTACTGTCCGCGATAAGAACGGATTCCACTTCGGGAATCTCAAACAGTCTCTTCGCCAGAAGAGAGGGTTCGGCCGCATCGCGACTGCCGAAATAGGCGGATTTGCCCGGGTAAACAGGCCGGTCAACTACGAATTTACAGGTTGCCGGGTTCGTCGTGGGTTCGCCTGTTATGGCGATTTTGTCCTCTACTGCTTTATCGTTTTGTGCTTCCATAAATTCAACTTACCTGACATCAGGCATGCATGTCAACCGCCATAAGGTTTTCGCGGAATAAGGCTGTATGCGAACGCGCAGACAACTGGAGCGAACAAACCACACCCGGCATCGCCGTTCCAATCCCGGGCCGTGTCATGAGGACGATCATGCCCGGCCCCGCCATAAATTTGATTTACGTTTGAAGAATTACCCTTTAGGATCGTTACCTGTCGACCGCGCGCGTTCGGCACCGGAACCGGACCGCGTCTGCCCAAAAAGGAGTTACGGATGAAAAAAACAGGGCGCTTCGCATTTCAAACGTCAGCGGTCCTTTGGATACTGCTCTTCCATCTTCCCCTCAGCGGAATGCCCGAAAAATCAGATCTGAATCTCCTGCCGGTTCCTGTAAGCCTCACAATGAATACCGGCAGACTCGTTATCGACGGCAGCTTCCGTGTCGCAATAACGGGCTGCGATACCCCGGACCTGGAAGCGGCCGCCGTCCGTTTTCTCAACCGGCTGGAAGCGCGCACGGGCATCCCGATCGATTCGGCGCCGGCCGGAAATTCCAAAAACGCCGCGCTTGAAATTCGCTGCAGGGACAAGGGAGAAAAGGTTCCATCGATCCGGACGGACGAATCCTATACCCTCGAAATCACGAAAAACCGCGCTTGCCTGTCGGCGTCAAGTCCCGTAGGAGCCTTCCGGGGACTGGAAACGTTCCTGCAGCTGGTTGATACCGACGCGGATACCTGCTTCGTACCCTCATTGAAAATAAAGGACCGCCCCCGTTTCAAGTGGAGGGGTCTGCTGATTGACGTTTCCCGTCATTTTGAACCGGTGGAAATTATCAAGCGGAACCTGGATGCAATGGCCGCCGTCAAGATGAACGTCCTGCACTGGAGTTTGTCGAACGATCAGGGTTTCCGGGTCGAATCCAAGGTATTCCCGAAACTGCATCAGCTCGGTTCGAATGGACAGTACTACAGCCAGAGCGAAGTGCGCGAAATAGTGAACTATGCCCGCGAACGCGGCGTAAGGATCGTTCCGGAATTCAACATGCCCGGCCACAGCACCGCCTGGCTGGTTGCCTACCCCGAACTGGCGGCCGCCGAGGGCCCCTATGAAATCGAGCGTGGATGGGGAGTCTTCGATCCATGCATGGATCCTTCAAAGGGAGAGGTCTACGAGTTTCTGGACGCCTTTATCGGAGAAATGGCCGGCCTCTTCCCGGATGAATACTTCCATATCGGCGGCGACGAGGTAAAGGCGGCGCAATGGAACTCGAGCGAGAGGATCCGGGACTTTAAAAAGAGTCACAACCTGTCCGATAACCGCGATCTGCAGGCATATTTCAATCAACATGTGCTGAAAATCCTTATTAAACACGGGAAGAAAATGATCGGTTGGGACGAAATCCTTCATCCGGAACTGCCGAAAAGCATCATCGTTCAATCCTGGAGGCAGGATTCCCTCCCCAGGATAGCCCATCAGGGCTACAACGCAATCCTGTCCCGGGGCTACTACCTGGATCATATGCTCCCCGCCTCTTTTCATTATTCCGTGGATCCCCTGGGCGGCCGGCTTTCGGAAAATGAGAAAACCCGGGTATTGGGAGGGGAAGCATGCATGTGGGGAGAATTCGTAAATCCCGAAAACATCGAGTCCCGCATCTGGCCCCGTGCGGCGGCCGTTGCGGAAAGATTATGGTCCCCGGCGCCGGTGAACGATATTGAGGCCCTCTACCGTCGTCTCGATTTTATCGACCGGGAACTGACCGGCCTGGGACTGAAGCACCATGCCCATTACCTGGAAAAGATGCAGAGCCTGGCAGGCGGTATGGATGCCCGTCCCCTGCTCGTTTTCGCGGATCTCATCCAACCTCCTATCCTCACAATCCGGAAGGAAGCGCGCATCTATTACAGCGACACCCCTCTCAACCGCCTGGTGGACGTGATACGGCCGGAAAGCGAAACGGCGCGCAGGTTTTCACTCCTGGTTGACAGCAGGCTGGCATTCCCGTCTGAAGAATCCGGCTCAGACAAAATCCGGGAACTCCTTACAGAATGGACGGCGAACCATGCTCGACTTCAGGCCATTCTCGAACAGTCCTATCTTTTGAAAGAGATTCGCCCTCTTGCCGACACCGTCGTGGAGCTGTGCCGGTGCGGCCTGGATGCCTTGAACTATCTGCAGTCGGGAAGAGAGCCGCCGCGGCCCTGGCTGGAAGAAACTACCGCCCTGCTCGAGCGCGCGGACAGGCCGCAGGCCGAGATTCTTATCGCTATCCTGCCTCCGATCAGAAAGTTGATTGATGCGGCGTGCACAACAAAGACAACTACGAGGACGGATCCGGTCTCAGGACAACTGAAGTGGAACCGCGGTCCGGGGCGTCGTAATAACGGAGCACCTGGGGAAGCCGGCTCAAAATTGAATGGACCAGCCGCCGCTGTGCGCCGATTCCCCGGCCGTGAATGATGCGCACATCCCCGTACCCTTTTTTCTGAGCCTGATAAATATATTCTTCAACGAGCCCGGCCACCTCCGCCGGCGGAAAGCTGTGAAGATCGATTGCATCTTCAATGGGTATATTGACGGGATCCATCCTATCCACCTAGAATACAGGCTACTCTTATTTCGCACCCGGTCCGCGACCGGTCTTAATTTAATTCCCGGGGGAAAATAATGCAAACACGAATGGAGAAGGACTCTTTAGGGGAACGCGCCATACCGAAGGACGCGTATTACGGCGTTCAAACCGACCGTGCCGTTGAGAATTTTCCCATCAGCGGATTAAAGCCAAAACCGGCCTATATAGACGCAACAGTTCAGATAAAAAAAGCGGCGGCTGCGGTCAACGGCGCCCTGAAACAACTCGATGCCGGGAAAGCGAACGCCATCGTCGCGGCCTGCGACGAAATCCTGGGCGGAAAATTGCGGGACTGGTTCGTGGTCGACGTATACCAGGCCGGAGCCGGAACCTCCCATAACATGAACGCCAACGAAGTGATTGCAAACCGGGCCATCGAGCTTCTGGGAGGCAACAAGGGCGACTACGCGATCGTTCACCCCAACGACCACGTAAACATGTCCCAATCCACAAACGATGTCTGCCCGACGGCCATCCGCATCGCCGCAGTGGCACTCGGGCAAACGCTGATCGCATCGTTGCGGAATATGGAAAGTGCTTTCTCCGGCAAAGCCGCGGAATTTCAAAACGTTCTCAAATCCGGACGCACCCATATGCAGGATGCCGTACCGATAATGCTCGGGCAGGAATTCGGAGGGTACGCTGCCTGCGTTCGAAAGCATTGTGAAAATATCGGCGCGGCCGTGGATTCAAACAGGGAACTGGGCATCGGCGGCACGGCGGTCGGCACAGGGCTGAACACGCATCCCCGGTACCGCCCCATGATGGTCCGGCAGTTGAGCGCGCAGACGGGGACAGACTTTCGACAGGCGGATGATTATTTCGAGGCCATGCAGTCGCTCAGGCCCTTTGTGGATCTGTCCGGCGCAATGCGCTCCCTGGCCCAGGATCTGATTCGCATCGCAAACGATCTGCGACTTTTAAGCTCCGGGCCGAAGACCGGCCTGGCGGAAATCGCACTGCCACCGCTGCAGCCCGGATCTTCCATTATGCCGGGCAAGGTGAATCCAGTCGCCGCAGAAATGACCAATATGGTCTGCTTCCAGGTGATCGGATGCGACACCACAATACTCATGGCGGCGCAGGCGGGACAGTTGGAGTTGAACGTCATGATGCCCGTTGTCGCCTATAATCTGCTGCACGAAATTGAAATCCTCACAAATTCCGTTGAGGTTCTGGCAACGCGATGCATATCCGGGATCAAGGCGGATGAAGCCCGCTGCCGTTCCTATGCAGAAGCAAGCATGAGCATCGTAACGGTTCTGAATCCGCACCTTGGATACGCCCTGGCCGGGGAAATTGCCAAGGAATACCTCGCTTCAGGGAAATCGATCCGTCAAATCATCCTGGAACGAGGCCTTATGAACGAAGAACAGCTCGACAAACTTTTCGATCTAAAAAAAATGACTGGAATACTATAAGGGGCGAACCCCACCAGATTGTATTTAATCTGCAATCTTCAATTTTCAATCTGTAATCTAACGGAAGGC
>CAZPHK010000034.1:0-9543 GCA_964586015.1 uncultured Acidobacteriota bacterium | reverse complement strand
GCTTTATTCCCTATGCCAGTGCGCAATGGCGAATTTATCCTCGGGCGCGTATTTAAGCTCCAGTTCCCCGCCGAAGACCCTGTGAATCGATTTGGCGATCCTGGCTACGAGATGTTCAGTTGTCGTTGAAATTTCAATACCGTTGCGGTCCTCCTTCATTCCAATGATTCTTTCAAGGGGCCGCTCCTCCTGGGTCTGTTTCTCCACGTTCCGTATGCGTGCCAGAAGCTCACGGCGATGATCGCCGGCGAAGGCACCGCTGCATTGAATAATTCCTCCGATCCGTCCGGAGCGAACCTGAAGGCATGCCGGGCAGAGTTTTTCCGGTCCGGTCTTTTTTTTCGAAGAAGCGCCCTGCTTCCAGACACCGTCCTGATATAGAAGATTACATTTCGGGCACCATGTATTGGATGGGTATTTTATAGATCGCTGACCGACTCCTCCTATTCCGCCTCGCTTTTGTTTTCGTATGGTTTCACGCAAATGCAGCTTCTTGGTCATCGGACCTCCTTCCAAACGAATAATCCACTCTGTATTTGTCTCCCGCGGCTTTGAATTAATGCAGCAACGCCGCGAAGGAACCCGCGTTCGGCTTAACCAGGCATTTGAAATCTGAAAAAGACATTTGAATGGTCTCGGCATGGGTTCCGGCGTTAAAGGATATATTCGGCAACAATCCCAGTTTTTCGTCCACCCATACATCCAGATGGTAGATGTTGCCCAGGGGAGGCATGGCGCCCAGTTCGCACTCCGGGAAATAATTTGCGAACTCCTCTTCCGTAGCAAGCCGAACATAACGGGTTTCCAGAAGCCTGCCCAGTTTATTTAAATCAACCCGGTGGTTAGCCGGCACAACGGTCATGATCATTTGTTGATCGTCTGACACCACCATGACGACCTTGGCAATCTTTTTTCCGCTGATATGCTGCGCCTGGGCGATCCCCTGGGCGGTGTATGCGGGGGGATGCCTGAAGGATTGATAGGATATGTGATGGGAGTCCAGATAATCGCTGATACGCGTCGGAATCGGCATAAAGCCCTCCTTTCAGCATTCATTCTTCACGATGTTTTGAGGCCGGGCGGCGCAAGCCAGACGGCCCCGCCGCTGTATAAACGGTCCCGATAGCAGGAAATCCTTTGCGGCTATCGGGGATGTGAGAAATGCGGATTGACCGAAACACAGATTTCCTTTCACCATCGGGGCGCCCCCGCCGGTCCTTTGAAATGCGATTCGACCACACCAAGCCTCAAGGGGTGCACCTTCTGCATGAATTTCGATTGGTTGATGGTGGATGAAATGGAAGCAGTCGGTTCATCTTCTGCTCCTTTTTACCGAATCCTTATTATAATGCTATACCTTTTTCGGATTGGGTTCTACAGGTAAATGAACGGCCCGGATTATCGGCAGGTTCGTGGGGATATATCGGATTATTCCATCATGGTTTCAATGGAATCCCGCTGCCGGAGATAGTGTTCCGCGAGTTTTGTGTTTGCGGTGGCGATAAGCTGCACTTCGTCGGCTATCTTCTGCAGCAGCCGCCCCGGTATCAGCATATAAAATTCGTCGTCCTGCAGGGCGTTGTACACACGATTTCCCATACAGCCCGCACTGGTTACAGCCGTTTCCTTCAATACGGAATGGAGAGACATGCACGTCGGCTTTCCGAAGGGAGCAACCTGGAGTCTTATATGTCTTCGCAACGCCGCTTCCTGCAGAACCATGGCCTGCAACGGCCGCACTACCAGGACGGCAATGTCGGGTCCCACCGGTGTATCTCCAAGCGGTGAATATACAACCACTTGAGGATTATCCTCCGTGCGGGGTATCGAGCGGATTTCATCCATATTGACCGAACAGGAGTCTCCCAGGGATTCCAGGGACTTCTCCAGTTCTTCGGAATGTCCCGAAGGCAGCGGCAGATTGTAGGAGTAGCATCCGAGCGGGCAATTGTAATGGTCGGTCGGAACGGTATAGAAAGTCATCCCCCCCGAAGCGATTCTGAAAAAGCTGCACCCGGAAGGAGCTTTCCCGGCGAATTTTGGTATTCCCTGGGGCGGATTTAACAAAAATGTAACGGCCACGGGCCGCCTGGAGATTCCGACGGTTTCACAAAGCTCCAACTCGATTATCGAATAGTCCGTCATAGCCTGATCTCCTCATTTCCCGGAAAATGCAGACGACTATTTTGTCGCCCCCCTAAGGAGAACGTACCATAAAAGACGGGGGAAACCTGCATTTCCGCACCAAAAAAAGGGTGGGATCCATCAGGATCCCACCCTTTCCGCTTTTCTGCTGCTTTTCCTATTATGCTATTCCCAGCTTAAATTTAAGTGAATTGAGCGTATTCTTCATCAGCATTGTAATGGTCATCGGGCCGACACCTCCCGGTACCGGCGTAATAAGTCCCGCAATTTCCTTGGCCGCATCAAAATCGACGTCTCCCCTGAGAATCGCAACTTTTTTGCCGGTCTTCTCGCTGATTTTTTCTCCGACCCTGTTGACTCCGACGTCGATAACGCAGGCTCCCGGCTTAATCCATTCGGGCTTTACGAGGCCCGGAACACCCGCCGCCACAATCAGGATGTCGGCCCTCAGGCAATGGGCCGCAAGGTCCTTCGTTCTGGTATGGACAACGGTTACGGTTGCATTTGCACCCGGACCCTTCTGAAGCAGCATGTTTGCAATCGGCTTCCCCACGATATTGGAGCGCCCGACAACCACAACTTCAGCCCCGCTGGTCTCGACACCGGCACGCACAATCATTTCCTGAATTCCCGCAGGCGTGCAGGGCGGAAACTTAAGCTCGGAACCGCCTATCATCAGGCGTCCGACGTTTACAGGGTGGAATCCGTCAACATCCTTGTCGGGATCAATCGCGTTCAGGATTTTCTTTTCGTTTATCTGCCTGGGAAGGGGAAGCTGAACCAGAATGCCGTGAATGGAGTCATCCTTGTTGTACTTATCGATCAGGGCGAGAAGATCTTCCTCGGAAATATCCTCCGGCTGATTATCCTGAATTTCCTTGAATCCAAGTTGGGTTGCCGTCTTGATTTTCAAAGTGACGTAGGAAACAGAAGCCGGATTTTCCCCAACCAGGATAGTGACGAGTCCGGGCACCTGCCCATGGGAAGCTTTGATTTTTTTTACTTCCTCATCAATTTCACGAAGGATTTCTTCCCTGATTTCGGTTCCTTTTATTAATTTTGCAGTCATTTTTTTTCCTTTGAAATTAGAGTAAAGCGTCGGGCGCTTTAACATGATCTGTTATCGCAGTAATTCCTTACTTCACAAATCCGTGATGCGGGCCGGATCCTGCCGTCCAAATAACCGGACTATACAGAAGCGATTCCGTGCGGTCCGTAAATCGCCGGATCGGCAGGATGGATACATCGACAGGTGGAATCCTAAGATTTTCCCTTAAGCTCCGAATCATTCTGCTTGATGAAGTCTCGGATATTTTCCTCCATATCAAGAAGCCTGAGCCATTGCTCTTTATAGAGAGTTACAGGAAACCTGCCCAGTCCGTAAACCGAAAGCGCCCCTTTTTGACTTACTTTCATGAACAGTTCCTTTGTGGAAGATCTCTTCAGCGATTCGTTTTCCGCCCGCAGCCTTTCTAATTCAGCCTTCATGTCTTCATCAGTCATCGTATTGCCCTCCTAAAAGATCCGATTTGGATATCCCGGAACCTGACGCGTTTATCGAATCGAACTATGCCCTTAACCTGCAATATACTTTTCAGGGCCGCCGCCTCTCGGCAAGCTTCGATCAAACAAACAAAAAGGAGCTATATCAATCCGCAACGCACACTACCCGCTCCCGTATAAAACCAGGAAATTTTACACTATGGACGGATTTATAGACACCCCATAATTCAAGTGGTTTAATAATCCGTCAGGAAAACGGGGACATGATGCTTTTTTGTGCGTAAAAAGTATTATGTCCCCGTTTTTCTATACATTGACACGGCAAACTCCGGGGGATTATCGTATCAATTGAGGGGCAACATGATCTCCCGACGGGATTTTTTATCCGCAGCTTCAAGAATCGGCCTGGTGGCCGGCTGGCCGGCCGCCTGTGCGACAGCCTTCCGGTCTGCGTGGGCCGCTTCCAGCGTCCCTGCCGCTCATTATGCTCTGAAAGACAGTCTTGTCCACAATGCGCCGAAAGCACGATACTGGACATCCACGGCACTGGCTGCAACGGAATGCGCCCAATGTCATGAGTCCGCCGCAACGCTGAACAAAGAATGGCATAAGGACAAGCCCGTTATCGTAAAATGCCTTCTCTGCGCTCAGAAATGCTCCATTAAGCCCGGAGAACGCGGCAAATGCCGGGCACGCATGAATGTCGAAGGCGAATTGCGCAGCCTTGTTTACGGTCACCCGGTAGCCATTAATATCGATCCAATTGAGAAAAAGCCCTTCTACCATTTCCTTCCGGGTTCGACGGCTCTTTCACTCGCGACTTCGGGATGCCCTTTAAGCTGCAAATTCTGCCAGAACTGGGAAATTTCCCAATCCAGTCCGGAGGATTTCGATACAACTTTTATTCCTCCGGAGCAGATCGTCCAGGCGGCGGCGAAACGGCAATCGCCTATTATCGCCTTTACCTACAATGAACCGACCGTCTTTATGGAATACCTTGCGGATATCGCGTCCCTGGCCTCCAAACAGAAGCTGCGCTCCGTGCTGGTCAGCTGCGGGTTTATGAACTCCGAGCCTTTGAAAGAAATGTGCAGGTTGCTGGATGCCATCAAAATCGACCTGAAAGGATACAGCACAGAATTTTATCGCGATGTATGCAGGGCCGAATTGCAGCCCGTTCTCAACAGCATCCGGCAGGTTTCAAAAAGCGGCGTTCATCTTGAGATCGTCAACCTGGTGGTGCCGACATTAAACGATTCTGAAAAGATGATGACGGCTCTTATCGACTGGATCGCGGGAGAGATCGGCCCCGATGTCCCGATCCACTTCACTCGGTTTCATCCGGATTACCGGCTTCTTAATCTTCCGCCCACGCCTGTAGCAACCCTGGAACGATTCCGGGACCGCGCCATGAGCCGGGGGCTTCACTATGTGTATATCGGCAATGTTCCCGGTCATCCGGGAAACCATACGTATTGCCCTCAATGCGGCAAAATCGTGATTAAAAGGAGCTCTTACTTCGTGGAAGAAATGAATATGAAACAGGGATGCTGCAGTTTCTGTGGTTGCCGGATTGCAGGTGTGTGGGCCTGATCTTTCCTATAAGAAACAAAAAATATTCAATAGCCGGGAATATTATCTATGAACAAATTTACGGTATTCGCTGTCGCAACCTTCATGGCTTTCTCAGGGTACATCCCTTCCGGAGTCTGCAGAGATTCCAGGCTTTCAGGGATCCGGCCGCCCGCGGTCGCCGGGCAGTTCTACCCTTCCGATCCTGATACGCTCAAGATGGCAATCCGTCAGTTTATCGGCGAATCAAACCCAATTCCCATTGAGAACCCGGTTGCCATCCTGGTTCCCCACGCGGGATATATTTATTGCGGTCAAATAATCGCGGACGCCTACCGTCAGGTTATGAACCGCGACTATGAAGTTATCGTAATTCTCGGCGTCAACCATACCACCGGCGGATTTCAAGGAGTCGCTCTGGAGGAATACGAAAGCTATCGAACACCCCTGGGAACCGTTCCGGTCGACAGCGCGATTACGAAAGCTCTTCTGGAGCAATGCAGCGACTGCGTGCAAAACCGGGAAGTGTACGCCAGAGAACATTCCATTGAGGTCCAGGTTCCTTTCATCCAGGTTCTCTTTCCGGAGGCAAAAATCGTCCCCGTCATCATTCATCCGCCGGATCGCGAACTTTGCGCGCGCTTCGGTCGTACTCTGGCCGGCGTTTTGAAAGGGAAAAAAGCCCTGATTGTAATGAGTTCCGATTTGTCCCATTATCCGGATTACGAGGATGCCGTCGTATCGGACCGGCGCACGCTGTTAGCCATCGCCGGACGGGACCCCGATAAAATCGTTTCCGTAATGCGCGATCTTGATGCCTCGAATCTGGCCACCCGGGCGTGTGGGGAAGCGGCGATCCTGGCGGGCACTGCTGCGGCGGGAATTCTCGGCGCCAACCGCGCCGTTGTCGCGGGCTATTCCAATTCCGGAGAGGTTGCCGTGGGAGACCGGTCTCGGGTCGTGGGTTACGGCGCTGTCGTGTTTGCATCCGGGGATGCGCCGGACGATACAGGCATACTCAACCGGCCCCGTCCTCCCGATTCCGCAACGCCGCTTAAAAACTCGGAAAAGAAACTGCTGCTGTCTCTCGCGCGTGAAACAATCCGGCAATACCTCACCACCCAAACGGTATCGCCGGCAAGAAACCTTCCTTCCCGGCTGCGTTTCAAGCAGGGAGCCTTCGTTACCCTGAAAGAGGGAGGGCAGCTCCGGGGCTGCATCGGGAATCTTCTCCCGGAGGATGCACTGGGCATAACGGTAGAAAAAATGGCGTGGCAGGCTGCAATGAAGGATCCGAGGTTTCGTCCGGTGGAACCGGAAGAATTGAACGATCTGGAAATTGAAATTTCAGTGCTTACACCGATGAAGGTTGTCGCGAATCCGGACAAGATCGTCATCGGGCGGGACGGGGTTCTTTTATACAAAGACGGCCGATCGGCCGTCTTTCTGCCCCAGGTGGCTCCGGAAAACAACTGGGACCGGACGGAAATGCTGGACCGCCTTTGTGTGAAAGCCCGCCTGCAGGCCGGATGCTGGAAACAGAATGCGACATTCAGGACTTTCCAGGCGGAAGTCTTCGGCGAAAAAGACCATTAAATTGAAGATTGAAGACTCAAAATTAAAACCTGGTGAAAGAGGCGCAGTTGGTGTTTCCCGGATGGGAATTTAAGGTTTTTCAAAAAACGGATTGCACTCAATCATGAATCAAATTACCGGATTCCAAAACGGATCTCTTTCAGGTATTCCTTGCGAATTCCATCCGCTCCAATCTTCAATCTTCAATTTTTAATTTTCAATTTTTAATCTGTAATTAATTGATGCCATTTCCCGGAATCGAACGTTTCTTTAAATTTTCCCTTTTCTCGACAACCCGCCTTTTTCTAATCGGCTTCATTTCCATCCTTGGGCAGGTCATATTGCTTCGGGAACTCAGCGTCGCTTTCTACGGTGTTGAATTAATCTATACCCTCGCGATAGGAGTCTGGCTCATTTTCAACGGGCTGGGGACCATGATCGGCCGCAGGCGCAAAGATCCTCCGTCAACGCACATCCATCTCCTGTTCCTGTTGCTCTCTGTCGCCATCCCGACAGGAATCGCATTCATCCGTTCCATCCGCATTACCTTTTATGGTACGCCGGGCGCGTATCTTCCCCTGTTTATACAAATAGCCGCAATGGCGGCGGCGCTTTTCCCCTTCGGGCTTCTTCTGGGACTGCTGTTCCGATGGACGGCCCGGATTTACATCCGGGAAGGCAAATCTCTCGCAACCGCCTATGCCCTGGAGAGTTTTGGAGGAATTGCGGGAGGCCTGTGCTCTACATTGTTTCTTAAATTCGGGTTGCAGAATTTCGTCATCGGTCTGCTCTGTGCTCTGGCTGCCGTTATACCGGCTATCCCGTCCGCAAAAGGGAAAGGAGCACATCTTTTGCGCCCGGCGGGAATAGTCACGGCCACGCTGTGGATACTATGTTTATGGAACGCATCCTACCTGGATAATTTCATGACATCATGGACGCACCCCAGTCTTGTCGTAACCCGGGACTCGCCGTATTCCAGAATTACTGTTTCACGCATGGAAAACCAAGTGGCTGTTTTTGAAAACGACACACTGATGTTTGATTCCGAAGGCATCCAGGCGGAGGAATTCGTTCACCTTTCGGCCCTGCAGCATCCAAATCCCGAAAGAGTTCTGGTGCTTGGAGGAGGCATTGAGGGCATCCTGGCGGAAATCCAGGCTTACGAGCCCCAAGCTGTGGACTATGTGGAGATCAACCCGGTCCTTCTGGAAATTACGCGCACGCAGTTCCCGAAGAAGGTCCGGGACTCGCTTGAAGCGGCAAACGTTCGGGTAATTACGCAGGATCCCCGCAACTATTTGACGAAGGCCTCCAGCTATGACCTGATCCTCGTGGGCATGCCCGAACCCTATTCAGGAGAGGCGAACCGTTTCTATACCCTTGAATTCTTCCTGCAGTGCGCCAAGAGACTCAATCCCCGCGGGATACTGTCTTTCCGACTCCCGGGCTCGGAAAACTATATGTCCCCGCAGAGGACCCTTCGCATGGCCAGTGTATTTCGAGCCGCAAAATCGGCGTTCCCTCAAGTCATGGTACTCCCTGGAAACAACAATATCTTCTTATGTTCCGCGGCCCATCTGATCCGCGATCCCGACGAACTGGTGGTGCGAATGCGGTCCCGGAATATAAAATCCAGGATCGTTACCCCGGCTTATATCCGATACGTGTTTACCAATAACAGATTCCTTGAAACGGCGGACGCCCTGAAATCCACGGAGGCCCCCGTTAACACCGACATTCGGCCGATCTGCTTTCAATACACGCTCATGATATGGCTTTCAAAATTCATGCCCTCCCTGATTCAGTGGGACTTTCCCATTTTGGAAACATCGAACAGCCTCGCGCTGTTTGCCGGCAGTTTCGTAATCCTCCTGATTCCGGCGGTGCTGTTTATGCGCGCGGGCTGGAAAACGCGACGCACCGTCATAACCGGGATTGCCGGATTTGCGGGCATGGTGCTGGAAACAGTCCTCCTGCTGCGGTTCCAGATTAAAAACGGCGTCCTTTTTCAGGACGTCGGCATTCTGCTCACGAGTTTTATGATCGGACTTGTCCTCGGCGCCGCCGTTACAGGAAAAGCAAGGCATCCGCTCTCCAGATGGATGGGAACGGGAATTTTCATAGGATTCTCATTGCTGAGCGGATTTGTCGGTCTGGCCATACGCTTCAATCACAGCTCAAGCCTGCCGGCAACTTTTATCTTACTGCTGCTGTCGGGCTTTCTGGTCGCAGGAGCCTTTGTATACGCCGGTCTGAAGGAACCCGGCGACCAGCAGAACTCGGTCGCGCCGTTGTTTTCGGCCGATCTGGTCGGCGGGGGCATAGGATCGATCCTTGCCAGTCTCGTAATGGTGCCCGTCGCAGGATTGAGCCTGTCGGTCTTTCTGCTGATACCTCTCTCGATCCTGTCGCTGCTGCTCGTGCTGAAACAGTCCTGAGCAGCTCTGTCCGGGACGGGCGGCCGCAAATCCGGCTAAAGTACTGTGCTACGGTTCATCTATGCTCTATGATACAGTGGATGTTCCCCTTACAGGGGGCGAACACAAGGTTCGCCCCAACCGAAAAGACAATAAGGCGTCGTTGCACGTTGCACGTTGAAAGTTAAACGTTAAAAGAAAAAAGCGTCGTTGCACGTTTCGGGCTGACCGGCATGTCCATATGGCAAATTTTGACGTATTTAGCGAGTTGAATTAGCTTCTTTTATAAATTTTATGTTTGAACATTCAACGATCTTTTTGTTTTTAA
>CAZPHK010000033.1:0-33850 GCA_964586015.1 uncultured Acidobacteriota bacterium | reverse complement strand
CTTGCATGTGTTAGGCACGCCGCCAGCGTTGATTCTGAGCCAGGATCAAACTCTCCAATTAAAATTGAAGATTCCTGAATTTTCATTCAGGATACTGGTGTCATACTTTTGGAATAGATGGTTTGTTTGGACACGCACTATCTAGTTATCAAAGATCTAGGTAATCCTGAATCTTAGGCTGAAAAAGCCGAAAAGTCAAGTAGGCTTTATTCTTACCCGATTCTGAAGACCGGTGCGGTTCGTTCTCCCGCACCGTCTCCGGGACCTGATTGCATCCCGGCATTTCCAGTAAAGCCCGGGAATAGTAGAGGCAAACCCGCTTCATGTCAAGAAGGATTGTTAAATTCCCGCTAATCCAGACCATAATTCATGCGGTGCCGCCCCGGAAGTCAACCGACATCTATTGAAAATTCAGTGGTTTATAAAATATATGGGGGAAAGATGAAAAATCTCCAAATGTCTTCATAAACCGCTTCAATATTCTGTTTTTATAGCGTTTCGAGCGTTGAACGGTCCAATTAAGAGGTCGGCGGGAAATTCCATCCGGCTCGGGGAAAATCCAATAAAGAACGATTTTCAAAAACCGCACTTCAGTTGGAATGCTACCAGAGCTCCTCTCTACAACAAATTCCCGATAGAGAATTCAATGTTCCTAAATGTTACGTTAAGCAGCTTATTATTACGCAGCCGAACACCGAACCGCGACAGGCGGCGCAAACGCCGACAGATAAAAGTTATTGACATGCATTCATGTATATGACAGTTTTATGTGCTTTTATTAATAATTTGGGCAGGGTGACCGCATAATTTATTAGTTCCAACCGTCAATAAAAAATAAATAAAATTTCAGGGCATGTAACAGGGATTAATAGTATTAAAGCATTTTTCACATAAACCGATTTAGCATCTGATAACAAAGCACAGGAGGTATGTTCATGAAAAAGCTTTTAGTTGTACTCACGCTGTTCAGTCTGTTTTGCATTCCGGCGTTAGCACAGGAAACCCCGCAGGTCGAGATTTACGGAGGCTACGGGCTCCTTCACGATACGGGAATAACCCTGCACGGGTTTCAGGCCGCCGTCGAAGCCAACGTCAACCAGTATTTCAGTGTCGTCGGCGAATTCGGTTTTAACAAGAAAGACATTACCGAAGATGCCCAATTCCTAATGGACCTTTTCGAGATCGAAGGGACCATAGAAGACGCGGACTTGAAAAGTTATAGCTTTTTGTTCGGTCCCCGGGTGAGCTATCGGACGGAGAGGGTGAGACCCTTCGCGCACGTACTTTTCGGCATACACCGCATCGGCGGGTCCGCTACAATAGAGGGTGAATCCGGCAGCGAATATCTCAACAATTTTGGGATAGCCTTCGGCGGAGGCGTGGATTTTGCCGTAAACGACATGATCTCCATTCGCCCGGCACAGATCGATCTTCTGTCCTCACGATTCAAAGTCGGAGACATGATTTCATGGGAAAATATGCTCCGGTACTCCGCCGGTATCGTAATCAAATTCGGATCGAAATAAATCCAGCGAAACCAGCGGAAAGCTTTATTTCATAAGGCCGGTACGCTTTCTTCACGCAACGCCCGGTGGGTACATTCACCCACCGGGAAAACCCTTTAAACAAACTACCGAAACATCCGCCTTCCGTCTTATACAGCTACAGGACAATAACGGCGCCACACTCCATTCTTTCAAGAAAGGAAAGGAAGTATTCGCCGGCCATTTTACTGTTTATCCGTCTCACGACCGATCGGTGATTCCTCAAACAGGAAAGCAGGATTCAAGCCGGCACAAAAAAATACCGGGCGCGCCGGATTGCAGGCAGGCCCGGTATTGAAAATGCAGACAGTCCGGCAGGCAGGCTTCAGACTGCCGGATTGGAATTAGCTTCCGAGTCGGAAAACGACGCCGAACGAAAGGTTCATATTGTCTAAACTGAAATCCTCCTCCCCGTCTCCGTGGAAGGCTTTTATATAGTCAAACTGGATCACCCGGACGGCAAACGCATCGTTCACATTCACGTCCAGGCCGCCGCCGACGGCAAACGCAAAACCTACGTCGCTTTCGTCTATAAAAAACATGCCGTCAGTCTCTTCCTGAACCATATTGACGAATTCATCGGTACAGTCTCCTTCTTCATAGGAGCAGGAAGCATTGTAGTCCAGACTGAGGCGATTCATTCCCACCAGAAAATGGGCAAAAGGAGTCACGGCTTCATTTTTCCTGTAAGCGAACCGGGGCCCGGCCATGAAGGCAAAAAGCTTTCCATTCTGTTCTCCACTTACAGAGTCAGTCCCTTCCAGTCCACTGTCATCACTGAACTCAGCCATGGTTCCCGAGTTGAAGTTGAACATGGCTTCGATCCCGAAATACTCATTTACATTAAAGGCAGCGGATGCAATAAAGCCCTTCTTAAACCATTGCGAGGTTGAAAAGGAATCCGGGCCACCTGCAATCATCTCATCCCAGGCGTCATACAGATCGCCGGCGTCCCCGCCGACTCTGTCTATAGAATACCCGCCGAAGATTTCCACTCTCGGGAAATCCTGGGCTAAAGCAGGAACACATAAAAGACTGAACAGCGCAACCAAAACCAAAAACTTTTTCATGAACATACCTCCTGTGCTTTGTTGTCCTATGCTAAATCGGTTTTTTTAAAGAATGCTTTAATACTATTGCTCTCTGCTGTATGCGCTTATTTTTTTGATGTCCGATACCTGAAATCGGATGAAATTTAAACAAAGACCGATAGGGGAGTCAAGGAAAATTCCTATAAGTTTTTGAGAAGCTCAAATTTAACGGATTCTTTGATTTAAGATGGGTTCAGCTTTCGTCCGATTGGGCGATCATGTTTTTCTGAATGGCGGTATCCCGAAAATGCAAATGCCATAATCCATGGGGAATCTATCCGTTAGTATCCCGCTCGTTTCAATCCGGTCAGGCGCCCGCAGCGGCTTCCATTCTATCCAGAACCGGAGCGATGGCGCAGGATGGATTCCGATATGGAAGCGATACCGATTCCGTCTCCGATGAGACATGCAGGGCTTGCTCCTGTCTCATTTCTTCTTATGATAACAACCAGACCGCGAATATCCGTCAGAAACCTGGAGTAATTGGATCACTATATCGGCAGTCGGCAGTCGGCACAAAAAAATACCGGGCAGGCTCTCAATCGGGCCTGCCCGGTATCTGAAGAGTGAAGAATCAGCAGGCTTGTTTAAAGCCTCCGGATTGAGTTAATTTCCTACGCGGAAAACCGCACCGAAGGCAAGGTTCAGGTTTCTTAATGTAAAATCAAAACCTTCTTCTCCGTGGGAAGCATTTATGAAGTCTACCTGAATCACCCGGATGGCAAACGATTCGTTCACGTTTACATCCAGGCCGCCGCCGAACGCGAGTGCAAGTCCTACATCGCTGTCGTCAATAAAAAACATACCATCACTTTGGCTCTGAATATAATCGACGAATTCCGAGGTGCAGTCTCCGCCTTCATAGTCGCAGCTGGCCTCATAGTCCAAACTGAGGCGATTCATTCCCACAAGGAAATGGACAAAGGGCGTAACGGTTTCACTTCTGTAAGCGAAGCGGGGACCGGCCATGAAAGAAAACAGCTTTCCATTCTGTTTGCCGGTTACATCCGATCCCTCTATGGATCCGCTTAATTCAGCCATGGTTTCCGAATTGAAGTTGAACATGGCTTCGATGCCAAAGTACTCATTTACATTAAACGCGGCGGACGCCATAAAACCTTTTTTGAACCACCGGGATGTCGAATAGGAATCTACACCCATTTCTCCGGAGAGGCCCTCTTCCCAGAAATCATATAAATCGCTGGCGTCCCCTCCAACTCTGTCCAGGGAATATCCGGCGAAGATTTCCATTCTGGGGAAATCCTGGGCCAAAGCAGGAATGCAAAACAGACTGAACAGCGCAATCAAAATCAGAAACTTTTTCACGACCATACCTCCTGTGATTTGTAATCAGATACTAAACCGGTTTACGTATAAAATGTTATTACTCTCTGCTAATACACATATTTTTGTTGTTTGATACCTGCAACGGGATGAAATTTAAGCAAAGACCGGTAAGGAGAATCAAGGGAAATCCTATAAGTTCTAGAGAGGCTCAAATTTAAAGGATTCATTGATTTAAGATGGATTCAGCCTTCGCACTATTGGCAATCATATTTTTCCGAATGGCGGTATCCCGAAAATGCAAATGCCGTAATCCATGGGGAATCTATCCGTTAGTATCCCGCCCGTTTCAATCCGGTCAGGCACACGCAGCGGCTTCCATTCTATCCAGAACCCGCGCGATGGCGCGCCAGTATGCCTGGTGCTCCTGCTCCAGTATCCGGGCCGAAAGCGTTTCTTCGTCGTCCTCTTCCCGCACTTCGACCGTCCGCTGCAGGATGATCGGTCCTGTATCCACCCCTTCATCCGCGAAATGGACCGTGCAGCCGGACACTTTGACTCCGTACTGCAATGCCTGTCTCTGTGCATGAAGGCCCGGGAAAGAAGGCAGCAACGCCGGATGTATATTGAGTATGCGCAACGGGAACGCCCGTATCATTACGGGGCTCAGGATTCTCATGAATCCAGCCATGCAGACAAGTGCGGGATCGTACAACTGAAGTTTTTCAACAAGCAGCCGGTCGTAGTCTTCCCGGTCCACGCCCCTGGACGGCAGGCATTCGGCGTTCAATCCGAATTCACGCGCGCTCCGGAGCCCGGCAGCATCCGCGACATTGCTGATCACGCAGCAGATCCCCGCATTCAGGTCTCCTCTCCCTATCGCCTCATGTATGGCAAGAAAATTTGATCCGCGACCGGAAAGCAGTATGGCAAGCCGTCGATTGTCCATAAATCACCTAATGATGAAAAATTGAAGATTAAAGATTAAGGCCGTTGCACGTTGCAGGTTAAAACGTCCCACGTTAAAAACAAAAAGATCGTTGAACGTTCGCGAACCTCTTTGTGCTTCCGCGGTGAAAACGTTTCCATCGATACAGTGTTATGCATCGGCAGCTTCCGCGGGCGGCGGATCGTCCGTGTCGTCGAAAAGCTTGCGCTGCCTGTCATCGAAGACCACATCCGTAGGATAAATATCGGTAAAACAGGCCGAGCAGTACTGGTTCCTGTTGTCTACGGATTTCAGCATGGATTCAAGGCTCATATAGCCGAGTGAATCCGCCCCTATGAATTCGCATATCTCCCCAACCGTCTTCGAGGAGGCGATCAGTTCCCGTTTCGTGGGAATATCAATACCGTAATAACAGGGAGCAATCAAAGGCGGAGCCGTAATGCGGACGTGGATCTCCCGCGCTCCCGCAGAACGGATAATCTGCACGATTTTTTTGCTCGTTGTCCCGCGGACAATGGAGTCATCCACCAGAATGACGCGTTTGCCCTGCAGTATCTCACGTACGGGATTGAGTTTGATCTTGACTCCGAAATTGCGGATAGACTGCTTCGGCTCAATGAAAGTTCTGCCGACATAGTGGTTTCGTATCAACCCGAACTCGAGGGGAATCCCGCTTTCCCGGGCATACCCTATGGCCGCCGATACGCCGGAATCCGGGACCGGCACAACGACATCCGCATCCACGCCATGTTCCCTTGCCAGGTTTTTCCCCATTTCGCTGCGGCTCGTATTTACCGTTCGGCCGAATACAAGGCTGTCGGGACGGCTGAAGTATATGTGTTCGAAGACGCAGAAGGACGGTTTTTCCTTCGGCAAAGGCAGCTGGTATTCCAGGCTGTTCCCCTCTATCACCAAAACTTCTCCCGGCTCGATGTCCCGGATATATTCCGCGTTGATCAGATCAAGGGCACATGTTTCCGAAGTCACGACGTAGGATTCCTTGATCCTCCCAAGGGTCAGGGGGCGAAAGCCGTGGGGGTCCCTGGCCGCAAGAAGGTATTCGGGAGTCAACAGAACCATGCAGTATGCACCCTGTATCATTCGGAGGGCTTCCACAAAAGCTTCCTGGGTCGTACGTCTTCTGGAGCGTGAAATCAGATGCAATACGACTTCGGTATCGCTGGTCGAATGAAAAATCGCGCCGTCCCGCTCCAGTTCGCGCCTCAGCTGCGCCGCGTTTGTAAGATTCCCGTTATGCGCCAGCGCTACGGGCCCCCGCCAGCAATCGATCAGCATCGGCTGGGCATTCCATATAGCGCTTTCTCCGGAAGTCGAATACCGAACGTGTCCCAGAGCAGAGTCACCCGGAAGCTTTTCCAATCGGTATTCGTTGAAGAGGTCGGCAACGTATCCCATTCCCCTTTCGATGTGTAATTTCGTACGATTCGAACTTACAATTCCCGCGGATTCCTGCCCGCGATGCTGGAGCGCATAAAGACCAAGATAAGTAATTCTCGCCGCTTCAGGATGAGATACAATACTGAAAATACCGCATTCTTCTCCCGGCTTGTCCCAAGATTCCATTTTTATGTTTTCCCCGGTTTGTATTTAGCCCGCATTTCCCGCAAGATTTTTCTGCACCTGGTGAGACTTTCTCGTTCCAGGTCTCCGTTGCAAGTCGTATTCCGTGCAGCCGGCGCAGAATACCGTCCCGGTCGGTGGAACTTTGTATTATACACAATCCCGTATCGAGCGTTGCGGAATAATAGCGTGCCGGAATGTCCTCCGGGTCGACGCCCGCAATTGCTCCAAAAAAATGAATGCGCCGGCGGCAGATCGGACTTGCAGCTAATTTTAAGAGCCCGGCCCCGCATTTTTCTATGCCTGAGGCAAACCTTGATATACCATAGTGTTATCTTATAGGGGCAATACTGGAAATAGAGGAGGCAGGGAGCACGCAGATGGCAGACAGGGACGATATGAGTGATGCGAAAAATTTTCATGTGAACATTCCGGCAAAGGCCGAACCGTTCTTTCTTAAGGGCTCCAACGCGCTGGATTGGGGAATGCAGAACCGTCTGGCCCGGATATTCCATCCCCAGTCGGGCAGAACCGTCATGCTCGCCATCGATCACGGTTATTTTCAGGGACCCACGACCGGCCTTGAAAGGGTCGACGTAAATATCGTTCCGCTCCTGCCTTTTGCGGATGCTCTCATGCTGACGCGAGGCATGCTCAGATCTTCGATCCCCTCATCGGCACCGAGGGGAACCGTGCTGCGTGCCAGCGGCGGTCCCAGCATTCTGAAGGAACTTTCCAACGAACAGATCGCGGTCGACGTGGAGGACGCGATACGTTTAAACGTTTCGGCACTGGCGGTGCAGGTCTTTATCGGCGGAGAATTCGAAACCCAATCCATTAATAATCTGACACGTCTCGTCGATGCCGGCAACCGATACGGCATCCCGGTTCTGGGAGTGACGGCAGTCGGGAAAAATATGACACGGGACGCCCGTTATTTCCGTTTGGCATGCCGGATCTGCGCCGAACTGGGAGCCCATTTCGTCAAAACTTACTATGTTGCGGAGAGTTTTGAAACGGTCACCGCATCCTGCCCTGTGCCTATCGTCATGGCCGGAGGGAAAAAGCTCCCGGAGCTGGAAGCCCTGACAATGGCGTACAATGCCGTCCAGGAAGGAGCCGCGGGCGTGGACATGGGGCGCAACATATTTCAATCAGACGCGCCTGAAGCCATGATTCAAGCCGTGAGGAAAGTAGTTCACGAAAATATGAAACCGGATGAGGCGCTCGAAATCTATAAGGAATTAAAGAGTAAACCGTAATTTTCGCTGTTAATGAACCGTATCACTCCCCGGTAACCGGATCGGGTCGGCTGAACCGGCTTGAATTAGCGGTTACGGCGGGTTAAATAAGTGTTTGGCGGAAGCCATGAGGCCGGCTTCCCGCGGAAACCGGGCCTGCACAATTCGGCTTCCTGCTTCTAAAGCGAAAATCCTCTTAATCCGCATTTCTCAAAAGGTTTCGTAGCGGGGAGGTGTAAACGGATGTGGATGCAAGGCTTGCGACCGAGGGCCCTGAAGGCGTACTTTAAGTACGTCGGGGAGTCCGATGGGAGCACCCAATTTATGCAGAGCATCCATTGGGTATGCAGCAGATGTGTTCGTTTACGCCTCCGCAGTAGAAGCCTTGTGAGAAATGCGGGTTAAAGACCCGGAATACGGTCTTATGAAATTATGCAGGCAAGTGCCTGCAACGGGAGCAGCATGGAAAACCGCTGGTCTGACGACAAAGCATCACAATTCATCGATGAATATAAGAAAAGGTGCGGCCCGGACCTGGCGGCCTGCCTTTATACGGCGTCTCTTATCGGTTCGGACGAAAACCTGGTTTTGCACGGCGGGGGGAATTCCTCGGTCAAAACCGTCTGCACCGATCTTTTCGGAAAAGAGTTCAAAGCCATATACGTCAAGGCCTCCGGCTACAACATGGCTTGCGCCAATCCGAACGGCTACACGGGACTCGAACTCAATTATTTGAAAAATCTTCGTTCCCTTCCGGCGCTTTCCGATGCGGAAATGGCGAATGTATTCCGGACTCATTTTCTGGATTCGAACTCAGCGACCCCTTCCATCGAAACCCTCGTGCATGTATTCGTTCCCGGAAAATTCGTGGACCACACGCATCCCGACGCCATCCTGGCTATTTCAAATCAAAAAGAAGGGGAAACCCGGCTAAAAGAAGCGCTGGGCGACACCGTCCTGATGCTTCCGTATTACCCGTCCGGTTTCATGCTGGCAAAAGCCGTTGCGGACGCCCTGGACTCCAGCCCGTCCGCCGGCGCGCTTGTTTTGATGCAGCACGGACTGGTTACATGGGGGGAAACCGCAAAGGAATCTTATGAAGCAACGATAGATCTTGTCGGCAAGGCCGAGAAGTATATGTCGAAGCACTCCCGCCTCTTAAGCGTTCCGGATGTTTCCACACCTTTGGAAACTGCTGATAAAAGATATCTTCAGGTTGCCCCCGTCGTCCGGGGAGTTCTGGCCCAACCGACCGGTGACCAGGATCGGCCATGGGCCACGTCCATCGTTCAACCTTTGATAAACAGGGATATCCTGAATCTGGTGGATTCTGAAAAGGGTCGGGAAATCGCTTCAACACCGCCCCTGACATCGGACCACCTGATCCGGACCAAGGCTTATTATCTTTGGATAGAGAATCCGGAATACGACGATCCCCGCAAACTGCGATCGCAGATATCGGAAGCCGTACGGAAATACATGGAAGGTTATAATGCTTATGTCGACCGGAATGCAGACAGGATGCCCGAAGGAGTAAAACGGCTGGATGCCCTGCCAAGAGTCATTCTCCTCCCCGGAATGGGAGCGACGTGCATCGGTAAAAACGTCGTGGACTCCACTATCGTCCGGGACATCGCCCGACACACCCTGTCCGTTAAGGTGCAGATTGCCGCCATGGGAATCTACCGCGGGTTGGATGAAAAGAGTCTTTTCGACATGGAATACAAACCCCTCCAGCATTCCAAACTGAAAAAATCCGCATCCCTCCCGCTTGAACGGAAAACGGCTTTAATCACCGGTGCGGCCGGCGCCATCGGCTCCGGCATTGCACAGGAGCTTCTGGAACAGGGGTGTCATGTTGCCGTGTCGGACCTGGACGAATCCCGACTGAAAGAGCTGGTGGATGAACTGGAGGACACATTCGGTCCCAGGGTACTGGGCGTCCCGCTGGACATCACCAATCGGCAATCTGTTGCCGAAGGATTTGAGTCGGTGATCCGAACCTGGGGCGGAGTGGATATAGCAATTCTTAATGCGGGCATGGCGCACGTTTCCGCGCTCGAAGATATGAACCCGGATACTTTCCGAAAACTTGCATCGATAAATGTCGAAGGCGTGCTCGGCATGCTTTCCCAATGTGCCCGTCATTTCAGGCTCCAGGGTACAGGCGGCGACATAGTATTAATTTCAACGAAAAACGTGTTTGCGCCGGGCGCCCGCTTCGGAGCCTACAGCGCCACCAAGGCAGCCGCCCATCAACTGGCCCGGATCGCGAGCCAGGAATTTGCGGAATTCGACGTCCGCGTAAACATGGTTTCTCCCGACGCGGTATTTTCGCACGGGAACCGTAAATCGGGATTATGGGAAATGATCGGGCCCGACAGAATGGCGGCGAGAGGATTGAGCGCCGAAGGCCTGGAGGAGTATTATCGAAACCGCAACCTCCTCAAAGCAAGGATCACGGCGCGTCATGTAGCAAAAGCCGTTCTCTTTTTTGTCACACGTCAGACTCCGACAACGGGAGCCACCCTCCCCATCGACGGAGGCTTGCCCGACGCCACGCCGAGATAGCTGCGGTCGGCAGTCTGCAGGTTTGCAGGTTGCAGGTTCCCGGGTTCTGTTCACCTGTTCGAAGTTAAAAATTCGGAGGTACGCGGCCGGTTGCAGGATAAATGTTTTATAGCCTGGTATTTCGACAAATCGCTGAATGGACGTGGTATTGATTTTAAAATCCGGAACTTGAAAACGTAACCTTAAACCTGCAAACAGAACCTGTGAACTTACCAACTTGTCAACTTGCGAACATGAGTTTAACTGCGTCAGTATTCATATTTAAAATAGGGTAAAACAAAAACTTATGGTTGTTACTTGGCTGAGAAATAAATGATAGGATATTTGAAAGGTCGCCTTTTCCGCAAGAAGCCCAATTCCATCATACTCGACATCAATGGGGTCGGATACGAAGTTTCCATTCCGCTGAGTACGTTTTACGAGCTTCCCGAAGAAGGGAAGGAAGTATCTTTGAATGTTCATACGCATGTGCGCGAAGATGCCATTTCACTGTTCGGATTCCATACGCAGCGTGAGAAGACCCTGTTTCTCAAACTCATCTCCATCAGCGGGATCGGCCCCAAGCTGGCCGTGGTAATTCTTTCCGGAGCACAGGTGGAGGAGCTCGCTGCCGCCATTTCAGAAGGCAACCTCGCACGACTTACGGCCATTCCGGGAGTCGGCCGCAAAACGGCGGAACGGATGGTACTGGAACTCAAGAACCAGATAACGCCTTTCCTTATGCCGGACCAGGCCGAAGCAGCGAAGGAAGTCCATGTCTTCGGAGCCGTTGAAGAAGACGTTCTTTCGGCTCTGGTAAACCTGGGCTATCCCCGCCCCGCCGCGGAAAAAGCCCTTAAAGCGGCTCTTCGTTCCGAACAATGCGAACGGACTTTTGAAGACATCATTAAAAATACACTGCAGAGCCTCTCCGGGTAATGCAGGAAACGATACGGTACCGCATGGCAAAATATCCATCCAATCCAACGATCCTGAATCCGATTCCGCAATCCGAGGATAAATCATTCGAACAGAGCCTGCGCCCGCAGTCCTTGAAGCAATACATCGGACAGCAAAAAGTTAAAGACAACATTGAAATCAGCATCCGCGCCGCCGTCAATCGCCAGGAAGCCCTCGACCACGTTCTTCTCTACGGCCCGCCGGGATTGGGGAAAACAACTCTGGCGACAATTATCGCAAACGAAATGAATGTGAACATACGCACCACCAGCGGACCGGTTATTGAGAAACGCGGGGACCTCGCCGCCATACTGACGAACCTCAAACCGAACGACATCCTTTTCATCGACGAGATTCACAGACTGCATCCTTCCATCGAAGAAATCCTGTATCCCGCCATGGAAGACTACTACATCGACTTCATTATCGGAGAGGGTCCAGGGGCGCGGAGCATAAAAATGCCTCTGCCGCCTTTCACATTAGTGGGGGCCACTACAAGAGCCGGCCTTCTGACAGCGCCGTTGCGAGGCCGGTTCGGTATCATCCATCGCCTTGAATTTTACAACGCCCGGGACCTGCAGGTGATCGCCCGCCAGTCCGCGCAGACATTGGGTGTGGATATCGATGACGAGGGTGCGCTGGAAATCGGCTCCAGAAGCCGTGGTACGCCGCGAATCGCCAACAGGCTTCTCCGGCGTGTTCGCGATTATGCGGAAGTCAAAGCCGACGGTCATATAAATCGCGCGGTTGCAATGGATGCCCTGAAAATGATGGATGTGGACATCTACGGGTTCGATGAAATCGACCGCAAACTGATGCTTACGATATTGGAAAAATACAACGGTGGTCCCGTTGGAGTGGGCGCCCTTGCCGCTGCTATCGGCGAAGACGCCGACGCCATCGAGGACATCTACGAACCCTACCTGATACAGATAGGCTTTGTCGACAGAACGCCCCGCGGCAGAATGGCAACACGCAAAGCCTTTGAGCACTTCAAGATATCGCTTCCGACCAATCAAAAAAACCTGTTTTAAAGAGTACTAAACGTTCGAACGTTGAACGTTAGACATTGAACGTTTGAACGTTAACCCCATGTCTCCCGGTTACGAAATCCTGTAAGAATGCGGATCAGGATAGTATACTGTTGACCGTATGACAGAACCTGCTGAACAGAAATCCAAAATACTTCAGCTCCACAGGGCTGTGGAAACGGTTGTCCGCGGAAAGCCCGAGGCGGTTAAGCTTTCATTGGTATGCCTGCTCGCGGAAGGGCACCTGCTTATCGAGGATGTGCCCGGCGTCGGGAAAACCACGCTGGCCCATACTATCGCCCGGGTTTTGAACTGCTCCTTCCGAAGGATACAGTTCACGAGCGATCTGCTCCCTTCCGACATTCTGGGGGTATCCATATTCAATCAGGCGAACCAGTCCTTCGATTTCCGAAAGGGGCCGATATTTCACAACATCATCCTGGCCGACGAGATGAACCGTACGACTCCGAAAACCCAGAGCGCGCTTCTCGAGGCCATGAGTGAAGGCAACGTCAGCGTCGACAACCGTACCCACGCTCTGCCGCGACCTTTCATGGTAATCGCAACGCAGAATCCCATCGAGCATCACGGGACCTACCCTCTGCCGGAATCTCAGCTGGACCGTTTCCTCCTGCGCATTAAAATGGGATACCCGGAAAATAACGCCGAGAAAGAAATTCTTCGCACCCAGAACCGGTCCCGGAAACCGGATCACCTGAAGCCCGTCATGCAGGCGGAAGAAATCCTGGAATCGCAATCTCTTGTCGACGAAGTCAGGGTCGACGATTCCCTGCTCGACTACATCATGGCCATTGTGGAAGCCACCCGGCAATCCGAATTCCTGCAGGTGGGCGTCAGCCCCCGCGGAGCGCTTGCCCTTCGTCGGGCGGCTCAGGCCCTTGCTCATTTTGAAGGCCGTAATTTCTGTATTCCGGATGACATAAAAAACCTTGTCCTGCCGGTCCTGGCTCATAGGGTGATCGTAAGCTCCAAATATGTTTCCCCCTATAAACAGAGTGAAGAAGCGGAGGATATCCTCAACGAGATACTCAAAAATATCGCAGTGCCGCTTTAGCCCGTTCCCGGCAATGCAGGACGCTGGATCAAAACGGAAGCCTCGAGCCGAAACGTAAAAACAAAAACACCGCGGTTTCAATCCATATGAACGTAAAATCTTCTTACAGGCTGTTTCCTCTGTCGTTCGCCATCACCCGGCCGGGTCTTCTGCATCTTCTAATGGTCGTCCTTCTGTCTCTCGCGGCGATAAATTCATCGAACAATCTGCTTTTTGTAATTCTTGCGACCATGATTTCCGCATTTGTCGTTTCCAGCGTGGTGGCAAGAAACAGTCTGAAACACGTTTCGCTGTCTATCCAGGTTCCCGAGAGAGTCTTTGAAGGAGACAGGGTTCCCGTGAAGGTGTCCGCAACAAACACCAGGCGCATCTTCCCCTCCTTTTCAATTTGCATTGAAGATTCCCGGGAAAAATCGGCTCCAGCGGGGTTTATCCGCTTCAGGAAACGCGCCGGGAGAGACACCGGAAACGGCAGCAATCCCGATTCCGGCCTTTATCGCGGATTGCATCCTTTTGCATACTTCCCGGTTCTTCGTCCGGGAGAAACCCATTCGGAACTGACCATTCAGTCCTTTCCACGCAGGGGATTATTCAGGATGGAGGAATTTCGGGCAACAACCCGGTTCCCCTTCGGCCTCTTCCGGCACAGCGAACGCATCGGGGACAGGGGCGAGGTTCTCGTGTACCCGTTCGTAAGGAATATATCCACATACTTCCACCGGCTCCCCTTTCTTCCGGGATTATTGGAGGGCATGCAGAAAGGACAGGGGGAAAACCTTTTTTCAATACGCCCCTACAGGGAAGGGGAGAACATCCGTATTATCGATTGGAAAGCAACGGCGAAAACGAGAGAAATGATGGCGCGGGAATTTACCCGGGAGGAAGAATGCAAATTCTGCCTGATCCTGGATACGCGAACCGGCAAACAGGCTAAAGAAGGCTACTGGGAGGAATTTGAGAAGGCCGTCTCTCTCGCAGCCAGCATCGCCGCGCATTTCATCGACCTGGGCGCGGAAATGGAGTTCCTGACGCCCCATTCCCATATACCCCGCGGTACAGGCAGAGACCATTTGTACCGGATACTCCGCTTTCTGGCCACGGTGGAATATTCCCGGTCCACGCCTGATCTGAATCCCTATTCGTCTTCCTGGTACGTCCAAAGCTTCCCCGGAATTCCGGACCACCAGGCACTGAAACAGATCTTCTCCGATAAAATATTTAAAATCATTCTTACCTCGAACGAACGGGAAGCCTTCCCGCTGTCGATCCGGCGATCGTCCCATACGATCCGTTTTAAGGAGCTATGACCTTCGAACAGAACTTTAAGATTTCTTCCTATTTTATGATCGGCGCCGGCTTTGCAGCCGCCGCGGCAACCGGAATGATTCATTGGCTGCCTGTTGCGTTATTCGCCGTCGCATTTATCGCCGGCTGGTTTATTGATACGGCCCGGTTGCGCGAACAAATCCCAAATTGGTCCCTGAACTGCGTCAGCATTTTATGCTTTCTTTTTTTCATAGTGGATTTCACACTGCTCTCCCGCTCCTTCATGGTTTCCGTCATCCATCTGGTCCTTTTCACATCGATTGTCAAACTTCTTACATTGTCGAAAAACCGGGATTATTTCTTTCTCTACCTGTCGAGTTTTACCCTGCTGCTGGCCGCGTCCTCAATGAAGATTCACTTCCTATTCGGAATCTGTTTTTTAATTTTCCTGTTCTCCGGCATCCATACCTTCATTCTTTTTGAAATGCGCCTGAGCCATAGCGCTATCCAGAAAAGAATCAGAATTCATCCGTTTGTCGCGCTCAGAAGCAGGAATGAATCCGGCCCGGAGCTTTTTTCTCCCTTCCCCACACGGCTCCTTTCCGCCATTTCCTTCGGGATAACACTGTTGATTCTCGTTGTCGCCCTACCTCTGTTCCTTCTATTGCCCCGCTCCGGATCCGGATACAACCGGCAGCCTTCAGGAAAAACGCAATTTGTAAGCGGATTCTCCGACAGTGTGGAACTGGGACGAATAGGAACCGTCAAACAATCCGATGCCGTTGTCATGAGGGTACAGCTATCCAAACCGCCCTCCCTGTTGCCGGAAGATTTGAAATGGAGGGGGCTGGCGTTCGACTATTACGACGGCCGCGCCTGGAAACGCAGCGATCCCGTGCGGCACCCCGTTCCCACCCAGGGACGGTATTTCAAACTGGAAGAATCCGCTCTTGGAACCGACTGGCTGCAACAGTCTTTTTTTATTGAATCATTATCCGCCAATGTCGTTTTCGCGGCCCGAAAAGCACTGGCCGTTTCGAGGGATGCGGGATCTCTTTCACGGGATTCCGCGGATAATCTTTATGTGAATTCTCCGGAACAGACCAAACGAAGATATGATGTAATTTCCGATTGGAGTCGTCCGAATCCGGAGTTAATTTACGATACCGGCTCCATACCCGCCGGTATCCTTGAAACCTGCCTCCAGATACCGCCCCTTGACGGCAGGATAGAAGAACTTACCAAACAGGTAACCGCTTCGGCCGGCGGCAACTACGAAAAAGCCAGAATCCTGGAACAGTATCTCCGGGAACGATATGCGTACAGCCTCGAACTTAAAGGAACCCCGGGATCGAAGGACCCCCTCTCGGTGTTTCTGTTCGAAACCCGGCAGGGACACTGCGAATACTTTGCCTCCGCACTGGCGATTATGCTTCGGTACGCGGGAATTCCATCGCGGCTCGTAAACGGATTCCGCATCGGTGAATACAACAGGATCGGAGACAGCTGGATCGTTCGCCAGTATCATGCCCACAGCTGGGTGGAGGCGTATCTCCCGCCATACGGCTGGACGGAGTTCGATCCCACCCCTGTGCAGCGGCAACACCCCAGATCGGCATTCGCTCAATTCTGGATCGATATGGCGAACACTGTCGATCTCTGGTGGTGGGAAAGAGTTGTGAATTACGATTACTCCAGGCAGTACAATGTGATTGCCACCATTTATTCCACGTCAGCAAAAATACGGGATTCCATAAGGGATTTGGCCGCGCGCGCGTTTGATAAAAGCCGTAAAGGGATGCTATGGATTTTTTCTACGAAGGAGACACACGGACCTGCAAAGGTCTGGCCCGGGGTGATAATCCTCTTCATAGTAATGGCATTTCTGATCAGGCCTTTACGCAAGCAAATCCTTAAGCGCATGCGTCCCGTCCTTTACCGAAACAGGCCGAAACTCTATGCGGAGAGTTTCTATACAGAAGCTTTGGAGATGCTTTCGAAACATGGAATGGTGCGTGCCCCGGATCAAACTCCCATGGAATTTGCACAGACTCTTTCCGATCACCCGGCCGGAACGCCCCTGTTCGCGCTGACACGCCTGTACAACACCACCCGTTTCGGACCGCAGCATACTCCCCGCACTATGGAAGCGGAACGCCTGCTCCAATCCCTCCGCGGATCATTGTCGGGTTAAGAAGTCCAGCTGCCGTGATCGGCAAAACGGTCGGCTCTCTTTTTCGCTTCGTCCACTATCTCACTGTCGTATCCCATCAGTCCCAGCAGTTTGATGGCGTTCCGGCTCGAAGCCCTGCCTTCATAAAGCTTATAGTCGAAAACGATCCCGTCATCCGTAATGGATTCCTGGAAATGAACATTCCGATAGCTCTCCTCCAGAATGAAAGTCAGCTCGATGTCGTGGGACGCCGCGATACACAGACAATTCTTTCCGGACATCTGCAGAAGAACCTCCGAAGATGCTGCAATTCTTTCGACGGTATTGGTACCGCGTAATACTTCGTCAATCAAACAGAGGCAGGGCACACGGTCATTTAGAAAATCCAATATTCTTTTTATAGACTTTATTTCCGCAATGAAATAGCTTTCGCCGTCTCTTATGTTGTCCCGCAGCGCCATGGAGGTGAAAACAGAGCACAAAGGGGAAAGGAATTTGCGGGCCAGGCATGTATGAAAAGATTGCGCGAGTATGGAGTTGACGGCGATTGTTTTTAGAAATGTGGATTTGCCGGATGCATTAGACCCCGTCACCAGAACGGACCGATCTATTGCAAGCGAGTTCGCGACCGGATTTTCGATCATAGGATGGTAGATTTCATCGAAATCCAGGTGCAGGGACGAATCGGACTGGCACCTTTCCAAACCGGGTTCGCAATAGTAGGGAACGCTTTCCCGGAAGGATGCAATACAGATAAGGCAATCGATAAGCCCGACCGTGTTGCAAATCTCCAACAACTCTTTCCGGTGCTTGAACACGGCATTGCGGAGATACTCGCAATCGATTATTTCTTTCAGCAGGATCATCCTTACGAATTCATATACGATATCCGTGATATATCCGGTTCGGGGAATAAGTAAAAAAAATCCACGCCACCCGATTTTTCGGACCTTATTGTACTGAGCCTGGAGCGTTCGCCTGATATCTCCGTAGGGTAAAGCAGCCAGCTCCGCGCCGAGGAGCCTTCTTACACAATGAACCAGTTTGACAATATAGGTAAATGCCGAAAGGTCGGACTCAATCTCCAGGCTTTTCCTGCAATGGACGAAAATATTGGTTGAAAATGAGAAAAAAATCAGGAGCGATCCAAGACCGACATGGAAAAGAAGCGTTAAGGGAGACAGAAGCGCTGTCGCCGCAAGCAATCTGTAAACGTTTGTCTTCCATTTCTGTGGCGGCTCATTGTCGAGGAAATAATCCGAGACGTTTACATGCCGCTTTTTACCCATTTTGGCAAGAATGATTTGAATCTTTAAACGCTCTTCCCCGTTTTTCCGAAAAAACTCGATCCATGCCCGCCTGGATTCCAGTTCAGCCGGATCGAAGGAAGGCTGCCGTAGCATTCGGTAAAGAAATTCTTCGCCAGCGGTAGTTTCGGTTCCGTTCAACCGCTTAAACAGATCATCAATTTCCAGGTCCCGCCAGGTAATGTCATCAATGAAAAATGGGGCCGATTCGGCTTTCTTATAGTTCCTGAAACAACTGGAAATGGACTCAAAATCTCCGGGGTCGTATTTGCCTGCCGGCGGTTTTCCCCAGGATCGAATGATTCGCTGCTTCAGGTTCTTTTTCGACTTGCGAATACTATGGGTAGAAGATGTAACAATAAATACCAGAGTGGCGACAACGAAAAGCAATAAGATTGTATCCATGGCCGAGGAATCCCGTGAAATGAAAGCGTTCGCTGTCGAAACCGGATGATTCCGGTCTTATTATGCTTTGCTCCGTTCTCTATTACCGTACCATACCGGGAAAAGCAGGATGGCCGCGACAAACACCGCCGCTGTGCCCAGAGCGAATGCACTGGAGTAGGTGCCGGATTTGTCCGCCATACCCGCCATGAATGAAGGGCAAAATCCGAATCCGATGCTCGTGGCCAGCATGAAAATTCCCAGATTGAGGCCCAGGTTTTGAATCCCGTACCGATGCTTCAATAAAACGGTCCCGGCAATGATCAGGCCACCGTGCGCGATTCCGCGCACCGTCATGAACATCAGCATCGTCGCTACGCCGCCTACTGTAAAGGACAGCCCGACGGATAAGCACAGCAGCAGATAGCAGACAATAATTCCCAGAATGGACAACCAGTCGAAAAGCAGTCCGAAAAGGATTTTTGCCAGTATCCCCACACCGGCAAGAAGAGCGGCTCCCCATGCGACCATTTCCAGGGTCAGGCCCTTTTCGGATTCAAGAAACAGGACCTGGTTCTGCAATAAGGCTTGATCGACTCCCATCACCAGGAAAACACCAATGAATATGAGCCAGAAATCGCGCGTTGCCGAAAGCCTTTTTAAATGACTCCACATCCCGCTTTTCGATGCGCTGACGGACTGTTTCTGCAGCCGCGCATGAATCAGGCTTCCACTGCGCGATAAAATCAGCCAGGCGGGAAGCGCGAAAATCCATATACCGCAGCTTAAAACGGCCATGGCCGGACGCCATCCGATGCCGACCATCAAGGGCGCCATCAGCATGGGCAGAATCATACCGGCTACGCTTGTTCCCGATAGCACCAGGCCGAGCATTGTCCCGGTCGATTTTTCAAAGGAACGGCTGACGACAAGATTAACGGATACGGCCATTCCCGTGCCGTTTAAGCCTAAAAGAACACCCAGCGCGTAGTAGACCGGCAGCCTGTCGGCCGCCATAAAACCAGCCATGGCCGATGCTCCAAGCAAAGCGGACACCGCAATGACATACTTGGGATTGAAAACGTCGAGAAGACGGCCCACAAACAAAGCGGCCACCGCGGAAACATAAAACTTGAAGGAAGTAAGAAGAACCGCTTCCTGCCTCGTCCAGCCGAATTCCTCAGTCGCGCCGGAATAAATGAACGGCAGGGCAAAAGTGGGGAATCCGAAAGCGAAAACCTGCATTAAAAACAGCACTGCAATGAGCGGCCACTGTCCCCTGAGTTCTTTTGCCCATGCCACCGCGTGCGTCTCCTAATCCCAGCCTGAGGGCGTTTCGCGCGCCATGGCAAGCATGAATGCTTCAACCGCGTGAATCGTGCCGTCGTAAACCTTGAAGTATTCCCGGACGATGAGCGACTGCTTGTCCGCCTCCGGGCCGACTCCCATGGAATTCTTCCCGAAATCCATCCGGACCCAAACAATCCCCAGCTCTTCATCGACGGCCGCAACGCGACTCGTGATTTCAAAAAGTATGGGTATGGGCTGTGTCTTGATGTTCAGGCACGCCGTTTGCATATAAGGTTTCTCCCGGGATTCAAATTTAAAGTATGGTTGCGGTATTCTAAGTTTCGCCCTGTGGATTGGCAATGGAAATATATCGCGTGTCGGAGGTTACCTCCACCCTCAACCTGATGAGGCATTAAAAGCAGCGGGCGTTACAGGTACTGCCTGTTTCGTCTTTTAGCAAAACCCCGATACAATAACCTGCATAACAATCCGAAACAACCGATGGCGAGAGACGGAATCCAAATCCACGCAAACTCCGACTTTAATACGTCCCATCCACGCAAGCTTATGAAACGTTCTAAGGACAATGGAGATACTTGAATGATCCGCCACGGCAGGAAATATCGTTCATTGCTGAAGGGGCTGAAAAATGCAATGCCCAGTCCGCCG
Source organism: uncultured Acidobacteriota bacterium (assembly GCA_964586015.1). Lineage (GTDB taxonomy): Bacteria > Acidobacteriota > UBA6911 > UBA6911 > UBA6911 > UBA6911. Next base: position 13,455 of record CAZPHK010000033.1, on the reverse strand, counting down.
CTTGTCATTGCGTCCAGGAGACCGTGGGAGAGAACTGACATAAATAAAACCAGAAATGCGCTGGACCGGCGCGCATGGAGCCGCGACGCCAAAAGCGCTCCCAGCAAACCGATGACAAGAGCGAAGACGATGGAGTGTGAGAATCCCCGGTGTCCCATGGTGTGCCCATACGGAATACCGAAATAGAACCCGATGGCGTCCGCGTCCGGCAGGATTGAAGCGACTGCCGCAGCAGCGAGCAGGCGGGCTGAAACCAGTCTGGGTCCGCCGATAAGCGCGGCGGTTAATGGAATTGCAGGATGGCTGATTATTGTCGGCATTCTATTGCATTACATAACCAGAATTATTCTTAAAATATTTTCGATCGATTTTGCGATTACCGCGGCATTTTCTTTCCGGTATCCGCCGGATAACAGCATGACAATCGGCACCTTTTCCAATAAAGCCTTCCTGAAAACCATTTCATCCCGTTGAATGATTCCCTGCTCTGATATGTTCATTCCACCGAGAGGATCACCCGCCATAATATCCGTACCGGCGTTGTAGATAATCAGATCCGGTGCAAAATCTCCAAATGCCTGTTCCAGTTCCTTCGCTAACCGATCAAGGTAATCGGAATCGCCGATTCCGCTTCTTAGCTCGATGTTCCTGTCGATCGAAAGCTTTGCTTTAATATCATTCGGATAAATATCTGCGTTGTACATATCCAGTATGTAAATCGAATCGTCTTTCAGGAAATCCTTCTCGTACCCGTTGCCCTGATGGGCATCCAGATCGACTATCATAAATCTTTATTGGATTCAGACTGCCGCTTCTTAAGATCTTTACTCCTAAAGCTATATCGTCATAGAAACAAAAACCGCCGCCATTATCGGCGGAGGCATGATGAAATCCGCCTCCAAGATTGATTGCCCAGCCCCTTTCCAGTGCCGCTCTGGCTGCCAGAATCGTACCGCCGGTGGCATAGAGCATAGGGTTGAGAATCCTGGTATGCAGAAGCCTCCACGGGAGATATCTCAGCGGAAACACTTCCGCGATTCGAGCAAGGTTTCCGCTGATTTCGAGGCTTTTCAGGTAGCGATCTGTATGTAATTTCAGAAGAACATCTCGTTTGGGCTTGGACGGATGTACCACCCGGTCTGCCTGAATTACGTTAGATTCGACCAGTCGATGAAAGACTTTTCCGTATTTTCTGGAATCGAATGGATGTAGTTTTTCGATTCCCCAAAATTTTATGTTGTATTCATCCCGGTAGAAAATCGGAAGCATTTCCCCGGGAAGCCGGTATTCGATATAGTATTTTTCTTCGGCTTCTTCTCCTGAAAGATCGTAAGGGTAAATATGCAACAATACAAAACCGACTATCGGAAGACCGCAGATCAGGATCATTAATGTTGCTCTGTTCATGGACTCGTCCTTAACTGATCCTACTATACACTCGAGTTTTTAACGGCGGATAAATAATTGTTTTCCAAAACACGATCATTTCTTATACCTGGGACCGGTTCTCGTGAAAGCTGCCATACAATACGCAGATAGGAGGAATGAATTCCCGTTTTTATCTTCTTGATACAATGGATCAGGGTATTTACTATTCAATCTCCGAAAGGAGCGTTCGTTTGGCGAAGATCGGATTCATCAGTCTGGGCTGCCCTAAAAACCTCGTGGACAGCGAGGTTATGATCGGCCTTCTCGAAAAAAAGGGACACACGATAACGGCCGATCCCAAAGAGGCGGAGATTCTTGTCGTCAATACCTGCAGTTTCATTGAAGCCTCCAGGAAAGAATCCATCGAAACCATTCTCGAAGCGGCAAACCTGAAAGAAACCGGTACATGCAGGAAACTCATCGTCGCCGGTTGTCTGGCCGAACGGTACGCGAACGAGATCCGTTCCGACATGCCTGAAGTGGACGCCATCATCGGCGTGAATCAAATCGAAGAAATCGTGCGTGTCGTATCCGGCGAACCGATCGATCCGCCGGATTCCTACGGGCGCAGCGGCGCGGACCTTTATCTTTACGACCACACGACCCCGCGCGCTTTGATCGGACCCCGTTATTCGGCCTATATGAAAATTTCCGAAGGATGCGACCACACCTGCGCGTTCTGCGTCATCCCTAAAATCCGGGGCCGTTACCGAAGCCGCACCATTCCTTCGCTTGTACAAGAGGCAACCCGGCTCGCAGCTCAGGGCGTGAAGGAAATCATCATGATCTCCCAGGACACGACGAGCTACGGTACGGATCTCGGAATGCAGGACGGTCTGGCTTCTTTGCTGGAAGCTCTCTCCGGCATCAAACGCCTGCGCTGGATCCGGGTTTTATACGTATACCCGAACCTTTTCAGCGACCGGCTTATCGACGCAATAAACTCCAGCGAAAAGATATGCAAATACGTCGACATGCCGCTGCAGCACGCAAGTGAAAGGATACTGAAAGCCATGAAGCGCGGCGGGAACCGCAAAAGCCTCACACGCCTAATAAACCATATCCGCGAAAAGATTCCCGGCGTGACCTTCCGAACCACCATGATTGTCGGGTTCCCGGGCGAAACAAAGGCCGACTTCATTGAACTGAAGGATTTCTGCAGGGAAATGGAATTTGACCGCCTGGGAGTCTTCACATATTCGGATGAAGAGGATACGATAGCCTGTGGAATACATCCGAAAATCCCGGCCCGAACGGCCGAGCATCGCCGCCGGATTATTATGGAACAGCAGAGGGCCGCTTCGGCAAGAAAGAACCGCCTCTTAACAGGACAAAAGCTGCCGATTCTCATCGAGGGGCTGTCGCAGGAAAGCGACCTGTTGCTGCAGGGCCGGCTGGAATCGCAGGCGCCGGAAATAGACGGAATCTGTCTGATAAACGATTCCGAAATCGAAAATGTGAAAAGCGGCAATTTTTACACTGCTGAGATTACCCGGGCGCTTGAGCACGACCTCCTCGGCAGGATTGTAAGACAAAAGTAATACGAACCGGCCGGTACGGAAAGCGGTCCCCATTGAGAAATTTCTACAGTTGAGGCACTCGTTTATGAAATGCCCGCACTGCGGCAAAAAAATAGAGGATCCGAAACAGCCTTACAGGCCTTTCTGCAGCGAACGCTGTAAGCTCATCGATCTGGGAAAATGGATTTCCGGGGAATATCGCGTCCCTGTACCGGACGAGGACGACAGCCGCGAGGAAAACTCGATGCAGGATCCGGAAGAATAATGTAACGCCGGCCCGTTCCGGACACCGCCCGGGAATTGGAGCTTCGGAGTACCGGGACAGGAATCAAGGAGGACAATTCGCCGGCAAACGTATAGGGCAATACTTTAATTTTTTACTTTAACGAATATCATTAAGTATTGAATATAATTGTTATTATTAACTAATCGGGGATTTCATGAAAGCGGAAATTATAGCCGTCGGCTCTGAACTGCTGACTCCTGACAGCAGCGATACCAACTCTCTATACCTGACGCATGAATTAAACGAAGCCGGATTTGAAGTTCATCTGAAGACTATTGTCGGAGATGATCAAAAAGAGATCGAGGGACTCCTGCGCCAGGCGCTTGAGCGTTCCGAACTGATCCTTTTCAGCGGCGGTTTGGGGCCGACCATGGACGACATGACACGAGCAGCCGTAGCCGGGGCCCTCAATCGTCCGCTCGTCAAGGATCCCGAAATACTGGAAGACTTACGCCGGAAATTCGGTTCCCGCGGCTTTAAAATGTCCCCGAACAACGAACGTCAGGCGGAAATCATCCGGGGAGCCGACATTTTGGAAAACCGGATGGGAACCGCGCCGGGAATGTGGATTGAGGAGAAAAACCGCGCCATTGTTCTGCTTCCCGGCCCACCCAGGGAACTCAAATCGGTTTTCGAGAACCACGTCCTTCCCCGTATTCTCAAACTGGGCGGGAAAACACGGCTGGAAACCAGGTCCTTTTACATAACAGGCATGACCGAATCGGAGCTGGACACGCAACTCGCCCCCATTTATACCGCCTATCCCCGGATAAAAACCACGATACTGGCGGGCACCAAACATATCTCCGTGCGCCTTTACTGCTGGACACAGCAAGGATCCGGCAGTGAAGACCTCGACGAACTTGCCTCCAGAATTCAGGAGAAAATAGGATCCTCAATTTTTTCCACGCGGGATGAATCGATGGAAGAAGTCGTGGGCCGTATGCTGAGTGAATCTCGAAATACAGTTGCGGTGGCGGAATCCTGCACCGCCGGAATGCTTGGAATGCATATAACCCGCGTTCCAGGCAGCTCTGACTATTTTACGGGCGGCATTCAATGCTACAGCGATGCGGCCAAAACCGAGCTGTGCGGCGTACCGGCAGACCTGATCCAGGCACACGGAGCGGTCAGCGCCGAAGTCGCGGAAGCTCTGGCGATCGGGGTCCGGAAAGTCCTGCATGCGTCCATCGGCTTGTCCATCACAGGAATTGCGGGACCCGGCGGGGGGTCTTCGGAAAAACCGGTCGGTCTCGTTTATATAGGATTATCGGACGGAACCAATACACTGAATCGTCATCGAATCATGCCGGGAGACAGGGAGTCCATAAGGGAACGCTCCACCTATCTTGCCCTTTCCTGGCTCCGGCGTTTCCTCATGAAAAAAATGGAATAGAAATTACCGTTTCCCGTTCAGGGTTCTCCGTTGGAAAAAAGAGATTGGAGGATCTTAACCCGGAACGGTGAACGCTGAACGGTGAACCATGAGAACATTTATTGCAATCCCGATCCCCGAATCGTGTCTGCAAATCCTTGAACGAATGCAGCGGCATCTCAAATCATCCTCGGCGGAGGTGCGCTGGACGAAAATTCCTTCGATCCATCTTACATTGAAGTTCCTGGGAGAAATCGATCCGGCAATCGTTCCCGGAATGGCGAAATCTCTGAGCGAAATTTCCGGACAGGTGCCGGGCTTCGATCTCCGCCTATGCGGGCTGGGCAGCTTTCCGAGCGAGAAAAGTCCCAGGATAATCTGGTGCGGCATCCATGGGAATACCGATTTTCTTTCACGGCTGCAGGAAAAAGTGGAAACCGTCTGTGCCGATTTCGGATTCTCTACTGAAAACCGGCTGTTCCGGCCGCATCTTACATTGGGAAGGGTCAAGGGAAGGGGAAATTTGAAACCGCTCATGGACAGCGTGGCAAAAGGATGCGATCTGGAGTGCGGCTTCCGCGCCGATCGCTTCAACATTTATAAAAGCGTACTGAAGCCTGACGGTGCCGTATATACTGTTCTGGAAACCGTTGCGCTACATTAAACGCCGAAGGATTTGAAAGACGATGCCATACGAATATGCAATCCCCATAATATCGTACCTGCTGGGCTCCATCCCGTTCGGCTTTCTGCTTGTGAAATTCTCCCGGGGCAAGGACATCCGGTCTTTCGGCAGCGGGAACATCGGCGCCACCAATGTTTTTAGAAAAAGCCGCATCACGGGCATCCTGACGCTCATTTTCGATGCGGGGAAAGGATACCTGGCCGTAGCTATTGCCGGCTGGCTGGGTGCGGACCCTACTTGGCAGGCGATAGCCGCACTTGCGGCCATCGCAGGACATATATTTCCGCTCTGGCTTAAATTCAAAGGGGGGAAAGGCGTCGCCACAGGCTGCGGCTCATTCCTGGCACTCTGTCCTCCGGCGGTAGGAACAACGCTTGTCCTGTTTGTTGTAGTCCTGGTCCTGACGCGCTATATTTCGGCCGCCTCCATTGCAGCGACAGCCCTGTTCCCTTTCTGGGCTTATCTCTACGGATACCCGGCGTCGGTGCTTTTCTGGGGAGGCGCGGGAGCATTGCTGATTATAATCAGGCACCATCAGAATATCCGGCGTCTTATTTCCGGAACGGAGAACAAATTTACGATGGGCTCAAAATCGGGATAATCCGAATACTCCGGCAAAGCCGGGAGCCGGTCGAAACAAAAGGATTCGATATTAGTTAGGAAGACTTATGGCAATCGACAAGGAACTGCTCGAAATTCTCGCCTGCCCCGTATGCAAGGAGGAGGTGCAACCGACTCCCGACGGAAACGGCCTTCAGTGCGTCAAGTGCCGTCGTATTTACCCCGTTCGCGACGGCATACCCGTCATGCTGGTCGATGAAGCGACCGTCGAGGACAACCCTGCAGAGCAGGTGTGAATACACCGGGGACGAACACAAGGTTCGCACTTACTCTGTCCCGATAGGCGAACCGAGGGCGAACACAAGGTTCGCCCCTACAATCTTCTGTTCGCTTCTCAATCGGATTTTGAATCCCAATCAGCGCACTGCTGACTGCCGACCGCCGGCTGTTTTATCCCCAACACAAGATTTGCCTCTACTTTATTCGAAACATGTCCGGAAGTGTTTCAGGAAAAACCTGCCGGGAGCGTCCTGTGGTCAGCTCGGCCGGGATCGCTTCGGTCAACTCCTCAGGGGTCCACCGCCCTTCTTTGGTCAGGATCTTCTCAATGGGCGGCGGCTCGACAAAAATGCCGACATGCCCGTGGAAGACTTCGAAAATGCACCCGTTAATATGGTCGGCGGCCTCGCTGACCAGGTAGGTCGCCAGTGCGGCAACGTCTTCCGGCTGATGGACCTCGACCTTCGGATTCTTGAACTCCGGCCCGATCCCGCGCCAGGCGGCTATGGGACGAAGAATGTTGCAGGTCGTTCCGAATTCCGCCATTTCCCGCGCAACCGTCCGCGCGAATCCGACAATGCCCTCCTTGACCGTTGAATAGCCCGCCTGCCCCGCAAAACCGAATCCGATATGGGATGAAGTGCAGAGGATCCGGCCGTACTTCTGTTTTTTCATATGTCCGGCTGCGGCGCGGGTGCAGTACATCATTCCGTACAGGTGAGTTTTAACCATGAGATCCCAGTCCTCGCTTACAATGGAATCTATGGCCTGATGACGAATGACCCCGGCATTATTAACAAGAATATCGATACGCCCGAATTCGTCCACGGCCTGTTCAATGATGGACCGGGCGCCTTCTTCAGCGGCAACGCTGGCATAATTCGCAACGGCAACTCCTCCGCCCTCCCTGATCCGCCGGACCACCCGGTCCGCATCATCGTGAGACGCTCCGAACCCGTCGTGTGAGGTGCCCAGATCGTTGACAACAACACTCGCGCCCTGGGCGGCGAAACCGATTGCGTCCGCGCGACCCAGTCCATTGCCGGCGCCGGTAACAACCGCAACTCTTCCCTTCAGCATATCTCCCATATATACCTTCTCCTGCACTTCTCCATGTTCACTGCAACCATAGGATATTTTGATTATCCGTACAAAGCGTCCGTCTTCGAAGCCATGATGAAGTCATTGACGTGCAGGCCTTTAATGGCATGCGTCCACCAGGATACGGTAACTTTTCCCCATTCTGTCAAAATTGAAGGATGGTGGCCTTCCTCTTCCGCAATTGCACCGACTTTCTCGGTGAAAAGAAGCGCCTCTTTAAAGTTCTTGAATTTAAAAACCCGAACCAGTCGCTTGACTCCGTCAATATCCAGGATTCCCCACTCGGGAATGGCGGGTTTGAATTTTTCAATTTCAGCATCCGTTACCTTGGGCGCTCCGGCGCGACACGCCTCGCATTTACGATTTTTTAAATCTTCCATTGTATCCTCCGGGAATCGATGTTTCATACGCTGGTCCTTTAAATATAGTACAGGGACAAACTTTCTATTAAAACAACAAGTTCCTGCGCCTTTATTTCAAACATGCCGGTTCCGGAAGAAATATCCGGGAATATATAGTAGAGATATATAATGGAATCCGGAGCTGAAACAAAGACAACTTGATTTAAGGAATTTTATGCTTTGCGTTCATCTTGAAAAAGGAAAGGTGGCCGTTATAAACCGCAGGATGCCGAAAAGGCGCAGAGGTCACGCGCTCATCCGGTTGTTATGCGCAGGTATCTGCAATACCGATCTGGAGCTGCAGCGGGGGTACTATAACTTTCGCGGAACTCCGGGCCATGAATTTGTCGGAGAGGTCCTGGAATCGGACAACCGGTCCCTCGCCGGCCGTCGCGTCGTCGGAGAAATCAACCTGGCCTGCGGAGATTGCGACTATTGCCGGATGGGAATGCACCGGCACTGCCCCAACCGGTCGGTTTTGGGAATCGAAGGGCATTCCGGAGCGTTCAGTGAGTATTTCACACTACCGGATAAAAATCTGCACGTAGTTCCGAAATCGATCCCGGACGAAAGCGCCACATTCGTGGAGCCTCTGGCGGCGGCCTGCGAAATCCTCGAACAGGTCCGTATTCCCGCGGGAAGTGTCGTGGCGGTTCTGGGCGACGGGAAGCTGGGACTGCTGATTGCCCAAGTGCTGAAGGCTAACAGCCTGGAAGTGCATCTGTACGGGAAGCACCGGGAAAAGCTTGCCGTCGCCGAGACTCGGGGGATTCAGACCCGTCGCGTAGCCAAACAGGCGCCGCAGGCCGCCTATCGTTGGATTGTAGAAGCAACGGGATCATCGAAAGGATTACCCCCTGCCGTCACGATGACAATGCCCCGGGGTACGGTTCTGTTAAAATCCACCGTTCATGACTCGTCGTTCATAGACACGGCGCAGGTCGTGGTTAATGAAATCAATTTGATCGGTTCCCGGTGCGGTCCTTTTCCGCCGGCGCTTTCATTGCTGCGATCCGGAAAAATAGATATCGAATCAATGATCTCGGATCGCTTTCCTCTCAGCCGGGCGCCGCAGGCGTTTCAGAAAGCGTCCCGGAAGGAATCGCTGAAAGTGTTGCTGGTACCCGGTTAGGTTTACACCTTCAGGATAAAACAGTGTAAAGTGAGATTTACCCCTTTTCCCTTCCGTTACCCACTTATAGAACGTTTGTACGCCGATTCTCAAGGCTCGGGTGCCGGCTCGGTGACGGGCGGGCGAAAAGCAATGACAACATAGGCATTGGACGGTACATTTTTCCCGGACGCGTCATGTGCGGGTAAAAACTCCCACTTTTTCACGGTATCTATGCCGGCCGTGAGGTCTCCTGAAGTTCGTACGACGCGTACATTGGAAACGGTTCCCCTTTCCGTTATGTCCAGGTAAAAAACTACGCTCGCCTGGCCGATTAAATTGACGGGGTAGGGAGGTTGAACAATGTATCTTGGGTAGGGCAGGGACTCCGGGTGTTTGCGCTGCGGGATTTCCTGTTTCGCCGGGCCCAACAGGTAAATTTGTGAATAGCGGAAATGGACGATCACGAGTGTTTCCCGGGTGCCTTTGGATTCGAAACGCCAGCGGGCAAGCGCAGATTCGGCGGGATCTGCGAAAGGCGGATCCGAATAAAGCAGGTCGACGTTCTGAACTGCACCGTTGACACTTGTGACCGCGGCGACCACCGTACCTCCCGCAACAGCATCCATCGGATATTCGGGCTCTACGACGAATACCGATCCTAAAATGGATAGCAATCCTATAAATAACGGAAGATACATAAAATAATCGTAGATCCTGTTGTTATCGAATTCAATAGGCTAGGAGAGAAATCTGGAAACCCATTTTTTTTCATATTTTTTTGGCTCTGCCCACCAGTTTGCCATTAGTAGTGTTAAAGGAGGTAAACAATGGCACTGCCAAGAAAGCAATATGTCCGGGATGGAGAAATCGGTGTCTACCATTGCACGACCCGGTGCGTCCGCCGTGCTTTCCTCAGCGGGTATGACCCATATTCCGGCCGCGATTTCTCTCACCGTAAAGCCTGGATCGAAGACAGATTGCGGCAACTCGCGTCCAAGTATATAACGGATTATGTTCCTCCGGAGGATTCCACCTGTCTCTCTGGGTGATCACCCATTGATACATTAAACAATGGGTGTCCAGGTTTATTAGTCAGAAATACCGAAGAACCGGTTCGAATTTTCCCAGACGGTCTGTTCGACAACTTCCGATGGCTCGGGACGCAACTCCTTCAGGCAATCCAACACATAGCGCGTGCAGGCGGGTTCGTTCAACTTGAAGCGGTCGGAAACGGATCTCGGCACCAGAAACGGCGCATCCGTTTCCACCAGGATCCGATCCAGCCGCAGGGAGCGCGCCGCATCCTGCACCGTCACGGCCTGTTTATAAGTCAGGATCCCGGAAAAGGAAAAATAGGCGTCGTCCGACCATGCCAGCAGCTCTTCCGCGAAAGACCTGTTTTCGCTGAAACAATGAATTACGAGCCTGCGCATGTTGCATTCCCCGGCAAGATCGAGAGTATCGGACGCAGCGTCGCGCGTATGAATTACCAGGGGCAGATCGAGTTCCGCCGCAAGATTCGCGTGGGCGATGAAAAAAGCGCGCTGCGTCCGTTTCTGGCCCTCTTCATTCCCCTTTGTTAGGTGATAATAATCCAGTCCCGTCTCTCCAATTGCCACAATCTTGTCGCGGTTGTCCTGAATAAAGGGTTTCAGCCGCGCCGTCCATTCCAACGCCGCTTCGACGGGCAGATTTTGGCAGGAAGTCGGATGCATGGCCGCCGTACACCAGGTATCGTCGCCCCATTTGCGCGCAAGGGAAAGCGCCTTATGACTCGTGTCCCATTCGGTACCGATCTGGACCGACCGCATGACTCTTTCGGAATCCATCCTGGCCTTTACGGCAGAATGCCTGTTTTCAAGCCCCTTCCAATAAGCATGGCAGTGCGTGTCAAAAATCATAAATGCATTATAACCAATCGAAAAAGAATAAAAGATGATATAACACAGGCCAATATAACTGCACAACTTATCCGGGAGAGAGCGCCATGCTGAATCAAAATTCGCAGTGGTACAAACTGCAGTACCCTGAATGCTTCGTGAATGAAGAGCAGAGAATGATCCAAAAAGTTGTCGCCGACTTTGTCGACAAAGAGATCATGCCGTTGAGATACAAAATCGACGAAGATGAAACGCATGAGGAAATCGTCGAGCCGATCCTGAAGAAACTGCAGGTTGATCTCGGATTCCAAAGAACGGTGATCCCGCGTGATTACGGCGGGAACGAAGCGCTGTCCCTGGTTTCGGCGTCATTGAAGCAGGAACAGCTGGCGCGGGCCGATTACGGCATAAGCCTGGCATCCGCCTGCGTCGACTGGGGCCTTGTTCCCGCGACCATGGCCTATCTTATGTTTCCATCCGTCAAGGATTGGGGAAAAACGGTTCTGGATAAATTCGCGCCGATATTCATAGAGGACAAACTCCGTTTTGCCTGCTTTAACATGAGCGAAGTCCAGTCCGCGTGCGATATTGAAAATCACCTGAACGACGCCAGGTTGATCCGGACCAAGGCGGAGCTTCAGGGCGACGAATGGATCATTAACGGCACGAAGCATTGGGCCAGCAACAGCGGCATCGCCGACCTTCACTGCCTGGCCTGCAACATGGATCCGGCGTCGGGCATTGAAGGCTTTGCCTTGATATATGTCCCCGAGCCCTGGCCGGGTGTTTCGCACGGCAAGTTCGAAGTAAAATGCGGCGCCAAAGGCGACCGGAATACATCCACCTACTTCGATAATGCCCGGATACCAAAGGAATGGGGCATTCAGGGTTCCGTAGCGTGGGAAATCTTCCTGAACAACGTCGTTTCCGCGTTTCCCATGAATATTGCCAACTGCGTCGGAATGATGCAGGGAGCCTTAGACCTTCTGCTTGAATACACCGGGGACCGGGTCGTGGGGGGAAAGCCGATCCGGGAACATCTGTCTACCGCCATGTTTATCGGAGAAATGGTCGCGGCGATATCGGTGGGCAGGGCGACGTTCCTTGAACTGTGCCACCAGTTCGATCACCCGGAGACATACGGTTCCTGGATATCCGATCCTATGGTGGGGAAAGCCCGGTCATCCCTGTCCTACATGGCGAGAATAGCGAACGATCTGATATCGAGAGGCATGGAGTTCATGGGCGCTCAGGGTTTCGCACGGGACGGACTCTATGAAAAGTACTACAGGGATGTAGCCGTGTCAAAACTGGTGCTGGGCGGCGTACAGCTGGGTTTCTTTTCCGGATGCCGGGCTTTTTACGACCTGGACTTCTCTTCTTTCGGCCCCGGGAAACTGCCTCTAAATCGATGAGCAACGAGAGAAGGATTGTGCATCCGGTTGGGAAATCCGGCCTTCCGGGCTTTCATCTACAGACTTAAAACGGCCGGCATGGATTTCTATTCCTTGCCGCCTTCAAGTTCGACCAGTTCAGACCGGCATTCCTCCGTACGGCGTCGGGCGTCCGCAAGGCTTTTTTCTTCGAGTTCCACGTCCAGTTCCGCCAGTATGACCTGGACTTCCGTGGCAAAATTCTCTTTCTTTAAATCGAGGATGCTTTTCAGGTATTCGCGGTTGTATTCAAGGTTCGTTGCAGCCACTTCAATACTTTTGGCCTTGGAGTCGCAATCCGCCCGGCGGTATCGCAGGTAAGCTTTCCGTATGGCTTCGTTCCTGTCGGGTGCCGATGCACTGCAGATAAGGCGGTACTGTTCCACCAGCGCAGCCTGTCTTTCCAGTACGAACCTGGATCGCTCGAGCTCAAGCCTGGCGGCGTCCTGGTCGTACTTGGCCTTGATGTAGTCCATCCGTGGAATCGTCTTCCCTTCCCAAAGACCCTCTATCATTTTGAAAATCTTCTGGTACGCCTCATAATTCGACACGTCGAGATCGACATCGATTCTGTAATCTTCCAGTTCCCCATTTTCATCATAGATAATTGCTTCGCATACCGGCCCCGACAGATCCTGAGACGCCGCGGGCAAAGCCATTATGATGAATACTAAAGAAAAGATTAAAGGCTTTGAAACACACGTCATGATTAATCCCTCCTTCATCAGTTGAGAGGCATTTCCAACTCAGGGGCAGAGCAAACCGCCCACAGGAAATCCGATAAAGGCTGAAACGCATTAACACTAAATTCTTATACGTTTTCATACATCACTTTGCTACAGGGAATAAATTCCGGATTTACTAAATCGTATTTCGGAGACAAAAACGTTTTTTATCCGTCCTTTCCCGGGGATTATGCATCTTGATTGAAATTTACAGTGGATCAGAGGTCGCGGATGCCTTCGGTCAATTCGCCGGTGGACACGGACGCGGTCCCCAGTTTGCCGACGACAATGCCCGCGGCTATGTTGGCCAGAACGGCTGCCTCCAGAGGCAAAAGCCCGGAGACAAGGCCCAGCGCAAGCGTGGAAATAACAGTATCTCCCGCGCCCGTCACATCGAACACTTCCCGGGCGACGGTGGGAATATAGGTCGGCCGGGAACCGTTGCCGAAAAGGGCCATGCCCTGCTCGCCGCGTGTTACGAGCAGGTGTTCGATGCCGCGAATCCGGAGGATTTGTTTTACGGCGCGCACCAGATTATGTGTTCCTGAAATGGGAATACCGGTAGCCTGCTCGATCTCGGAAACATTGGGCGTCACCATAGTCGCCGGACTGTATACGGAGAAATCAATCATTTGGGGATCGACGCAGACGACCTTCCCTGCAGCCA
>CAZPHK010000032.1:0-34135 GCA_964586015.1 uncultured Acidobacteriota bacterium | reverse complement strand
GCCTCGCAAGCCCTATGCGCGCGACCCACTGTACTTTTACCACGGGCTGTTAGGGATTGCTGGGAATGGGCTTTCACCTATGGAGGCGCCGAGCGGACTCGAACCGCTGCATCGAGGTTTTGCGGACCCCTCCCTTCGCCACTTGGGTACGGCGCCGCATTGCTTAAAACAAACGAATAATAATTGTATTAGATATCACAGTGACAGGCAAGGGGCGGACCTGCACTTTAATATAGGGTTCGTTCGATCGCAACTTTGATAAACAGGGAGAATCCTGCTACAAATATAATAAGGTTTTTTCATCACCGGGAGGAGGAGGACACGAATGATCCGAACAGCAGGATGGTTTTTAATGGGAATCTTTGTTCTAAATACGTTGTTTCCTGCTATCGCCGGGGCGGATGATCGCTGGAAAGAACGTAAAGTGAATGTCGGCGATCTGAAGATCCGTTACCTGGAAGCCGGTTCCGGCGACAAAATCATTGTGTTTATAACGGGGTGGACGATGACGGCGGAGGTGTGGCAGGAGCAGTTCCCATATTTCGCCGCCAGAGGATTCCGCGTCATTGCATTCGATCCGAGAAGCCAGGGCGAAACGACAAGAACCGATACCGGGAATACCTACCAGCAGCATGCCGCCGATCTGTACGAACTGCTCCTGGAACTGAAAGCCGAGCACTCCTTCCTGGTTGCCTGGTCTTCGGGAGTTACGACGCTTCTGGAGTATATTTCCAGCCCTGATTCCATCAGACCCAACAAAATCATTCTGGTGGACGGTTATCCGGCCCCTTTTAAAAAAGACGATTATCCCGGAGTCACAACCTTGTCCCGGGTGCGGTCGGATTTTCTCGAAATCCAGCAAGACCGAAAAAAATTCACTGAAAAGTTCATCAGGGGCCTGTTCAAACAGCCGCAACCGGCTTCCCTGATTAAAAACCTGAACAAGGGCTCTATGAAAACCCCAATCGGAGCCGCCATGTCCCTCTCATTTGATCTGGTCACCGGAGACAGACTTTCGGCCCTGGATCGCATTTCCGTGCCGACACTAATAGTCACAACTCAGGAAAACCGGTCTCTGGGGGAATATATGAACTCAAAAATTTCGAGATCTGAACTTAAAGTCATCGAAGATGCCGGGCATGCCATTTTCCTGGACAAGCCGCAGGCTTTCAACCAGTCGGTCGAAACGTTTATCGGGGAGTATTAATCAGTCGGCAGTTAACTGGTCTTTCTCTTAATGAGGCCCTTGGAAGTCAGGTAGAAAGGCAGTTCAATGGCCTCTTCCATTCTCTTCCTATACCCTTTGACCGGCCATTCCTTCTCATGGAAATGGTGTAAAATTCGCCCCCGTACCCTGGGCCTTTCTTCCGATTCGAAAAAGACCTGAAGAAGCTTCTCGCGTATCGACTCATCCTCTTTCCTGGCCAGGTAATCGATCGCGGCGATGCACACATCGTCATCCTCGTCCTCAAGGAAACGTACTACTGTATCGAATACTTCCGTATAGGCGTCGTCGGGTAAATTGCCGATCAGTACCGTTTTGGCCTCGGGCCAGCGGGTATATGCCAATGAGAAGTCATTCAGAAGATCCGTCAGGCATTTCCTGAATTCATCGGGGGCCAGAATTCTTCCCAGAGCCTGCACCGGGAAAGTGACATCCGGCTCCGAGCGAATGAACTTGAGAATCGGATCGGAGGCAACTTTTCCCATTTCCGCCAACAAGCGGACCGCATACTGTTTTTCTTCAAGATCCATGCTCGCCTGAGGAGTTTGTATCGTGAACCGGCGCAGCAGAGCAGCGGCAGCTTCAGGCGTCTTCCATGAAGCCAGCCTTTCCATCGCGGCGACCCGGGCATTGGCCTCGCCGTGCATTTGGGTTACCTGCCTTATACCCCGCCGGATCTGTCTCTCGGACGGGCCTCCATCACTGGAAAAGATTTTTCGTAAGAACCCCATAAGTTTTGTTATTTACCATAAATGTGCATTGTCTTCCCGATATTTTTCATAGGCAGCCGCCCGTAAACCAACACAACGTTTCTTATCCGCCTGGAATCGAGGCGGAAAAATCCGGTCAAGCCGGGCCATCTTTCTTCGTATTTACAGTAAGTTCTTGGTGGTATGCAGCGGTTTCCGGCCTATAATAGTGGCTATGGAAGAACGGGACCTGTTTAACGAAAAAGATGAAATTGTTCCGGCCGAGATTTACTGCCCGAAGTGCCGGACTACTTCGGAATATCCTATAAAGTGGCGACGCAGGACCAAAAAGGCTCACCTGCCCCCGGGAGCGGATGAAAGGGACCGGGCAAAATTTGCCAAGGCGCGTAATTATCGAATCCGCCTCGACGACAAACTGCGCTGCAAAAATCCACGCTGCGGGAAGACTATTGAGATCAGCACGCTACAAACGGTTGTTTTTGACTAAACATCCATTCTCATCGAACTTTTCCGCTCTACCTGCATCTGCGAAAGAAGCGGACGCATCCATAACTCTTTGTTATGTTGCTTTTTGAGAATTGAATGTCGCCGAGTATTCGTGAACAAAGTCCGTTAGGGCCTTGACCGAATCTTCAGGCGTCGAGGGCAGTATTCCGTGTCCCAGGTTAAAAATATGGCCGGGCCTCCCCGCGGCTGCATCCAAAATCTCTGCAGCCTTCTTTTCCATTAAATCCCGCGGAGCCATCAAGGCAACCGGATCCAGGTTCCCCTGAATTCCGGCACCGGTCCCGAAACAACCCCAGGCCTGATCCAGCGATACGCGCCAGTCCACTCCGACAATATCTCCGCCCGCTGCCGCGATCGCCTGTAACAATCCTGCCGTACCTGTTGCGAAGTTTATGGAAGGTATGTTTTCTTTTCTCAACTCATTAAAGATTTTCTTCATATAGGGGAACACATAATTCCGATAATCCGCCGGATCCAGGCAGCCGGCCCAGGAATCGAAAATTTGAACAACCTGAGCCCCGGCTTCCACCTGGGCTTTCAAAAAAATCAGAATGGTTTTGCTCAGCTTATCCATAAGCAGGGCCCAGGCAGCCGGATACCGATACATGAAATCTTTAGTAATAAGGTAATGGGAGGACGAACCGCCTTCGATCGCATAGCTGGCCAGGGTGAACGGCGCCCCGGCAAAGCCGATTAAGGGGATTTTCCCGTTTATCTCCGATCGAACCAAACGCAGCCCCTGCAGTACATACTCCAGATCCGTGAAAGGATCCGCAATCCGGAGAGATTCGACATCGGCCGCTTCCCTGACGGGACTGTGTATTACAGGCCCTCCCGCCTGCGGGAACTCGATGCCAATACCCATCCCCTCCAGCGGCAGCAGTATGTCGGCAAAGATAATGGCGGCATCGATTGAAAATTCTTTCACGGGTTGCAGGGTGATTTCCGCAGCAAGATCAGGATTCTTAAACATCTCGATCAGACTGTATTTCTCGCGTATCGCACGGTATGCCCGCATGTATCGGCCGGCCTGGCGCATAAACCAGACAGGAGTGCAATCCGTGTATTCCTTCCTGCAGGCTTTAATGAATCTGTCGTCCTGGATCATCATGATAAAGTCGCTTTCGGAACGTTGTCGTAAAGGATATTACCCGGGCAGCCGGACATTCGTTATAACTTATACGTAAAATGCATACCGATCTGCCGTTGCTTCTCTCTATCGTCATCTATCTTAATAGCATTTGAAAACCGGTCCCCTAAAATAAATCGATATCCGCATAAATCGGCAAATGGTCGGATGTCCTGTCGGGACCGTAATTTTTCCCGTTAATTCTTCCCGCTTCCACCGAAATTGTTCCCGTACGGGCATCTCGTTTCTGACCGCTTCTTAAAGCCAGGAGGTGTTTTCCCAGAAACCAGTCCAGCTTGAAGCGCAGATATCCATTATAGGGTTTCAGCCTCGTTTTTATTTTATTCATTAGAAAATCGGGCATCACGGCAGATTCTTCAAGGCTGTTAATATCGGTGCGCGCGGTTTCTTCGTTCGAATTGAGCCCATCCCAGAAAAATCCATTCTTTTCCAATACACGGAACAGAGGCTCCAATCCTTTTTCCGGACGAAGCAGCTGTTCCTGCACTTTTGCCGCAGGATGAAACAGGATACGATAAATCGAAAGGATTGTTCTCCACGCGGTTCCGCGTCTGAAGCTGTTCGTATTCAGATCTCCTCCCAGGAGAAAGGTTTCCCTGTCTTCGCCCGGAAGATTCTCCATTATGTACCGGGCCTGCTCCGCCCGGCAACGGGGCGTATTTCTCAATTCCAGATGCACGGAGCCGACCCAGAGAAAGGACCGCCGCAGTTGAAGTTTTACCCATAAACAGCACCGCTGTCCGAAACGCTTTTCCTCGAATTCGTAGGGATCGAACGTCACAGGGAGGGGAATTACAACGGCATCGAGAACCGGGTGTCGGGACAAAACCGCGTTGCCCTGCAGGCTTTCATTGTTTTCCCCTTCAATGGTCAGGTCGTCTCCGGCCCCCTTGGTCAACTCAAAATGCGCCGGCCCGAAAACCATATGCATCCCCAGAGGTTCGGCAAGTTCCCGCGCCACATGCCGGTTTTGGGAGCGATTCATTCCGTAATCCGCTTCGTTGAGAATTATGACATCCGCCCATTTCAATATGTCGTCATTTCGAAGGCTGTCCAGGATCGAATTGAATCGTTTCCCCTTCTCAATATTCCACTGAACGACACGAAGAAAAGAATCCAGAAGGGGTGAAGCCTCCTTATTGACAAAAAGCTGCGGCGTTTGAAGAAAGGACAGAATAGGACCATGGCTGCTTAAATAAAAATCGGACCGCCGGAGTTCTTCCACGGTTTCATATTTGGACAAGTTCTCAATCCAGTCTGCATGTAGGGTCATATTGAAGATGTCTCTGCGCAACCAAATATAGGCGACACGGCCTCATACATTTTTAAGATTCGTTATCGAATAGCAATGAGGCGCCGCCCGAGATTGAAAAGTGAAGATTCGAGACTGAAGATATAAACTCCGGGGCTCTTTCCTGCTGTCTGGGAGAAATACTCATTCATTATTTTACGGCTTCCAGATTCATCTTTCCTAGATAAACTTCATCCAGTTCGCGCAATGTGATCAACGCGGTCAGAATGCCGGGGCTCCGAAGCTCCTTCAAATCCACGGAATGAGTCTCCGGGTATATATACGAATAAATTCGCCGGGCGATTGCCTTCGCCTTTTCGGATATCTGTACGGCTATCTCCAGTGGAAGAGCCTCCTCATTCATGCCCGGCAAATCCTGGGATCGGAGTTCCTGCATGTTTTTTCCTTTTGGAAGCACCTGGTTAAGGTTCTTGTTCAGCTTGTCGATCTGTTTCTCCATGCCCCGGACCTGGCTCCGACAGGTTTTAAACGCCAGCAATCGGAGATCTGAGTCCAACGCCGGGTCCAGAGCCAAATAGGTTAAAGCCGGGAGATCCTTTGCGTACTTTTGCAGGTTATCGCTCTTTTCCAGAGTCTGCCTGGCGAACATAATCGTCCGCTGCGCAAAAACGTCCTCCTGCGTCACCATCGCCAGGGGCCACTCGAATTTTACATCCGTATCGGATTGTTGTCTGGGCGCCCGATAAAACGCGCGCAACTCATCGTTTTCCCACAGGCTCGGCGGCGCCCCGTCTTCATCGGATTCATAATGGGAAACAGACTCCGCCGCAAAGATTTCCACTCTTCCCAACCCGGACAGCGGCTGCATTATTTTCAATAGCTTTTTGTAGTGTTTTTCGTCTTCCACACGGCTCCAGACCTGAATAATGCCTTCATGGGATACGAACACGGCATCGATTCCCAGACACAGGTCTTCACCATGCAGGTGAAGCCAGGCTTCCACCAGCTCCCGTGGAGCATCAGGGGGAAACGGAGCTACGGAAACTGCGTTGCTTTCTGCAGTTTCTCCGGCCTGAACCGCGATTCCGGAGATCAGGAAAAGAAAAAAACAAAAGATTCGACACATGATCCCTCCGATTCAAGCCCGTGAAACCGTCGAATTGTTCACTATCGTAAGGAAATGCATCTTGAGTTCATTTTACCGGAATATGCGGATGGATGAAATATCAATAAAAATCCCGCAGCCCGCGAGCCGGAAATCGTACAGCCTGCATGGCGCCATGACGTTTCCGGCCACATGGATATCAGGCCGGCCGCCCCATTTGCCGGCCGGCGGTCAATTCGTATTAGACTCCCGGTACAAATTCCGGCATCATTCAAATTCCCGTTATACTGATTTTTGGAGGAATGAATGAGTTCGAGCAGGATGATACTGAAACAGGAAATCATAGGTCCGATGATGAACTTCATTTATCTGATCGGATGCCCTGAGTCAAAAAAAGCGGCCGTCGTGGACCCGGCATGGGACACGCCGGCCATACTAAGGCTTGCGGAAGAATCGGGACTCAAGATCGGATATATCCTGATGACGCACGCACACCCCGATCATATGAACGGGCTGGAGCAGATGCTGAAAGATACGGACGCCCTCATTTATCTGAACCGTAATGAAGTGGCGTATATGAAGGAATGCGGCGACGCGACTGGAATTCCCACCTCGTTCATGCACGACAGGGCCGACAACTTCAGGATCGTAGAGGATGGGGATACCGCGCGAATCGGCAGTCTTTCCGTTCAATGCCTGCACACGCCGGGGCATACCCCGGGATCGCAATGTTTCCTCATCGAAGGGAACCTGTTCACCGGAGACACTTTGTTCGTGGATGCCTGCGGGCGCGTCGATATGCCGGGCGGGGATGCGGCAAAAATGTGGCACAGCCTGAACAGAAAGCTGAAGGCACTGGACGATTCGATCGTCGTTTATCCGGGGCACAATTATGGGAGCCGAAAAAATTCGACCCTGGGCGAACAGAAGGAAACCAATCCGTTTATGAACTTTACTTCGGTCGAGGAATTCAAACGCGCCATGGGTATTTAGTAGGCTTTGGCAAAATAGGCTCTTGCTTCAGCCGGTTGTCCGCAATAAATGCAGGTTCCTTTTCCTCCGGTTTGTTCGAGGGGAATGCAGCGCAGAGTCGCTTTCGTATCCTCCTTAATGCTCTTTTCGCATTGAGCGCTGCCGCACCAGAACGAACAGGCAAATCCTTTTTCTACGGCATCCTTGAAAGCGGCATAATTTTCAGGCGTCTTTGTATTGTCTTCCCGGAATTTGAGAGCCCGATCGTAAAGAGCTCCCTGAATGGAATTCAGCGCCTGTCTCACAGAATCCGGCAGACCCGCCTGGGGGACAAAGGATTTCCCTTCTCTTCCCGGCATATCACGGCGAGCCAGCACCACGGTCTCCTTTGCTATGTCCTTGGGGCCGATTTCGATCCGCAACGGCACTCCCCGCATCTCCCAGTCATTGAATTTGAAGCCGGGACTTACGCCCTCGCGTTCGTCCAGAATCGCGCGGAAGCCCGACGAAACCAGTTCCGAGCGTATCTTTCGGGCCGCCAGCATCACCTTGGTCCGTTCCTCATCCGTTTTGAAAATCGGAACGATCACAACCTGATGCGGCGCCAGCCGCGGCGGCAGTATCAGTCCCTGGTCGTCCCCGTGCACCATGATGATGGCGCCGATAAACCGTGTGGACAGCCCCCAGGATGTCGTCCAGCAGTACTGCAGCTCCCCGTTCTGATCCAGGTAACGAATATCGAAAGCTTTGGCGAAATTCTGGCCCAGGTTGTGGGACGTACCGGATTGCAGGGCTTTCCCGTCTCCCATCATGGCCTCGATCGAAAAGGTCTGATCCGCACCTGCGAACCGCTCGGATTCTGATTTCAGTCCGGGAATTACAGGAACGGCGGCGTCGTTGACGGCGAAATCCTGATAGATATCGAGCATCTGCCGGGTTTCGATATCGGCCTCTTTCAGAGTGGCGTGCGCCGTATGGCCCTCCTGCCAGTAAAACTCGGTTGTTCTCAGGAAAAGCTTGGTTCGCATCTCCCAGCGCATCACGCTGTTCCACTGGTTGATCAGCAGCGGCAGGTCCCGGTAGGACTGTATCCATTTGGAATAGGCGTGGCCTATGATGGTCTCGGACGTCGGCCGAATAACCAGCGGCTCTTCAAGCTCTTCTCCGCCTCCATGGGTCACCACCGCCAGCTCGGGCGAAAAGCCTTCGACATGGGACTTTTCCCTTTCGATGAAACTGCGCGGGATCAGCAGCGGGAATGCCGCGTTCACATGGCCGGTCGCCTTGAAACGCCGATCGAGCGACTGCTGGATGTTCTCCCACAATGCCCAGCCGTAAGGCCGGACGATCATGCATCCCCGGACCGGAGCGTAATCGGCCAGCTCCGCGCGGATTACCAGTTCGTTATACCATTCGGAAAAATCTTCGGAACGGGAAGGAAGTTTTTGATCGGACATAGTTTCAATCGCCTCATTGTATAAAAAGTTAAAGCCTATAGGAGTCCGTTTTTCATGTCAATCGGGAGACGTATCCGAATCCCCGACCGTTGTGAAAATTTTCTAAAAAGGATACGAATTTCACAAATTCAGAAAAATAAGCTATATGTATATATTCAAACTGCGGAAATCCGGAAAGAGATACCGACAATGACCAAATATCGAATTCTGACTGTTTTGACCGTCGTTTTGCCTGGACTTCTTTTTGCCGTATTTTTCGTAAGCTGCGGGTCGAAGGAACCCGAATACCTTACGGCCGAAGCCGTTCGACACGATATCAAAATTGTCGTAAGCACTAACGGAATTATCGAACCTGTAAACCGCAGCGAAGTCTATGCTCCGATCGATGGGCTTGTCGCGGAGATTCCCCTGCGGGAAGGATCGGAAATCAAACAAGGGCAGATATTAATGCGGCTGAAGTCGGAACAGGTCCGCACGGCCCTCACGGAAGCCAGAACCGCACGGCTTGAGGCAATGCGACAGGCCAGAATAATCATGCGTGGCCCCTCGAAAGAAGAGATCAATCTGTTGGACGCGTCTATGGCCGAAACCGCCATGCAGCTCAATCAGGTCAACAGTGACCTGGCTGTTGAAGAATCTTTGTATGACAAAGGCGCTGTGGCGCGTACCGGTGTGGAGAATCTTCGACAACAGCGGGACCTGCTGCAACTCCGCCTGGACAGCCAGAGGCAGCAGAAATCGGATCTGCTCGGACGCTATTCCCCCGAGGAAATACAATGGGAACAGGATAAAGTCAAAGAGCTGACGGAACAGGTCCGCCGAATGGAACGGGAATTGAAGCTGGAATCCATCGCGGCCCCTAAAAGCGGACTGATCTACTCACTTGAAGTCAACCCCGGAGCGTACGTCACGAAGGGACAGCTGGTCGCCCAAATCAATCAACCCGGAAAAGTGAAGCTTCGGACCTATGTGGACGAGCCGGACCTGGGAAGGATCGCCCGGGGACAGCCGGTTATCATCCTATGGGACGGCATGGCGGACAGGCAGTGGAAAGGCACGGTGGAAAGGCCCGCAGAACAGGTCGTTGAGCTGAACAATCGCACCGTAGGTTTTGTACTATGCTCCATCGAAGGCGAACCCAGAGAACTGATACCCAACCTTAATGTTACCGTTGAAATCACGACGGATTTAAAGCCGGATGCGCTTACGGTTCCCAGAAGCGCCGTTATCAACAGGAACGGGGAAAAGACCGTCCTGGTTCTGGATGGGGGAAAAGCCGTCGCAAAGCCGGTTGTTCCGGGTCTCGTTACATCCGAAGAAATAGAAATTCTCCAGGGCATCGACGAAGGGGACAGGGTGGTATTGAATCCCCAGGATGCAAATATGTAGGAAACGCTTTTTTTTGAATAATTATTCTTTGCCGTCGCGGCAATTGTGTTCCGCCGATGAAAACCAAGATTCCGATGATTGAGATTTTGCGCTCGGCGCATCAGGCGCTGTTTCGCAACTGGGGACGCGCCGTTCTGACTTCCCTGAGCATGGTCGTGGGGACCGCCTCGCTGGTTCTTGTGGTCGTAACAGGGATTAGCGGCAGAAACTATGTCCTGGAACTGATCCGGGGGGTAGGCACAAATCTGATAATCGTCAGCAACAACCAGGCTCCCACAGCGGACCGCCTGAATACCGGCGACCTGAAAGCCATTCGGACGGAAGTCCCCGGAGTTCAAAGCGCGGCCCCCGTGGTCACAAGCTTCCCGTCAATCCCCCTGAACGGAATCGCCCGAACCGTCACATTAATCGGCACAACTCCGGAATATCAGCCGGTCCGCAACATTGATGTAATACGGGGAGATTTTATCGACCGGAACGACCTCCGATATCGAAACAAGGTCTGCCTGATCACAGCGCCTTTTTACGAAAGGCTCGAGCGGGATCCTTTTTACGAAGGATATGTCACTCTTTACGGCCTGCGATTTTCGGTAATCGGCGTGTTCAAGGAACGCACCAATACTTACGGCAACACGGAAGTATCCGAATACAGCGCCATTGTGCCCCTCGACGTCGCGCGCAACTTCAAACCCGACAACACCATCGATTTTATACACGTATCGGCGGAAAACATGGAAGTGGTGCCGCAGGTTTCCGCCGCAATCGAGAAACTGATTATTAAACGGCACCGCAATCAGGACTTCTATGGTGTGACCACTCTTTCCGAGATTCTGAACGCGGCGAACAAAATCAGCCTCGGACTTACGCTGGTGCTTCTGTTAATCGCGGCTATATCCCTGATCGCAAGCGGAGTCAGTATTATGAATGTCATGCTGATCACCGTCACGGAACGGACCCGGGAGATCGGAGTAAAAAAGTCCATCGGGGCTTATCGAAGAGTGCTTTTAACCGAATTCCTGATGGAGGCGCTGATCCTCAGCTGCGGAGGCGGGCTGGTGGGCATTCTGCTGGGAGTGGCCACGCCGTATTCCGTCCGTTTTTTCACATCGGCAGTACAGATTGAGATCCCCGCTATAGCGGTGATCCTGGGATTCGGGGTCACGTTGCTCGTAGGGTTGACGTTCGGAATGCTTCCGGCCCTGAAAGCTTCGCGCATGAACCCCGTGGAAGCCTTGAGATACGAATAAAGTCAGACTATCTGAATTTTTCAAACACAAGGACCGATCTATTCCCGCCTCTGCGGAATCCAGCGGATGTCTGAACGATCTCCAGAGTATTTCCGCCATCTTTAAGCGTCCATTCCTCGGTGTTTTTCATTTCCATCTCACGTCCGCCGAAATTGAATTTCACCGATGCAATGATCCTGATATTTCTTGCCTCTTCGTCGTAAGCGGCTGTGGCAATCTTTTCCGCATTCATCACGGCTGTGGTGCGCATTTCCGATAGGGCTCCGAGGGGCGATCCACACTCCATACCCAGATCATATTCTTTATTTCCATAGCTTTTTGTCTCTGTATGTTGAATTCATCGGCCAAACCCGAGCCTATGATATTCCCAATTATTTTGGAACGAAAATGTCAGGCAGTCGGTGCCATGTTTGGATTGAGGTTCTGATGAAAAAGAGGCCGGTAGATTATAGGGGCGAACCTTGTGTTCGCCCTCGAAACAATTCCCCTTGTTGTATTTTCACATATAAAAACGTTCGAACGTTGGACGTTAAACGTTAAACGTGAGACGTTGAACGTTCCAATGTTCTTCTTGCTTCCGGCTCCTTATTTTATTCAACCCTGTCGTCAAATACGGTGAAAAGATGATATTCTTGTTTGTTGTTTAACCCGCATTTTCGTTGGAGGCTTCCCATGGTAAAAAGCTCATCCCGCCAAACCCGTTCCCCCTTCACCGTCCTGGATCCCCGCGGTCAGCCGACAGCCGAGATCCAGCCACACCCCCTGGCGCCCCGTCTGGACTCCATCGATGGTAAAACCCTGTACATTATTGACGTAGGATTCGGAGGCGGGTGGGAATTCCTGGAGGAAGCCGACGCCTGGTTCGCGCGTAACTACCCTGGTGTCAAAACGGTGCTTCAGCACAAAAAGGGCATTATGTTCGTCGACGAGCCCGAAATGTGGGATGAAATCAAAGAAAATGGAGACGCCGTCATTTTCGGCGTGGGCGGTTGAGACGGCTGTACGGCGAGTGTCGCCGCTCACTGCAGGGAAATTGAAATTAAATGCGGCATTCCCACCGCCCCCATGGCAAGCGCCCGTTTTGCCGAATACGCCGCCATGGACGCCCGGAACCACGGCATGAATCTTCGCTTCAGCTTTCCGCCATATCCCCTTGTCGGCAGGCCGCGCGAAGTGCTGCGCCGGTACGTGGAGGGCAATGATCCTGTCTCGGGCAAACCGATCATGCCCCAGGTCGTCGACGCCCTTACCCGGCCTTTGAGCGAGGAAGAAAAGAACCCCGAGGCCGCCCGCGGCGCACCCAGGCCGCGGCTGATTCAACCCGACACGGAAGAGAATCTTCACAGGCTGTTCCTGGAAAACGGATGGACAGACGGGCTGCCGATTGTATTGCCCACCGAGGAACGCGTTGCCCATATGCTGACCGGGACCGCGGCCGATCCCAACAAAGTAGTCGGGCAGATGACCATCACAATCCACCAGGAAAAGCTGGAATATACAGTGGAAAAGGTCGCGGTAAACGCCGTCATGGCCGGGGCGGGACCGGAACATCTGCCGGTAATCCTGGCTCTCGCGGCCAGTCAGGAACCTTCCATGCCGAGTTCGACCACCTCATTCGCAAAAATGGCTGTTGTAAACGGACCGATCCGCGAGGAAATCGGCATGAATTCCGGCCTGGGCGCATTGAGCCCGTTCAATTACGCCAACACGGTTATCGGACGCGCCTGGACCCTGATGACGATCAACCTGGCGGATTCGCGCCTGGGAGAAACTTTCATGGGCTCTACCGGCAACAATTTGAACTACAACAACATGCTGATTCCGGAAAACGAGGAGCGCAGCGTCTGGGAACCGTTTCACGTACGCAAGGGCTTCAAAAAAGAGGAAAGCACCGTCAGCCTGTTCCAGGGCTGGAGCGCCATCAACAGCATGGGGGCGGCCGGCTGCCGTCGTCCGGCGCAGGAAGAAACCCTTATCATGATGCAGTCATTCCCCTGCATTCAGTCCGCTCTGACACTCGTCATGGACCCGCTGGTGGCAAAGCACCTGAAAGAACAGGGCTTCAGCGATCCCAAACAGCTCTCCAAATATCTGTCCGAGCATTTTAAAATGACGGCCGGGCAGTTCTGGGGATCCGACGTTGCGTATTCGCTCGTGGAGCCGAACGCCCGGAACGGCGTCGAACCTTTCGCCTCCTGGTTCAAATTGCCGAAAGACGCGGTTATCGCTCCATATACGGAACCGGATAAAATCAACATGGTCGTAGTCGGAGGGGAAACTCAGGCCCTCTGGTTTACGACGGACATGTGGTACACACTAACTATCTCCGTCGACAAGTGGCGCCCGAAGGGTGGAATTTATAAAGAAGACGAACAGACCGTTCGACGACGGCAGGCACGGCAGAAACGGCATGCCGCCGCATTGAACGCGTCCGGCTACGACCAGTAGAACCCGTCCTGAAAGAAAGGCCGCGGGACTGCCTGTCCGGCAGCCCCGCGGCCGCATTTCCAGCAGAGATTTTCAGTTATCCCGCCGTCGCGGAATAATCCATGAATATGTTGTCTATAATTTACTATGTATGCTATAGAATACATGTGATTTTCCCGCGGACACCCGTTTCACTGAGGGCTGAAGATTGAAGGAGTTTATGAAGAAAAAAATTTCCCGGACGGTTACCGTTTTCATACTATTGTCCCTGGCATCCTGCGCCGGGGGGAAAATGCTTGATATTTCCGCCCCCGTCAGGGTTGCGGTCATCGGCGGCATGACGACAACGCCCCTCTGGAGAGAGATACAGGCACGGTTCGAGGACGCTACCGGCATGACTGTAGAAGTCGTCGCCTCCGGACCGAAGCCTGTCCTGGTCCGTGCCATGAAGGAGGGAAAGGTCGATTTTCTTACCATGCACTCGAGCGACCAGACCTCCAATCTTGTCGCCGACGGATGGGCGCGCGATCTGCGTCCATGGGCGAAAAACGATCTCGTTATCGTCGGTCCTGCCGAAGATCCCGCGGGCATTTCGGGTTTGAAAGACGGGTCGGAGGCGGTACATAAAATCGCCGAGACCGGATCGAACTGGATCGATTTTCGGTCCAACGGTCCCAGAGAAACCGCACATACCCTTTTTGCGGATGCGGGTGTACCCATGATCGGCCCATGGGTTCTCAAGGATGAACACACCGACGATAAAGACCTGCTGCATTACGCCGCCGCCAACGACGCCTACCTGATCGTCGGCCGAATACCCGTAGTCTTCAAAAAAATGCATCCGGATCCCGGCATCAAAATATTAGTGCAGGGAGATCCCGAAATGCGCCGCCCCTACATGCTGATGACGGCAGATCCGGACAGGTTTCCCGAAGCGAATGTAAAAGGGGCCGAGAGACTCGCCGATTTTCTTCTATCAGACGAAATACAGAAATTTCTTTCCTCCTACGACGGCGGCACCGGGGATGGAATCCCCATTTTTTATCCCATCCGCCGGTTGAACCAGCCCGGAAAATAACAGTGATATAATATCCGTCCGAGCCTGAAAGGCTGGACAGTTCCGAATAAAAACCATTCCGGTTCCAGAAGAGGAAAACTGTTTCCATGATCCATGTCGCCCTGGTGGATCCCGAAATTCACCCGAATACCGGGAATATTGCCCGCACATGCGCCGCCAACAATATTCCTCTGCATTTGGTCGGCAATCCAGGCTTCCGGACAGATGAGCGCTCCGTCAAGAGGGCCGGGCTGGATTATTGGCCTTTCGTCGATCTCCGCAAAGAAGCGGATCTGGATGAACTGAAAACCCGGCTCAAAGAATCCCGCCTGGTTTATTTCAGTGCCAGGGCGGAACGCCTTTACACCGATTTTGAGTTTTGTGCCGGAGACTGTCTGGTTTTCGGTCCGGAATCGAAAGGGCTTCCGTGGAGCCTTATGGCCGAAAACAGCACAAATTTTCTCAAGATTCCGATGATTTCGGGCAATGTCAGGAGCCTGAATCTTGCGACATCCGTAGGGATCGCCGTTTATGAAGCACTGCGCCAGATCCGAGCCCGCATTTCTCCCAGATTTGCCCGCTGACGAAATCTACTAACATTTTCGTATCATTAAATTTGTCGGACTGCCGATAAGAGAGAATACACAGCAATATCAGCCAGGTTTTTTGCAGGATTGTGATACCGGCCATCGATCAAATTCCTGTGCGGAATGCTACCTATACGGGAGGAAGGCGGTTTTGAGCAAGGACTTCAAAACGGAAAAGCGCTGGCTGAAAGCGGAAATGCACGCACACTGCAATCTGGATCCCCGGGATTACGGCGTCTGCAGGTTTGCGCCGGAACAGCTGATCCAGAAAGCCACCGGAATGGGCTTCGAAGTTCTCTCAATTACCTGCCACGACCGGGATATCTGGACCTCCGAATTGTCCGATTACGCCCGGAGCTGGGGAATTACCCTGATTCCGGGAATGGAAGTGACCGTCGAAAAAAAACGCCATGTTCTTGTCTATAATTCAGGAGAAGTAGCGGAAAACCTCGATACCCTGGAAAAAATCCGCGTCAACACCAGTGAAAAATCACTCATCGTGGCCCCGCATCCGTTCTACCCGGGAAGAAGCTGCCTGGGGAATTACCTTAAAAGGAACCTGGACCTGTTCGACGCGATTGAATATTCCGGATTTCTTGTGCGGGGGCTGGATTTTAACCGCAGGGCCGTGAAGCTGGCAAAAAGGCACTACAAAACGCTCGTAGGATTCGGGGACATCCATTACCTCTGGCAATTGGGGAAAACTTACACCTGGATATACGCCGAACCGAATGTGGACTCGATAATAAACGCCATCAAGCATGGGCTTGTACGGGTTTCTTCGTCGCCTCTCTCCTGGTTCGAGGCAACAAGCTGGTGGGCCGCCAATTTCTTTAGAAAAGCCTTCCGGCCGAATTCCCCGCCCCGGTACGTCCCGTCAGATAAAATCGAAGATGGAAGATGCTTTGGAACCCCGCAGCAGAGCATGGAAACGCAGCGCATCCATGTCGGTCAGTAAAGCCAGGAAATTGCAGACGGCGCGTGCCGCTTCCCTTTGACCGCCCTCAAGGGAATCCTCAATAATTGGTCTGTAATACCGGGGAAACAGCGCTACGCTCTTCTTATCCAGAACCTCACTCATAAGCAGATGGAAAAGATCCCGGAGAATTTCACGGCCCTTCGTGCTCATGGCGGCGACCCTGGGATCCGTGATCACCGCCTCCCATATAACCGACTTGCACAAAACCGACAGGATTCTGGCTTCGGGGGGAACGATCAGGCGCCAGGAGAAATCCGATCGCCGGCTGCTCCGGGATGGTTCGACAGCAACGGACGTAATCAGGTCGTTCAGAATATTGCGCATGGCGGCTTTCCGATGCGCCCGCTCATCCCCGTGCCCCCGCAGCTTGATTCTCTTCTCCAGGTCCAGCAGGCTCTCCCGCACCTCCGAAAGCGTAAGCTTGGGCGCGTTTTCCTCTCTGCGCGTTTCCTCATAGTGATTGAATACCCTTCTGGCAAAGGCGGCGTCTTCAAGGTCTCCCGGATGCAGGAATTGAGCCTGCAGTGCATCCTCCACATCGTGAACCGAATAGGCGCAGTCATCGGCCCAGTCCAGAACCTGGCAGGCTATCGAAGTTTTGATCCGGCGGCGCCCGGATTTCCTCTCTGCTTTCAGTATCTCTCCACCCTTCCTGAGGGCCCATTTAGCCATGGGAAGATCCGAAGCAAAAATGAACTTGTCATTCCGGACATCCTGTTCGAATGGATATTTCATCACGCCCGAGAGGGTCGCGCGGGTCAGATTCAACCCTGGATAATCGGGGGATTTCGGTTCTGCCGCGACCAGGATATGAAAGGTTTGCGCATTTCCTTCAAACCGCAGGGCGTTTTTGCCCGTCCGTCTCGAACTGGAGCTGACTTCCCTCATGCAGGCATCCAGGGTCTGCTCTCCGGCGTGCCCGAAAGGAGGATGGCCCAGGTCGTGCGCCAGAGCCGCCGCTTCGGCCAGTTCCGGCGCAAGGCAACGTTGCAGCAGGGGCTGTTCGATGAGCAGATTGTGGGCGATCGCCCTTGCAATCTGCGCCACTTCGACACTGTGCGTGAGGCGGGTCCTGTAAAAGTCCGCCTGCCCGATGCCGAAAACCTGGGTCTTCCCCTGCAGCCTGCGGAAAGCGGCGCTGTGAAGCACCCGGTCCCGGTCCCTCTCGGTAGGGTGTCGATGATCCTTCGCTGAAGGCGTACTTTCGGGATAACGGCGCTGCAGCAGATACTCATCCATAATCAGTTTCAATTCTTTCCTGTCGGCCTTTAATGAATATTATTTCACGGTTTCCGAACCGTTTTAATATTTTATGACCCTTTATAGTTTGTGAATTCTTGTAAGTTCTTTCTTAAGGTATTCGAAAGCCTCCTGTGGATCGTCGCTGAAATGAATCAGATCCAAATCTCCGGCGGAGATGGTTCCGAACCGCACCAGGGCATCGAAATTTATGACTTCCTTCCAGAATTCCGTGCCGTAAATGAGCACCGGCGCTATTTTTCGGGTCTTCCCTGTCTGTACGAGGGTTAAGATCTCAAAAAGCTCGTCCAGGGTTCCGAATCCTCCCGGGAAAATGACCAGGGCTTTTGCAGGATAGACAAACCAGAACTTGCGCATGAAAAAGTAATGGAACTCAAAGGACAGCTCCTCCGACACATAAGGATTGATGAACTGCTCCATCGGGAGGCTGATGGACAGTCCGATGGATTGCCCCCCGGCCTCCTTCGCCCCGCGGTTTGCCGCCTCCATGATTCCGGGCCCGCCTCCGGAGCATACGATCAGCCGTTTCATTCTTCCATCCAGAGTTCTCGCCCAGTTGACCATCAGTTTTGCCAGTGTCGCAGCATCCTCGTAATAACGGGACATCCGGACCGCACCTTCCGCCTTCGCAATTGCGTTGTCGATTTCTTCGCTGTCGCCGGAAACAGCCTGACGCTTCCGTTTCAAATCTTCGAGCAGCTTTCTGCTTTCTTCGAGAGGCTTCAGCCTGGCGGATCCGAAAAAAACAATCGTATCCTTCACCTTCTGCCACCGCAGACGGCTCGCAGGCTCCAGATACTCGCTGAGTATCCGCACCAGGCGCCCGTTCTTTCCGCTGAGAAATTTGAGGTTCCGGTACGCTTTCTCGGGCTTGCTGCGATTCTGTTTCATTCTTCCTTCTCCTGAACATTAGCGTAAACATTTAAGAATAGAAGCCCGCAGGTAAAATGACAATGTCTAAGCTACAGGCCGATATCGGCGTGATGATTGACAGGACCGGATCCGGCCCCGAGACCGGGATTTGTTTCGATCGCCCGTGTAATAAATCGCTTTGCAATCTCTACGGCATCTTCCAGGCTGCACCCCTTGGCCAGCTCTGCCGTGATACAGGCCGAATAGGTGCAGCCCGTTCCATGCGTATGGCGCGTATCGATTCTTGATGCGGAGTAACGGCGCACATTCCCGTTGAAATAAAGCAGGTCGATCGCCTCCCCCTCTAGATGGCCTCCCTTGACCAGGACGGCTCCCGCCCCTTTACTTGCTATGATTTCGGCGGCCTTCTCCATCGACTCCGGATCGTGGACAGGCATCCCTGCCAGTTCGGCGGCCTCATGCAGGTTGGGCGTTACCAGAAATGCCCGCGGCAACAACTTTTTCGCCAGCACCGACCGTGCATCTTCGTCGATAAGAGGGAGACCGTGCTTGCTGATCATGACGGGGTCCACAACGAGCGGGAACAGGAAATCCTTTGCTTTCTCCGCGACCAACCGTACAATATCGCTGTTCCCCAAGGCCCCCGTCTTTGCGGCCATCGGAGGGATATCCTCAAGAACCGCATCGATCTGCTTTTCAACAAGATCCGGCGAGAGAACTTCGATGTCACTGACTTTTTGCGTGTTCTGAACCGTGACAAGGGTAACAACACTCGTGCCGTAAACACCCCTCTGGTGAAACGTCTTCAGATCCGCCTGGATCCCCGCCCCCCCCGAAGGATCGGATCCCGCTATCGTCAACGCAACATAGGTCATACAATTCTCTTCCCTTTAAGTGATTCAGACAACACGCGCAAGCATTCTACCAGACACGAGACAACCGAAGGTATCAAGATATCTGATTGACACAATAAATCCAGCTTCATCTGCCTTCATGCCTATGTTTCGATGAATGACGCGAAAACTTAATGGAGGGTTTATCTGGAGATTCAAAACAGCAGGAAGCCGCACCAATCCCTTAATGGCTTCACTCTGGGTGCGGTTTACCATGAAAATGCAGGCACGGAACAGCATACCCCAAGACCGAGCAAGAGTTGGCGCCCCGCCCTCAGGATTCCCGCTGCCAGCGGGGCTTTGCCTTACACATTCAAGATTTCACTAAATTTTTAGTTGAAGCTGTCCAAACTTGAGAAGCCAATGCTATTAACGTATTTGGATGTATGCAACATTTACTTTGTGATTATTACTGCCACGCCACGCAACATATATCCTATCGTTAAAATAGGCAACGGTTGGAGAATTGGGCGAAGTGTCGGAAGACACATCATGCCAACCAGTATCAATATTCATGATATTGATATGATTACTATCATCACTACTCAGCCAGGCAATCCAACGGTCTCCAGTTTCAGGATCGACGACTATTCTTGGTCCCTTATACGATGTGTGAATAATGTTTGGAAAAATTCTATATAAGGGAGTCCATTGAAAGGAATCACAGTGCCATATTTGTCTATCCAGCCCCCCTATGCTGTTCCAGGTCATAGCTCTGATTGTGTTGTCATTGGTTGCAAGTGCGACTCCATCTCTAAGGTGAACATATTCTTCTGAATCCCCGACACAAAATCCATAAAAACAATCCCTGACAGCCGACCCGAAATTATTAGTAATTCTGTATAAGCGTGGACTATTATGTCCTAGGAGATTTATATCGGTAATTCCTACATAGGCATTGTCCCCACCTGATCCCTCACTTATTGCTGGAGTACTCGCTAAATGGATAAGATAATGGTACGCAGACCAATTGGTTCCATCCGCAGATAAAGCAAGCGATAAAGTATTAGAGCCTCGCTTTGCATATGCGATTACCAAATAGTCATCATAGTAACCCGTTCCTTTAGCACACGATACCCCAATGGACGAACTTGAGGTAAAATTACTTAAGGTTTTTTTATTACCGAAATTCCATCCGTAAAGGTCGGAATTCATTATATTTAGATATTTCAACGAGTTTCTGCCTTGCCAAGCTAGATACAGCACTCCGTTAAATTCAGCCAATCCGAGATCATTCCCGGTGGTTTCGCCAAAGGTTATTTTTGCATCCCATTGTCCGTAAATACTTGATGTGCCTAGTAAAAAACAAACCAGACAAAACAAAATGATGGATTTTTTCATGGTAAACTCCTTTGCAGGGGTTAAAAGTTAGGGAGCAACGAATTTCATAGCAATTTAGTATTTTCTATTTCTGATTACAACATAATTCTTAATTACTATATGATCTCTATGGGATCTACTAGGAATTTAGTTTCATAAATACCACCTTAAAATACAAGTATGACTGAACCAATTGCCGAAGACGGCGACGGCAGGAGCAGAAGCTATCTTGGTTGAAAAAGAAATGGGCGAGTATGATTGCCCGATTTGGAGGCACTCTGTCAGATATTATAAACACTTGCACAAATGATTTCCCAATGAATTCATTCTGGTTTGGAGTGTTCGGAATGCAGAGGCTTCCTGAGGATTCTGTGCGCATTTAACTCCCCTGAGGCAATCCGAAGAATTATTGACCCTCTCGGTCTACCTTTCAGATCTCCGCTCACTCCCCATGTAGAAGAAGAGCAGGATTTTGATTAGCGTACGTGTCAGTCATAGGTAATTTTGACAGTAAATAGGCGTGTGTCCTATTTCGTTTTATCTGGCCAAACCTTTAGGGATTGGGGAAGGACGATTTCTTTTTTTCAGACGAACCCAGTGCAAAGCATAGTAAAATCAAAACCTGAATTCCGATGGAAATGACATAAGACATCATAATCAGAGACCAACGGGTGTATTTCGAGAGGGAGCAAGATTAAAAGCAGGCATCCATTCGCCCTATACTCTTATGGAAGGCTTTCACGATCCAATAGTAGAATACAAAATCTGGAGCAACCGATACCTGCTGCTGATTTCCGCCGCTGCAGGATTGATTCGCCTCCCCGGGATCTTCAGGGGATTCTGGAACATTGATGAACCTTCGTGGATGATGCTGGGACAGGCGATCAATGA
Organism: uncultured Acidobacteriota bacterium; assembly: GCA_964586015.1. Taxonomy (GTDB): domain Bacteria; phylum Acidobacteriota; class UBA6911; order UBA6911; family UBA6911; genus UBA6911. Next base: position 12,834 of record CAZPHK010000032.1, on the reverse strand, counting down.
CGGGCATGTCCTGTATCGGGATGTTGTCGACCAGATCCCCCCGTTGACTCTGTACGTATATGCATGGCTGCAGCGGCTTTTCGGAGACGGCAACGTTTATGCGATCAGTCTCTTCGGCATATTCTGGATTGCCGTAATATGCTGGGCTATCGGCATACTGGCATTTCGGACGGCGGGCGCCACGGCGGCAATTCTGACCGCAACGGCATACGGCGCATTTTCGATAGCGTTCGATCCGGATGATTTCCTTCCCTTTAACAGTGAAACGATCGCAAATGGTTTGATATCACTGTCCGCCCTTCTTGCTGTAAACGCGACAGGGTCCGGGACGAATACCAGGCGTGCTTTCAAATTCCTCCTGACAGGCGTTCTCCTTGCACTGGCGGTGTCCACCAAAACGCAGGCAGGCGCCTGCCTGCTTGCCTTCCTGGCATGGAGATTGTTTAAAGGAAGGAAACAGGCCCTGCCGGATATCGGATGGATGCTGGGAGGCACAATGATCGTCGCTGCCGGCTGGTACGTGCAGGTGGTCGGCACCGGTGCAGCCGATAGCGCGTTTCATCTTATCTTTGAACATCAATTCGCCTTTGCCCAGGTTGGAGGCATCCCGGCAGGGTACCTTGCCCTGAAATTCTTCTGGCAGACGGGCAAGATCGTACTTTGCGGATTGCCGCTATGGGCACTTGGAATTTCAGGACTTGTCCGGGTTTTAAGGCGCATCGACCGCCGATCTGAAATGCAGCTTGCACTTTTCTGGTTTGTGTTCGCGATGTTGCTGGTACCCGCCGGAGGGCGGCTGTACGGGCATTACTATCTGCTCGCTTACCCTCCTCTGGCGTTTGCAGCCGGTGTTGAAGCATCCCGATTGGTACGGTTGCGGGGACTCGGCCGCCGCGTTACGGTATCTGCCGCTCTCTTCACCCTCGGCTCTGTCATTGGATGGACGGTGGCCGCCGCATCGGGCTCCGGTCGCTTGCCGCGCTTCCCAGAGGAGTCGCGTTTCCTGGCGGATCGAACGCCGCCGGATTCGAATGTCTTCGTCTGGGGTTACGCGCCGCAAATCTATTTGGACGCAGGCCGCCACGGCTGGCCCGCGTTCTATTCCAACAGCTTCCTGGTTGGAGCCGGTTTTGGATCACCCGGAGTTCTGCTGAAGGACGCAGGCGCCTGGGAGCGTTTTAAAGAGGATTTTCGATCGGCAGAAAACGGGGCCAGGCCCATCAATCCCGAATTTATCTGCAGCAAGGAATGGGAACAGTTTTTAAGGGAATGGGACGCCGATCCTCCAGCTGCCCTCGTCGACACTTCTCCTTCAGGCTACAATCGGATGAATTACCCCGTCCTTAATTACCCTCAGTTGCGGGTGCGCCTGAAAGGATGGTCCGGACCCATTCGCGTCGGCTCCATGGACTTCTGGTTCCCTCCGAACAAACAGTGAATGATTTCTTTTACTGGAGTTGGACCCCAAACTACTGCGGTTGCATTGTTTGGAAAATATTTACTCGTTATCTCTTAAAAGACTGTTTACTGAGAGATCTTCGTCAATTAAAGGCCAGTGGATGCCATAGCCTCCAGGGGATAGTTCGGCATTCAAGCGTTCTTTCTCCGTAGCCGAAGCCAGTCTCTTTGAACACTTTTCCCATGGGATTTGGATCACCCGCTCGTTAATCATGATGCTCAAACCATCCCGTGATGTTTCAATAGAAGTTGCGGTGACCGGTTCAGTTGCCTGCATTGGATTTGCCTCCAAAGGTCTTATTCCATTCTCCCACAATCAGTTCAAAATGGTCAAAAATGATTTTTCGAACTTCACGGCGAAGTCTCGGCGTCATATTGTAAATCCAGCCTTCTTCTATCTCATATATCTCAGGTAGCAACCAAAATTTGCATTCTGCTTCTCCCTTGCATGCATGAACATGCACGGGCTCATTGCCTTCATTTGAGTAAAAAAAGAATCGCTATCCTGAAACCAGCAGAATCGTCGGCATGGGATTTTACTCCTGGGATAAACGGAAGCCGGCATTCCAGGAAATCCGCCATTACATTTCAAAACAAAATAAAACGGGGAGTTCTTCAATACATCTAATGAAAAACTCCCCGAATGATTTAAGAAATATTCGAATTTTATTTCAGTGGAGACATTCTGAAGATTTCTACGTTAGAGGCAGAAAAAGGGCCCTTTTTCTGCGTGTAATGCGTGTTTTTAGGAACAAAATCTGTGCTATCCTCTTTTAAATCTGTGTCTTGTTGTGGTCCGTCCCAAAATACTGGTCCCAAAATACTAAGACGCAGATATGGATTGGAAAAAGCAATTCGGCCGCTATTCCGGTTCCGTATGGATAACGACGCGCCCCAGTTCCGGGAATTCACGCCGCAGAAGACTCTCCATTTCTTCCGCGATTCCGTGCACTTCCTTGATCGGTATCCCGGGGTCGATCAGCAGGTGCAATGAAAGGTATATGGCGCCGTCCACTTCATGCAGCGTAATATCGTGACAGCCGAAGCTTCCCTTGATGCCGCTTTCTATTTCCCGGATCCTTTCAGTATAGGCTCCCGCCTCTTTCCTTGCGACAGGCGCCCCGACAGCCAATACTTCGGCGCGCGGTTCTATATGAACGTTTATACCGGCGACCGTGACTGAAGCCCGCTCTTTGATCAGAGCGTCCCGCAGCTTTTCTTCCAGGTTTGTCGCCGATTCATGGGCGAGTTCGAGACTGAGTTCCGGTTCCACTTCAAGGTCGAGATCGATCCATAGGCCCTGTTCCGTTCGATGCGTGGAAATATTGTGTATGGAAACGTGTTCCCGCGCCGCGACCGACTGGATTCTTTCCAGGATGCCCTCGTTGGCTTTCGATGGAACCGTATGGACGACTACATCCGCTTCCGGAGAAATTTTATACACCGCCTCCTGGATTTCCTGAGTCTGCTGGTCGGTCTCTTCAAGAGAAAGGTGGCGCGGCACTTCGACTATCAAATCGACGAATACCTTGTTGCCGACACTGCGCACCCGTGTGCGCGCTACAGCCTCGATCGCGGGCAGCGCCGCTACCGACCGGGAGATACGGTCGGCGAGCCCCCTGGGCGCCCGATCGAGCAGCACATCGACAGCTTTGCGCCCCAGCCTGAAACTGACAATGACGACAATAAATGCAACCACCAGCGCTGCGACGGCATCGGCCCTCTGATAAAAGGCATCCTCTCCGCGATATTGTCCGAATTTCACCAGGCCGAGCCCGATGATGACAACAGTTGAGCTCCATATGTCCGTGCTGAAATGCAGGGCGTCCGCTTCCAGCGCCTGGCTGCCGTATTTCCTGGCGACACGGCCCAATGCCCTGGAACGGGAGAAATCGATTAGGATCGACAACCCCATTATCAGAAATGCCCAGATATTGGGATCGACATCTATCTCCTCGGTGATCAGTCTCCGGACCGCCTCGTAGATAATCCATGTGCACGTCAGCAGAAGAAGCAGGGTCTCCGCCAATGCGCTGAGGTTTTCTACCTTGCCGTGACCGTAGAGATGGGTATCGTCGGCCGGACGGTCGCTTATGCGGACCGCGAAGAAGGTAATGACGGCCGCGGCCAGATCCAGCGCCGAGTGGGCGGCTTCCGCGAGGATCCCCAGGCTCCCCGTCATCAGACCGACAACCAGCTTGGTACAGGTAAGAAATACGGCGGCGATAACCGAGACACCGGCAACGACTTTCTTCTCGCGCACCTGCACATTCATATTCCTCGGATTATCCCGGGATTCAGCAAGGGCATTTTGCATCGGTTTATCCCCAACCTGCATTTCTCACAAAAAGAGTCTTTGGAAAATCTTAGCGAAAACCGGGAACAAGACAATCCGTGAGATCAATCATCCACAAGCCGAAGCGGCGCCTGCTGCCGTTTATGCTCTTCAAGGATATCCCGGGCTTCACTTTCGAAGGCGGCCGGGACGACAATTCTAATCTGTCCCGAATCGGGATCCTCGGGCAAGGGATACAGCCGGTTCGGCAGACCGGAGTTATAATGACACGGTATTTCGTAGCTCTCCAGAAGACTTTTAATAACGGATGCTTCGCTTTCCACCCATACTCTCGCGACGACAACCGGAGCTTCTTTGTCCATGATTTACCTTATTCCACTGTAGACTGGCGACCGCTGACTGCCGACTGTATTGTTCCCAGGGCGAACACAATGTTCGCCTCTACTGCTTTATTATTTTTACCGGCTCCTTTTTTCTCTTGAACGCCTGAAACTCGTAGGTCACTCCTACAATCACTCCAGAATCCGGATCGAGCCGCTTCAGCCCGGCCATACCGGCCAAATCCCAACGGATGCTTCCGGTACGGAATTGCAGCCCGGCGCGCATCTGGGACCTGTTTTCATTTCCCACTCTTTCGGAACCCTGTCTCCCGTTGATTTCAGCAACCAGGTTCAGCCTGCGATGCAGCGATATGACAGTGCCTATTCCGTAAGTAAACGGATCCGTCTGCTTTCCCGCTTCAACCGGCGATCCCAGTATGGCCATTCCCAGGTCGGCCAGGACCTGAACCCGGCCGAAACGTTTCTTGAAAAGCAGGCTCGTATAGAACTGCGTCTGGTCGTTTCCAAGTCCGTTCTCCTGGTTGGCGTTGGGAAGCTCCACCGCAAACCTGAACGTTATCGCCGGACGCCGCTGCTTCTCTCCGACAATCTTTAGTTTCGTCGCGAGCTCCAGGTTTCCGAAATCATTCGTCGTATCACCGGTGAATGTAGGAGCCGCAACAGGCTCCGAGCGATTTTTAACCGAAAGAACATCCTGTACCACTCCGGAAATCTGGAACTCTGCGTACTCGCCGACACCCACTTGAATGCTCGTCACACCCAACCGCGTCAGGTCCCCTTCCAGGCCGGACAGGGTGTATTTCTGTCCCTGAAGGAATTCGACGCCGAGTTCCACCCTCATCCGACCTGTCTGCAGGATTTCCGCATCATCGGTTAAGAGCGGTCGCTGCTGCCCGAATGCATTGCCGGCAAAAACCAGTCCAAATGCCCAAAGGATCCATCGATAATTCCGCATAGCTGCTCTCCAATGCAACAGAACCGCAAATACTCGCCGCAAAAACGCAGAGGTTCGCAGAGAAAAAATAAATATCTCTGCGTCTCTGCGGTTATTTTCCCAGCCAGCCTATATTAGAGGATTTTTCCCGGAACCGTCAGCAGATCTTTGGAGGTTGATATGATACTGAACAATGGAGACCGCGGCAACCGCCGCGGTCTCCGCCCTCAAAGTCCAGGGACCGAGGCTGAATATACGGTATCCTGCCTTCCGGGCTTTCTCTATCTCGCTGTCCTCCCATCCTCCGGCCGGGCCCGTGCAAAGGACAATATGGTCGGAAGCTCCGATCTCTTCAGGTCGCCATAATCCGGCCGCATTTTCATAAAACAGAAGTTTGCGGAAACCGGAAAATTCTTCACATTGGAGCATGTCGGCATAATCCAGCGGCGGCCGCACTTCGGGTGCCGAGAACCTCCCGCATTGCCTGGAAGCCTCTCTCACTATGCGATTCCAGCGCTCGCACCGTGAGGCTAATTTGTCGTGCGGGATCTGTATTTCACTGCGGCGGGTTTTCAACGGAATAATCTCGTGGACACCCAGTTCAGCAGCCTTCTGCAGAATCCATTCAAATTTTGCCGGCTTTATTAATGCGGCCGCCAGGATCAGCGGAGCGCATACAGGTTCGGGAGGGAGCTGTTGCAGGCGACTTATAACGGCTGCAGAATCCCGGAACGCCACTTCTCCGGTGTACCCCGTCCCCTCTCCGTCGAAGATTTCCACTGTCTCGCCCGCACCTAAGCGCAGCACATCGCGTAAATGGTGGGACTGGTCCGGTTGAAGATACGCCGTTCCGTTTTGGATGGAATCCCGGGGAACGTAAAAACGCTTTCGGGTCATCGGCAGGTTATCCGAAAATGTCCTTTACTTTATCGAAAATATTCCGTTCCTGTATCAGCTCATCGTCTTCGCAGACTTTAGCCAGATTCTCAAAAGCCTGGCGCTGTTCTCTGGTGAGTTTCGTAGGTACAACGATATTGACCGTTACAAACTGGTCCCCGCGGCCTCTCCCGCCCAGACTTACGATCCCTTTATTGCGCAGGCGGAAAACAGATCCGGTCTGGGTTCCTTCCGGGATTTTAAGCTTCTCTTCTCCTTCCAGGGTAGGGACCACAATTTCAGAGCCCAGTACAGCCTGCACGATGCTGATGGGCACCTGGCAGTATATATTGTTCTCCTGTCTCTGGAAGAAAGGGTGTTCTTCCACGTAAATAATGACGTAGAGGTCTCCCGAAGGACCGTTGAGGGATCCGGCCTCGCCTTCTCCCTGGATGCGCAGCCTGGCGCCGTTATCGACGCCGGCAGGGATCCGGACCTCGAGCACCTTTTCTTTGTGAACCCGCCCCTTTCCCTGGCATGTTTCACACGGGTCGGTGATGATCCTTCCGGTCCCGTTGCATTGCCCGCAGCTTCTGCTGATGGAGAAAAATCCCTGTTGATAACGCACCTGGCCCGCACCTTTGCAGGTAGGGCAGTTGACCGGAGGTTTTCCTTTGCGGGCGCCGCTCCCGTTGCAGGAAGGGCAGGTATCCTGGCGGGGTATCTTGATCTTCGTTTTGAGTCCGAATGCCGCTTCCTTGAATGAAATCTTCAGATCATAGCGAAGATCCGCCCCCCGGGCCGGGCCGCTTCGCCGTCGCCCGCCGAAAATGTCTCCGAATCCAAAGAATTCTCCCAGAATATCGCCGAAATCGCCGAATATATTCGGATCGAAACCGCTGAATCCCCCCTGCATGCCGCTGTGGCCGAAACGGTCGTAGCGCGCTCGTTTTTCAGGGTCGCTGAGTACGCTGTAGGCCTCCGCAGCTTCCTTGAACTTTTCTTCAGCGCTCTTGTCGCCCGAATTTTTATCGGGATGGTATTTAATGGCCATCCTGCGGTAGGAGCTTTTAATCTCCTGGTCGGAAGCATCCCGGGATATACCCAGTACTTCGTAATAATCTCGCTTGTTATTCAAGAATAAACCTCATTATTGTTTCAGGACTTTACATCATCCAGTGCGGACTTCAGAAGTTGCTGCAAGTCGGCTTCTTTGAGTTCCCCTTCCGCCGGTCGGCCTGTGCCCTCAGGCGCGTTGAATATTGCGGCAGTCAGTTTTTCGGCTCCGATCTCCAGTTGATCCAGGACATCATTCAGGTAGGAAATGCTGTCCTCCTCCGGATCGATATCCCTGGCTTTTTGGATCGCACCTTTTACCATTTCCTGTCCTTTACTGTCAAGAAACCGGCCGAACTCCGAGTAGCTTCTGACAGTCGTCGCCATCCGCCCCTTGATCCGATTTTTCAATTCCATCACTTCCCGGCTCAGTCGATCATTTTCATAGTGTTTTTTCGAATCTTCGACCATCTGGTCGATTTCTTCCTTGCTCAATCCCGTGGAAGGCGTGATTTTGATCGCCTGTTCCTTTCCCGAAAGCTTATCTTTGGCGGAAACGTTCAGTATCCCGTTGGCATCCATATCAAAGGAAACTTCTATCTGCTGCGATCCGGCCGGCGCCGGCGCAATTCCCACTAATTCGAACTTCGCCAGCGAACGGTTGTGTTCGGCCAATTCCCGTTCTCCCTGCAAAACATGGATATCCACAACGGTCTGGTTGTCTGCGACGGTGGTAAAAACCATCGTTTTCTTCAACGGAATTGTTGCATTATGTTCGATGATCCTGGTGAACAGGCCTCCCTGGGTTTCCAATCCTAAAGAAAGCGGCAGCACATCCAGAAGGACGATATCCTTCAGTTCTCCCTGCAGTACGCCTCCCTGAAGGGCCGCCCCTATGGCGACAACTTCATCGGGGTTGGCTTCCAGGGAGGGTTTCATCCCGAAGAGTTTCTCCACATGGCGCTGGATCGCGGGCATCCGCGTCTGTCCACCGACAAGAATCACCTTGCCGATATCGGCCGCGGTGAGGCTGCCGTCCTTCAAAGCCCTTTCGCAGAATGAAGTCGTTCTTTCAATCAGTTCGCCGGCCAGAGCCTCAAATTGATCCCGTGTCATGGTCCTGTCGAAGTGAACCGGAGCATTGTTTTCGGAAGCGATAAAAGGAATGTTGATATGGGTCTCTTCCGCCATGGACAGTTCACACTTTGATTTTTCCGCGGTTTCCTTTAAACGCTGCATGGCCAGAACATTGTTGCCCAGATCGATGCCTGAATCCTCTTTGAAAGCGGCAAGCATCCAGTCAATCAGGATCCGGTCGAAATCCTCACCTCCCAGGAAACTGTCCCCGCACGTCGACACGACCTCAAAAACACCGTCGTTGAGTTCAAGGATGGAGATATCGAACGTCCCCCCCCCCATATCGAAGATAGCCACCCGCTCCTTCTCTGTCTTGTCCAGACCGTACGCAAGAGCGGCCGCAGTGGGCTCGTTAATGATCCGGCGGACTTCCAGACCGGCAATACGCCCCGCATCCCGAGTCGCTTGACGCTGCGAATCGTCAAAATAGGCCGGTACCGTGATAACGGCATCGGTCACTTCTTCTTCCAGATACTCTTCAGCCGTAATCTTCAGGTACTGCAACAGCATCGCGGATATCTCGGGAGGGCTGTAAACCGTGCCGCGAATGGAAACCCTTGCATCCCCATTGGGCGCGGAGGTTATCTTATACGGCAAATAGGCCTGGATCTTCTGTATTTCGGGATCGTCGAACCTACGGCCCATCATCCTCTTCACGGCATAAACGGTATTTTCCGCGTTGGTAATCGCCTGCCGTTTTGCGATCTGTCCCAGGAGCCTGTTTTCATCATTGCTGAAAGCAACAACGGAAGGGGTTGTTCTTCCCCCTATACTGTTGGGAATAACCTGTACGGTCTGGCCCTCCAGAACGGCTACGCATGAATTCGTGGTTCCCAGGTCGATACCTATGATTTTGCCCATCAGGATTCTTCACTCCGTGACTCGGGTTTGACAGCAACTATTACCTGGGCCGGCCGAAGAAGCCTGTCTTTGAAACAGTATCCTCGGCGTAATTCCTGGATTACGGTATCTACTTCATAGTTCGGATCTTCTTTTCTGGACAATGCCTCATGAACGCGGGGATCAAACGGTCTTCCCACCGACTCGATCGGAGCCACCCCTGCCCTGCTTAATGTGTCCAGCAACTGCTTGTAAAGGAGTTCGACTCCTTCCTTGTATTGCTCAAGTTCGCTCGCGCTGTTTTCACCGTCCTCCATACTGAGCAAAGCCCTTTCGCAGGCATCGGCAACGGGTAAAAACTCAATCAGAAGGGAACTTTTCGCCAGGGCCATGGAGTCGACCTTCTCCTTCTCCATCCTTTTTCGAAAGTTTTCAAGCTCTGCCGCTTTCCGCAAAAACCTGTCCTGCCACTCCGCCGCTTCGGCCCTGGCCGCCTTTAAATCAGCCTCCATCTGTACCGACGGATCCGATGAAGCGGCAATAGATTCCGTTTTTGCTTCCTTTTCATTATTCATATCGGGTTCGGCGTTTCCCGATTCCGATGGATGCATATTCACTCTCCAAATTATTCTTCAATTTCCGGTTTCGAGCACGCGCCCAAACAGCCTTGCAACATAGTCGACAAGAGCTATTGCACGGGCATATTCCATACGAGTGGGTCCTAAAATGCCCAGCGATCCTTTGGTGTTATCATTCACGACATAACGGGAAGTAATAAGGGTGCAATCCTCAATCCCCGGCAGCGCATTTTCGGCGCCGATCGTTATCCGAACTTCCTGTGTATCCTCTTCAATACATCGGGATATTAAAGCCGCGAGCCTGTTCTTTTCCTCAATTGTTTCAAACAGGAGTTTCATTTTATTAATATCGGTGAATTCGGGAGCTTTTATTAGGTTGGAAGCTCCGTCCAGGTATATCTGAGCCTCCAGCTCGCCAGTCGATGCGGCAAATGACTGGGTGCTGAGAGCAATTACACGCTGCATAAATTTATCGAACAGGGCTCGTTCTTTCTGAATCATTTTGAGAATTCGCAGTCTGATCTCGAGCAGGGTCCGGTTTTTAAAATGTTCCACGATATAGCGCGCCGCCTGGTCCAACTCCGTCTGGGTTATCCCTTCACGGTAATGAATGACCCGATTCTGGACAATACCCGATTTGGACACAAGGATCACCAGGATGCGGCTATCGGTAAGTTTAATGAAATTAATATGTTCCAGCGCAACGCCGCTTATGGGAGGAGACAGCACAATTCCAACGTTCTTCGACACCCGGGACAGCACCTGGCTGGTTCTCTCCATGAAGTGCTCTGCACTGTCGTCGAGCTTAAGGTCGCGGTCAATTAATTTCCGGTCATGCGCGGAAATCTCGCGCCGCTCCATCAGGTAATCCACGTAAAAACGATATGCCTTGTCTGTCGGAATGCGCCCGGCGGACGGATGCGGCTGCTGCAAATACCCCATATCTTCAAGATCTGCCATTATGTTCCGGACCGTTGCGGCACTGAGCCGCTCGCTGCTGTGCTGGGCCACTCTGCGGGATCCCACCGGTTTGCCGGTCAGGATGTACGTGGAAACAACCCAGTGGAGTATTTCCCTGAATCGCTCGCTTGAAAGGTAGTCGTTTGTATCCGCCATGGCTTTCCAAAAAGTTACTGACAGGGTCCAGGCACACCTATAGGTGTAAATAATTGCCAGTAAAGATTATAGTATCGGTTCAATTAAAGTCAAACAGAGGGGTGGATTTAGGCAACGGTGAAGCGGATTAAGGCGGATCTCCCGGTTTAAGGTCGGGAAATCCGCCATATTATGAACGAGAGGCCTACAATGCGGTCCATCAAGGTTTAACTATACTGGTATATTTGGTTTCGGCCACAAGCCTGCTTTGATCCTGGCCTCGAATCCGAAGAAATTTCAATATAACCGCTTCTCCACTGTCCAGTTTCCGGACGGAATTCAGCAGGTCCCGGGCATTTGTAATAGGCTCGCCGTTGGCGGCGACGATTATATCGCCGTAGCCTCTCTGATCGCCCCCGATCAATTGGGCATCGTCCGCAAGACTGCCCGGCGATACGGACGTTATATACGCACCGCCTTCAATATCCAGGCTCCGGGCAATCTGGCCGGGAACATTATCGAATTCCAGGCCTATTTCGGTCTTGGGCTCTTCTTTTTCCTCGAAATTGAACGGTCGCCGTTCCTCATCTTCGCCGGTATCGGAGGGCCGTTCGGCCAGGATCACAGGCAATTCCTTCTCCTGGCCCTTCCGGACCACTTTGACTTTAACTGCAGTTCCCGGAAGGGCTTCCGCCACCGAAACCAGAAAATCCTCGACCCCGTGAACTTTTTTCCCGTTGAACGCGACAATCACGTCCTCGGGTAAAATGCCGGCCTTTGCCGCAGGACCCGGCTCGTCCTCCGAACCTTCCCCGCCGACAATTTGTGTTACCAGTACCCCGGAACCCTGCTTCACTCCGAAGTACTCAGCCATGGCCGGCGTAAAAGGCAAATCATTGTAGCCGACGCCCAGGAATCCGCGGGAAACCTTTCCCGTTTCCAGGATCTGATTGTAAACCCTTACGAAATGATGCGCCGGGACGGCGAATCCCACTCCCGCGTTGGCCCCCGAGGAGGTTGAGATGAAACTGTTGATTCCCACCATTTCGGCGTTCATATTGACCAGGGGGCCGCCGCTGTTGCCGGGATTGATGGCGGCATCCGTCTGCAGATAGTCGTTGAAACGAGCATCCAGGGAGGGGCCGTCGCCCAAGGGGAATGTCCGGCCGATAGCGGATACTATGCCGGCCGTTACCGACTGATCCAGGCTGAAGGGACTTCCGATTGCAATCACCCAGTCGCCGACCTTCATGGCCCTGGAATCGCCGATCCTGGCAAAAGGCAGCTCCTTCTGCGCGTCGATCTTAATCACGGCAATGTCGGAAGGGGCATCCGTACCTATGATCCTGGCCGAATATTCCTTATCACCCGACACACTGACCTTGATTTTCGTTGCGCCTTCGATGACATGATTATTTGTAATGATGTAGCCCTTCGGATCGACAATGACGCCCGATCCCAGGCTGCGGCGCATCTGCGGCCCCTGGAAATACTGCTCAAAGGGGGAATTGGGACCGAACCACTCGTAAAAGGGACTCCTCTGATCCTGTTCCTGTGCGGGGGATCGCCTTGTAATCAACTCTTCTGTATTGATATTGACCACGACCGGCTTCAGACGGTTCGCCACTTCTTCAAATGCTTCGGACAGTGCGAGAATCCCCTCGCTCACAACCGGGCGCCCATCCGTTTGCATTTGCAGCCGGCTGTCGCCCGGAGGAGCCGTGGCGTCCACTCGGTCCGAGACGAGAGTCCCGATCCCAATGCCCAAGCCTAGAACTAACAAAACCATTAAAAAGCCGAGAAGCTTTTTGCCTCTCCGTCCATGTTTATCCGGTCTCTCGTTCATTTAAGATCCCCTCCAAATATTTTATTAAGAATTCCACAGATTATGTCTTTACGGCATTTACGCCTGTCTGTTGCATTAATACAACACGACTGATAATTATTAACTATAAATTTATGATTACGGATGAAAGAATGCAAGGGCAGTCAGCAGTCATGACTATAAGGGGCGAACCTTGTGTTCGCCCTATAAAAAAGCCGTTGCATGTTGAACGTTCACACGTTGCACGTTAAAAACAAAAAGATCGTTGAATGTTCAAACATAAAATTTATAAAAGAAGCGATCCCTTATTCATATCGTTAAATAGGTCAAAACATGCCATATGGACCCGCCGGTCAGACCGAAACATGCAACGACGCTTTTTCCTTTTAACGTGCAAC
>CAZPHK010000031.1:29414-34239 GCA_964586015.1 uncultured Acidobacteriota bacterium | reverse complement strand
AAACGGGACGGCCGCCTTTCAGGTATTTGGGATTGAACTCCACGGTGACCGTCCTTCTCTCGCCGGGCATCAGAGAAAAGTAATTGTCGCTGTAGAATGCGGGCAGGATGTCTTCGCCCGTCGCGCTGCTGATGGTGCGGATGCGGGTCTGTACGGCCGGCGCGCTGCTGTTATTGGATAGTTAGATGACGTACAGGTCGTTGCCTCTGCCGATTTCCCCGGCGACGGCGGACTTCGGCGCAACGGAGGAGCGGAGGCGCACTTCCGGCACATCGTTCAACGATTCATAGTGCATGTAATTTTTCCAGTTGTGCCAGTGGAGCGTATCGCCAAGCACATTGCCGGAGCCGTCCTTCACGGTGAGCCGGATGAAGATCAGCTCTGTGGGCGATTTGGCGAAATCAGCGGTCGCTGTCGCAAGCCTGATTCCGTAAGCGTCCGGGCCGAGGACCGGCGTGTTCCACGTCTGTTCCGACACAACCCTGCCGTCCAGGTCGAACACCTTCATGTTCGTGGCGACATTGTCGAATGTTTTCGGCGTCATGTTCGAAAGCACGATGGCATCCTCCCGGGGATCCCAGACGGCGTGCGTCGGCTGGTTCGCCGCCTTCGCGCCGAAATAGCCGGCGTTCGTGTCCAGGTACCAGTCGTAGGTCTGCCACATGAAGCTCGGCCACGAGGACTGGCTCATCCACATCAGGAAGCCGTTGGAGCGCTTCACCGTCAGCCCCTCATACACGCCCTTGAAGTTCTCGTAGTTGATGAGCTGCGCGATCCTGTGGAATTCCGGGAGCGTGTACGCCCGGCCGGCGGCTTCCACCATTTCAAGGACATCCTTCCTGTATTGGACAAACACCGGATCGTTCGGGTCCGGCTTCTGCCCCCGAACATTGTCGGTCGGGACGGTAAAGGCGCCCGGCTTGTAGAGCTGCAGGGCGTCCATGTAGGTATTGGCCGGCCCGTTCATGTGGTAGGTCCAGTCGTGGAGCGCCCAGGACTCGTTGATCGGCCACAGTTTTTCCCCGGGCAGGAACTTCTTCATGCTTTCGAGGCCCGGCACGTTGGGAATGCCGCACTCGCTCCGGAGCGTGACGTAGGGCACTTCGTCGAAATACTCCTTGATGCCGGTGCCGTTGTTGCGGTTCGGCATGGCCGCGATCGCGTAGCCGCCGCCGCTGCCTACAGGACCGCCGGCGGAGTTCGGAAAGTAGATCCTCGTGCCGTCATAATCCTGCGTGCGCTGCCTCAAACCGTTGTCGAGGGTTTTCGGCGGGCTGCTTTCATTCCGGCCGCAGTAGAGCACGAGCGCGGCGTGGTACCGGTTCTTCTTGATCTTGTCCGCCGCGTTGTCGAGGAACATGGTCTCGTCGTCCGGATTCGGACCGTCCACGGGATTCGCCAGCCATAAGTCGTCCCATATGAGAATGCCGTATTTGTCCGCCGCATCGTAGAAGGCCCGGTTGTTGGTCATGCCGACCCAGTTGCGGATCATGGTGTAGTTTTCCTCTGCATGAAGCCGCATCTTGTCGTCGTATTTTTCCGGAGTATCCGTCTTGAGACCGTCGTCCATGCCCCAGTTGCCGCCTTTGGCCAGTACGCGAGCGCCGTTGCAGTAGATGCTCAGGCGGTTGCCGTCGATCGGATAGGTAAATTCACGCACACCGAACTTGAATACGGTCCTGTCCTGTACAGAGCCGCCCGCACTTAAGGTTACGTCCGCCGAATACAGGGGCTGTCCGCCGTTGGGAAGCGGACCTTCCGCCAGTCCCTGGGTGGTGACGAGGCCCGGCGTTTTATTCCTGTGAATCAGGACCGCCAGGCAGTTCCGGCCTCCGTAATTTGCCGGCTGCGAAACGTCGAATTTGGAACGGATGAAAGCGCCTTCGATGGAATGCGCATAGCCCGGGAGGGTGTTCGCCAGAAACTGCCCGTTAAACCACACGTCCGCCTTCCAGTTGACGGCGTCAAAGTTCAAATAAACTTTTCTGCCTTTTCGGGACGCTGGTATTACAAATGAATTGCGGTACCAGAAATCGGCGGTGAAGAAAATATCGGACGCCTGGAACTGCCAGTCGTCGTAGTGCGGGTCCGGGACCGCGCCCGCGTTCAGCCAGGACACGAAGGCCGTCCCGGGCACCGTGGCCGGCAGCCAGCCGGAATCGTCGTATCCGGCCCGCGATAATGTTTCGCCGCCCGCATCCACAAGCGATGCGCGCTGGATGGTCCAGCTGCCGCCCGTCAGCTTTTGGAAACCGTCCGCGCCAGGGGCGGGCTGCGCGGCGAGCCTGTAATCCACGCTGTTGCTGCCCGTGACTTCCACTTCGCGGATGATGTAGTTCGCGCCGGAGGAAGTTTTGCACAGAATCCGCAGGTACCGGCCCTCAGGAGTCGCAAGCTCCGTTTCCACTGCCGAATCGGCCGCACCGGAGGCACCCGCAACCGTTTCCCAGGTTCTTGCATCATTGGAAACCTGTATGTCGTAGGTGATGGCGTAGTTCGCGCCCCAATGCACCTTGACCCTTCGCAGCGATGTAACGGCGCCGAAGTCCAGATACACCCACTGCACGCCGCCGGACGCGCTGATCCATTCGCTGTTGACCTTCCCGGGAATCATCTGCCCGTAGGTGGGATTGGAGGCGGTCGTGCCGCCGGTGTCGATGACTTCGTTCGAAAGCACGCCGAGGATGCCGTCGGAAATCAGTTGGCCGGTATTGTCGTAATTCGCGGCGCTGGAATGCCAGACGGCTCTTCTGAAGGCGACATTCCGCAGCGGGGACGCAGGTGTCGTTGCGGCGGCTTTAATGTTCGGCGGGGGGCCGCGGAAACCGCTGCAAACTCCGATGCCCGATACCACAGGACAAGACTGCCGAGAGCCGTCGCAGCGGCAAGGGATACGGATAATACTCTTTTTCTTTTCATTGCCGGCATTTTACTATGGGGAAACGACATAAACATGGAAAATTCCGATTATAGCGGACCGGCTTCTCCGTGCCGACAATAGATTCATACAATATGAAGTTCCGCTGCGTCGATCTGCGGTTCCGGGTACTTCATTTTCAGGCGGCGCATTGTATTGTTGACGATTCTTCCTATGACGATATTTCGATACCACTTATGATTCGCGGGGATGATGTACCAGGGCGCCCGGCGCGTGCTGGTTTTTGAGATTGCTTCTTCGTAGGCCTTTATAAATTGGGGCCACAGCCTGCGATCCTGTTGGTCCCCGGGACTCAATTTCCAGTGCTTTGCGGGATCCTGAATGCGCTCCTCAAGACGATCCTTCTGTTCCCCTAAAGAAATGTGGAGGAAAAATTTTAGGATTGTAGTCCCTTCTTCGCACAGCATCCGCTCGAACTCGTTAATTTGTCTGAACCGTTTGGACCAGACCGACCGGGCGACAAGATTATGAACACGAACAACCAGCACGTCCTCATAGTAGCTCCGATTAAAAATAACGATTTCACCCCTGCGGGGAACCTGCCGGTGCGCACGCCACAGATAATCCCGGTCCAGTTCCTGTACGGTGGGCTCCTTGAAGCTGATCACCCGGACACCCTGGGGATTCAACGGACCGAACACCTTTTTAATGGTGCTGTCTTTCCCGCCGGTATCCATTGCCTGAAGAATGACAAGCAGCCTGTGTTTGTGTTCCGCATAAAGCACTTCCTGATACCGGGCCATTAAATTATGGATTTCGGTCATGTGACGGATTGCTTTTTCCCGGCCTCCGGAAAATTCATGGTGATCATCCGGATCCCGTTTCATGAGTTTTGCCCGGATTCCAGGCTCTACCTTATAGCGTTTCAATCTGGTTCCTTTCGTTGCCGGTATGATCGGCAGGTATAATTTATAAGCGCCTTGGAAAGCCGTTCATCTGTGCCGGCTAATTTCCGTTTTTCATTCGAGCCAAAATCTGTTCCAACGCGGTCTGATCAGGCGTTTTGAACGGGGTCGAATCGGGCAGGTTCTCAAGCAGTCCCAAAAGATATCCGGTTTTTCCGCTCGCAGGCGGGAGGTGGGCCGAGAAGATCTTTTGGGGATTAATTTGACGAATTTTCTCCAGTTCTTTACTGAATTTTCCGGACTCCACCAAATGAACCCATGGGGAGTCTGCACTCGCCCAACGGATCATGCCTTGAGCCAGGTCCGTTTCCGCCAGATCTTGAACATCTTTTACCGGTGAGGGAATGATGGCCCCGAAGAAATCAGCGGAGAAAAAGGCTTCCGACTTTTTATCATAGACACCGATGGTTGTCGGGTTATCGAAAATGGGAGGCCTGACCGCTACCAGTTCATGGCTGCCGGCTTTAATGGTATCTCCGGGATTGAGCCAGTAGACCCGGTTCATGGGAAGCGGCCATATTGTACTGCTTCTCAGTACGGCCAGGGAGTTTGCCGCCAGCCGCGCATTCGGCGCTGCTTCAAGTATCTTTTTCAAATTACCGGTATGATCGGCATCGTCATGTGTAAGCCATATCCACATCAAGTCCCGGGGATCCATTATCGACATGAGTGCCTCCATGAATTCCGGACTGTCGATTCCCATCCCTGTATCAACCAGGACGGGTTCTTCGGACTTAATGACAAAAGCGTTTACGGCAAGAAATCCCATTCCCGGGATTGGGAAAAAAGAGGGAAGGATTTCGATATTTTTCATTACTTGATACGGTTTGTCCATTGAGGTCCTCCGTCTGTTGTGGTTTTCAACTGAAGGGTATAAAACCAATTATCTAAAACATCCGCCTTTTTGGCGCCGGTAACAAGAGACGAATTTGAAAATAATGCGGGTCGGGGTATGAATGTAGAAAGGGGATCAATTTTTTCA
>CAZPHK010000031.1:0-29314 GCA_964586015.1 uncultured Acidobacteriota bacterium | reverse complement strand
ATTTGAAAATAATGCGGGTCGGGGTATGAATGTAGAAAGGGGATCAATTTTTTCAGTGGAAATTGCAGTTTTCACACTGAAAGGAGCGCGCTCGGCCGTACTTTCCCATCATTGAAGATGTTTCCCGGGACTGAAATCCCGCTCGATCTTTTTCACAATGCCCAGGATTCGTTTTCCCATGTACCTGAAGACGGTTTCCAGCAACAGCGCTCCCGTGAATGTCCCGATTGTTAAAAACAGCACCGTCCTGTCTGTCTGCCACTGGTAAAATATTAACAGGCAGAACACGGCGCTGATGATCGCGAGGTTGATCAGAATAAGCAGCCGGCTGCCGCCGACATGCCGGGCGAGCCGGTAATGGGAAATCAGCACGAAGATGTATATGGATGTAAATATCGTGCTGTTCAGCGCGGCAATCCCCCCCACATCCACCAGGATGGCCAGCGCGATGCTCAGCGCCGCGGTTATGTACAGCCCTTCCACCGATCCGAACCATACCTTTCGCTCAAAAACGGCCGGCAGTTCACCGTCTTTTGCCAGGGCATACGAAACATTCGCCCCCCCGTACAATGTGGCATTCAGCGCCGAGGAGATTGAAAAAAGGGCCCCGATGGATATGAGGAGAAATCCGGCTCTGCCGAGGAACGGCTCCGCGGCAATGGCGAGGGCGTTTTCGTTGGCCGCCGTCAGCTGTGGAATCGTCAGGTTTCCCACGGCGACGAGGGAGACGGAAACATAAACGACAATCACGATTGCGACACTGATGTAAATCGCGCGCGGCACGATTTTCTTCGCGTTGCGGATATGTTCGGAGGCATTGGTTATCAGACCGAATCCCATGTACGAGAGGAAAAACAGGACGGAAGCGTGCAGCAGGCCGTTTAAATGCGCCGTGTTGAGTGAAGGCTGGATCAGCGACCGCTGGATGGTCATGGCTCCGGCCGCCACAAAGACCCCCAGGATGCCGAGTTTAACGATTACGATGTACAGTTCCGCCTTCCCTACGGCATGAGATCCAAAAAAATTCAGCACCGTAAACAGCAGCACCACGCCGGTTGCCGTAATCGCTATGCCTGCGTGCGTGATCTGCAGGCCCATGAGCGGCAGCGCATAGCCGGCGAATCCCCTCGCGAAGAGAGCCACGGACACGACATAGGTCAACCACATCAGTATGCTCAGCATCCCAGTGAAGAGATTGTCTCCGATGCCTTTGAGGATAAAGGCTATGGGTCCGGCATTCGAAACGATATATGGAGAAAGTTTTGCATAGGAATATGCAACGATCAGCGCATACGCCCCGGAAAGCAGGAACGCAATCGGCAGGTCGTTTTTCGCCAGCTCAGCGCCCACGCCGAAAATGGAAAATATGCTTGCGCCGATCATGGTCCCGACGGCCATTGCCACGGCTTCCCACAACCCGATGGTTCCGGAAGATTTATCTTTTTTCATGGATCTTTCCCGAGATTCAGTCAGTGAAGCTATACTAACGCATTCTCATCAGGGATTTCGACTTTATTTAAAAGTGTCATTAACCGAACTTCTTTAATAAGTGACTAAAATCGGAGCCTGTGTTTTTTAGGATGTTTCTTAGCGCTCCCCATTACTTTTTTCCAGCGTTCTTTTTCCACCCAGCTTGCGCTGTGGGTGCTTTTCAGTTCGATGTATCGGGCCTCTTTGGATAGTTTGAAATAATTGGCCAATCTTCCCCCATCCAGTTCTCCCCTGGCAACCGCGGCACGGACCCGGCAGCCGGGTTCCGTTTGATGACTGCAATCCCGGAAACGGCATTGTTCCGCTAAAGACGTGATGTCTTCGAAAGTTGAATCCAGACCTGTATCCAACGACCAGACTTGAAGTTCCCTCATCCCGGGGGTGTCCATGATCAGGCCGCCTGACGGAAGTAAAAAGAGGTGCCGCGCCGAGGTTGTGTGCATCCCGCGTCCGGTGTCCGGATCCGTTTCACGAACATCCTGGACGGAACTTTCGAGCAGCCGGTTCACAATGGATGACTTGCCCACTCCGGAAGAACCTAACAGGGCAATTGTCTGCCCTGTTCCGGCGCAGCTCAGGATGGACTCCATTCCAAGACCGTCCGTCGCGCTTACGGCAAACACGGGAATACCGGGAGCGAGCGATTCTGTTTCCCTGAGGCGCGTGGCAACTTCAGTGCAAAGGTCCGCCTTATTCAGGATTATTACGGGATTGGCGCCGCTTTCCCACGCAATAGCAAGATACCTTTCAATCCTGCGCGGATTGAAATCGGCATCCAGCCCGCTTACAAGGCACACCGTGTCGATATTGGAAGCGATCACCTGCCTGCCTACGGCAGTCCCTGCCTGCTTTCTTGAAAATGAAGTTCTGCGTGGAAGGAGAAATCGTATCAGGATTCTGTTTGTGTTTTCGGGATTGTCCGCCAGCACCCAATCCCCACAGACAGGAAGATTTTCCGACCCGGGCGACTTATAAATGAGCGATCCCGCGATCTCCGCCAACAGCTCCCCTTTTCCTGAGAGCAGGCGATAGATTCCTTTGCTTTGGAATGACACGCGGGCCGGAATAAGATTGTCGTTCAGATGTTTCGAATAATGTTCGTGAAAATAAGGATTCCAACCTAAGTTCTCTAAATTCAATGCAGTATCCTCTTAGTAACTGCACAGACCGCCGGAAACGCAATAGGTTTCGGGTTCCGACAAGTTTAATGAAAGGGTAGAAGAAGCGGCCTGTGCGGATAAAGGCCAAGAGCGCGCACATTTACCCCTTGAATTTATGGGTGACGCACTCATCGATGCATAAAAATCTAGAGGACAATCATAGGCTACCGATAGCCATGCTACCACTCATCTGATTTTCTGACAAGCTCCCGGGAAATGCTTTACGGTCTTTTACGGGCTTCCCGATACATAGGTTGCGGATGTTCCGGAGACATTGGTTCCGTATTCAGGCATCCGCCCCGCATTTCCTGTGTAGCTTTACGGCGTTGTTTAAGTGTAATATCGGCAATGATAATCGTAGAAAATTCAGGAATCGCCATTTTGGAGTGAAGGCGCGGATTGCAGAGTATTTTTTGCGCTTTGGGAAACGCGTTTTTCAAGACGGTCCTTGGCGCCGGATTGCTTTAAAAAATAACGGTAATGGAGGAATCAATGCCCAACAAGAAGCAAACGAACCGACGGGATTTCTTTCAGGATGTATCGGCCGGAGCAGCGGGAATGGCTTTCGCCAGTATCCTGTCCACATTGAATGCGACGGCATCGGCGGGTCCTCAGCAGCCGGACTACTACGCCAAGATGGATATGAGCAAGCTCGGGAATGTTGTAAGGGAGCCCAACGTGGTCGAATTCAAGCCATGGAAATCAATACACGAAACGATTACGTCGCCCATGATCACGGCGTGGGGTTCCGGGGACATTCCGGAATCGAAGCTTGCGATAGGATTCGCGTATATCACCAAACCCGACACGCTGGGCGGCAATACGCATTCACACCCTCACGACCAGTGGATATTTCTCATCGGCGGCGATGGGAGAAATTTTCTCGACTTCGATGCGGACGCTGAAATGCTGCTGGGCGACAAGGTCAGAAAAATCAACTATCCTTGCTACTTCTTTATTCCCAAAAACACGCCTCACTGCCCTCTGGTCATTAAACGCGTCGACAAGCCTCTGGTTTTTATCGACGCCAGGATCAGCGAATAGGGGCCGGACGGGAAGAAGTATATTGACGATAAAACGCATTTTCCGGTATTCAGCTTCATGACCTACTATCACTGGGCATCGGATCCGGTAAAATTGTGCGGGATGAGCTATCCGCAAAGCGGGCATCCAAAGCCGAACGGTCTCTGGTTTGACGTGAGCGGGAGCTGGAAACGATGGTGCGAAGCCGCACAGTTCCACCTGGAAGACCTGCGCTATCGCCACACGGTGACCATCCTTGATTCCTCGAGGATACTCTTCCTGAGAAAAGCGAAAGATATCGACCTTTTTGCGCGCAAATACGGGCACAATCTTTCCTGCCATATCCGGCCCCTGCAGGAATCCGAAGATATCGACGCGTTCACCCGCAAGTATGGGAGGGATCTTTTCGGCGATATCCTGAAGCAGTTCTCCAATTACATTATGTGGGAGGAGGTTGCGGAAAAATACTCCGGTATCATTGTCAATCCGTTTTTGCGCACGAGGAGCCGGACGTATCTCTGGTATTACGGCTGGAATTGTGCCGGCGGGTGCATTTGGGACACCGGGGTGATCCGCCTGGGGAAGCCGTACGACACGGCTCGCTGAAGGCCAAGATAACCGCTTCGATCAGAATCAAGGATTCCATACATGCCCTGTCGAAATCCCGGTTATTTATTGACTGTTTCGTTTTATTGCAGGCTGTGCGGGAACCTGCTTTAAAAAAATGTCTTTCATTCCTTCCGGAGAGTGTCATTTAATATTGGAATCCGGCGCATTGGCCGTATTACGGGATTCAGAGCAGACGGCAATTTATTCGACACATACGCTGATAACCAGAGGAGGAGTTCGATGAAACGTATGAGA
This sequence comes from uncultured Acidobacteriota bacterium, assembly GCA_964586015.1. Taxonomy (GTDB): domain Bacteria; phylum Acidobacteriota; class UBA6911; order UBA6911; family UBA6911; genus UBA6911. The sequence goes on along the minus strand of CAZPHK010000031.1, from coordinate 24,776 downwards.
CTTATGTGGATTGTACTCACAGGCGCGTTGCTCGCCCCTGCGGCAGGCTTCGCGCAGATTTCCTGCACGCGCGAAGGATTGCAGCGCGCAGTCGATCTTTATATTACGGCACAGACCAGGGGCGATACGTCCGGCCTGCCGCTGGCGGCGGGTCTGGGTTATATGGAAAACGTGGCGCCCGCCGACATCGCCGGCGGCCTGATTCAGACCCCCATGAAGATCGATTACCATTTCAGCCTGTTGGATACGGACACCTGCCAAACGTTTACCGAAGTGATCGTAACCGACAAGGAAAATCCATATGTTCTCGGTACGCGCCTGCGCGTCAACCATGAAAAGATCGCCGAGATCGAGATCCTGTGGACTACAAAAGGCTATTGGGGATTTAACGCCGATGCCTACCTGAAATATTCGTCCTCGGAAGACTGGGGGCCCATTGCAGCCGGTGATCGCGATACGCGCGGCACACTGGTTGCCGCCGCCGGCGCCTACCTCGATGCATTTCTCGAAGGGAAACTGGACCTGGTGCCCTGGGGATATCCCTGCAACCGCACGGAAGGAGGCATGCACACCGGCAGCGGCGCTCCCGACGATACATGTTCGGTCGGCGTCCCGAGCGGTGTGAACATTGCCAACCGGCGCTTCGTGGTGGATCGGGTAATCGGTTCCGCCGTGGTCTTCTGCACCTTCGGCGCCGGGAGCCCGACCGGCGGCAGCGGCGCACCCGACTCTCATCTCTTCCGCGTGGAGAAAGGAAAGCTGCGTTACGTGCACACCCTCACGCATCTGCTGCAGGCGAATTTCCAAGGCAAACTGCCCAAGGGCAGTCCCAAAGGCCTGGCGCCTAAAGCACCGCCTGAAACTGAGTAGTTAAGAACGGATCCCCGGGCAGCGGCCGGAGCGCCACGGCTAAGTGACGGTGTTCCGGCCGTCCCGGCCCGCACTTCCACGGGCCATGATTTCTTTCTTTTTCATCGGGCGGATGGATTTATGAAAGAAAGCATCATGGCCCGCTCTGTTTTTCAGACCGTTTAAGACATCCCCATCAGATCATCAACATATGGGATGAAAAAGTCCAAAAACAAGAGACGCTTTATGCTGTAGCTGATGAAATGAGCAAAGCAGAATTTGCACGGGATCTGCAAATTCTGCACCGGTTCCCGGGCCCGGATCTTTTGGGAACGGGATACGGCTTGCCGCAAATTTTATAGACAATAGAGATATTGTCATCCCCCTTCATGCCGTCCGAACCGGAATGAATATTGCCGTTTTGTCACATCATGGAATTAAAAGCAACAATGGGAAAAATCAAAAATCCGGGAGGTAAGGGGGATGTTCAGGGTATTCATCAGAAAGATATTCTTTTTGAGCCGTTCGCCCTAAAGGCATAATGAATGCGATATTAAAAAATTCGCGGGGAGCATGGATTTGAAGAAATCTCCAGCGTCTCGAAAAACGACGGGGCTGATCCCGAACCGGGTGATCGTGATAAGCGTCGGCGTCGTTTGTCTCGGCCTGATAGGAAGTGCGGTTTTAAGCTTCCGGACGCTTTCGAGACTGCACGTGCTGTATCTTTCCGGCCGCGGGACTGAAATCGCCCGGGCTGTTGAAACTCAGGCGCGTGGCGGCACCCGGCGCAGAAATACCGGGTTCTGGCAGTCTCTTCTGGAAGAGAAATACGCAGACTATGCGGATGTTGTTGCCTACCTGGCTCTTGTTGACGGAAGCGGCCGGATACTTGCCTCTGCCGGGAAGTCTCCGTCCGGACCGGATGAGGGGGATATGTCCGGAGATCGAGACGTATACCGTTTCGAGCAGACGCTGGGAGGAGCCCGAAGCAATCGTGGAGCGGGGAATGCACTCATTGCCGGATGGCGTATTCGCATCGGCCTTTATTCCTCGGATGCGGAATTCATCCGGCGCCAGGCATGGATTCTGTTGGCGGTCGACGGATCGGCGGTTGTTTTACTGATTCTTATATCGCTGTATCTGATACGGATGCTTAACCGGGTCCTGGAGCTGAAGACGCGCGAGAGTTCCGAGGCGCATCTCAAGTCTCTGGGCATCATGGCCGCATCCCTGGCCCATGAAATCCGTAACCCTCTCGGTTCCATGAAAGGGTTGACCCAGCTGGCTCAGGAGGAACTGCCCCGGGAGCACGGGACACAGTCCCATTTATCCACGGTAGTAAGCGAGGCGGAAAGGCTGGAACGGCTGGTTTCCGATCTGCTCGATTTTGCACGGCCGAAAGAGACGCAGATCAGCGAATTCAACCTGGTCGATCTTATAGCCGACATTCATGCCATGCTGCAGCCCAGGTTTGCCGCTTCAGATGTGGCTTTTGAATACGATGCCGTCGACGGCTCCGTGTCGTTGAAATCGGATGCCGGGGGCATCCGCCAGGTTCTGCTGAATGTGCTTATGAATGCACTGGAGGCAACGCCCGCGGGCGGATCCGTGAATTTAAGAATTCTGCAGGATAAAGGCGACGGCTCTATTACGATCCAGGTGGATGATACGGGTGAAGGCCTGGGCGGAAGGGATGCCGAGGATTTATTCGAGCCCTTCGTCACTACGGGAACCCGGGGAACGGGTTTGGGACTGACGATTTCCCGGAAAATCATCGAAAGCCTGAAGGGGACTCTTACCCTGACGGATAATCCGGACGGCGGAATGCGATGCACGATTCGACTGCTTCACGCTGGAGGCAAGTCCTGAAGTTTTGACCATCGGATTCAGGGGACTGCAAATGAAATATGCCATTCTTGTAGTAGACGACGAGCCGGGCCAGAGGCAGTTCATCAGCGGCGCACTCAGGGAGTACGAAATTATAACCGCAGCGAACGGTGAGGAGGCGTCACAGCTTCTTTTGCATCGCAGTTTCAGCCTCGTTGTTACCGATGAGCGCATGCCGAAAATGAGCGGCACAGAACTGATACGATGGATGCATTCGAGAATGCCCGAAATACCGGTCATCGTATTGACGGCCTACGGATCGGTTGAGACCGCCGTGGAAGCCGTCAAGGCCGGAGCCGAAGAGTATCTGACCAAGCCTTTAAAAAGCCCGGAAGAGCTGCGGCTGGTTGTGGAAAAGGTTTTGCGCCGCCGAACCGTTCAGGACCGGAATCTTCTGCACCAGCAGGAAGTCGATGCGGCGTTCCCGCCGGATGTCGTCGCCGAAAGCGAAAGCATGAAGCATGTCCTGGAGTTGGCGGCCAGGGTCGCCGAACAGTCCAGCACGGTTCTCCTGACGGGGGAGTCGGGAACGGGAAAGGAAGTCGTGGCCCGTTTTATTCATCGCCGCAGCCTTCGCCGGGAACAGGCGTTTGCGGCCATCAACTGCGCCGCCATTACGGAAACACTGCTGGAAGACGAGCTTTTCGGCCATGAGAAGGGCGCCTTCACGGGAGCCGTTCAGACAAGGCGCGGCCGTTTCGAGTTTGCAAACGGCGGGACGCTGTTTCTGGATGAAGTCGCGGAAATGGGTGTGAATCTTCAGGCGAAATTTCTCCGGGTTCTACAGGAGCAGCAGTTTGAGCGAATAGGCAGCGATCGGGCCATTACGGTGGATGTGCGTATTATAGCCGCTACGAACAAGAATCTTGCCCGGGCAATCGAAGACCATACTTTCAGGGAAGATCTTTTTTATCGACTCAGCGTATTCCCTATTGAAATATCCCCGCTGCGCGAAAGAAGAGAGGATATTCTTCCGCTGGCGGAGTATTTCCTGAAGAACCTGTCGGGACGCATGGGGAAACAGCCCCATGTTTTCAGCGCGGAAGCAAAGGACCTGATGACCGCCTATGACTGGCCCGGGAATGCGCGCGAACTTGCAAACGCGATTGAACGGGCATTGATTGTATCGCGATCCGAAACAGTCGAACGGGAAGATCTGCCGTTGAAAATCGAATTGGATGCCCCTTCATCCGAGCGCCCCGGATTGCTGGCGCAGGTGGAAAAGAAAGCGATTCTCGATGCGCTCTCCCGGCATAAAGGGGATCGGCGGGCCGCATCGGAGGAACTGGGAATCAGTCTCCGTACCCTGCAATACCGGCTGAAAGAATATGGAATCGCCGGCCGTTAGGAATCAGCAGTTTGTACTAAAAGAATATGATTTTTTACTTTTATTGGAAAAGTGTGATTCCCGGGAATCGGGGGGAGCCGATCCCGTGAGCCGGGTTTATGATGTTTTTCCATTCATTCCCGGATTCCGGGATCGATGCAATGACCTTTACAGGCGGCCTCCCCTGCGATTCCGATTCCCTGTGGATTGGTTGCATACGCCGGCCCGGTTTCCCCGGCCGATACGCGCCTGTGTGCCGTCCTGCGGTCCCGTTCTTTTTCCGGACCGGGCGCCGTATCCGGTACCGTCCTTCGGCCCGTTCTGCCGGTTTCCCATCCCGTTGCCGGGACCATTCTGATTGCCGAGATTTGCCTGCCCGGCCCTGCCTGCCTGTCTTCCGCTTCCGATTGTCCGGCCGGTGATGTCGCAGATGCCGTCGCCGTTGGCGTCGACAACACCCGCTCTCTTCTGGATTGGCGTTGAAGTGCCGCTCTGCGAATAGGCGGATGAAATTCCAAAACCAAGCACCGCAGCAGCGGACAAAGTTAAAATTTGTTTGATGCCTTTCATAATATTTTCTCCTTTCCAATGATCCCCATGATCATGCTTTCTGTTTCAGCAATCCTTGTGCCACTTTTCCCCGAGGCGCCGTGGAATTGGAAAACAAAATCACAAGTGATTTCTGGAGAATAAGTTACGGAAGTTGTTATGCAGGATTCGGTGCGCGGGTCCCTTCAATGTGCTTTCTTTCAGGTGCAGGATTTGCATCGACTCAGGGCTTCATGGTGTAAAAATTGCGTTTTAATCCACATTTCTCATGAGTGACGGGATTGACGTCGGGAATTACCGGTAAACGACAGGTTCGACGCCTTCAGGAACATGGATCGTGAGGCCGGACAGATCGATATCTTCGACGTTATGCAGGACGAAACCGCTTTCCGTGGCGTTAATCGTACAGTTTTCGAAAACAACATGAGTGATCGGACTGTCGTCAAGGCCGGTCATGTCGCCGACATTTGCGGTAGTGCCGGAGACGTTAATGATATGGACATTGCGCACTACGGGAAGCGGATTCGCGGGTGGCCGCGGGTTGACCATGCGCCAGGCCATATTGAACTCGAATGCCTTGCGTGTGTTCCGCAGTTCGATGTTTTTGTAGGTGATGTTTTCGACCACACCGCCCCGGCTGGGCTGCGATTTGAAGCGGATAGGCGCCCAGTTATCCTCCATCATGACGCTGTCCTGGATTGTCACATCGCGAATGCCCCCTGACATTTCACTGCCCATCGATACGCCGCCGTGGCCGTAGCGGAAGATGCTGTCCGTAACAAGGATGTTCTCTGCCGGGCGGGCTACCCGCCGGCCGTCCTCATCCCTGCCGGACTTGATGGCGATGCAGTCGTCGTTGACGTCGATGTCCACGTTGCGGATTAAGACACCGTCGCAGGAATCAATGTCGATGCCGTCGCTGCTGGGAATATAGTGCGCGGCGCGGATGTTCAGGTGCTCGACGGCAACGTCGCGCGAGTAGAGGACAAACACCCCCCAGGAAGACTGGTTGCGGATATGGATATCCCGTACCGTGGCGTTGTTGCAGTTCTGGATGGCAATCAGGCGCGGGCGGGCGTAGCCGGGCAAATCGGTTTCTACGAGATTATACGCAGGCGAATCCGGCGCCGCATCGAGGCCGCCCTCGGGACCCAGCGACGGCGGGCCTTCGCGGACGGGGCCGATATGAGTCGGCCCGGCGGACGGTTCGGTTTTGGGTCCGAAGGGCCGCCTGTGCCAGACGTCGCCGGACCCGTCGATGGTGCCGTCACCGCTGATGGTGAAACCCTCGACGCCGAATGCATTGACCAGTGCGCTGACCCAGATGCGCTCTTCGCCCTCCCAGCGCGTCTGGACTAGGCGATAGTCTGCCATGCTGGTTGTGCCTTTGAGGCAGCCGCCTTCCTCGATATGCAGATTGACGCCCGGCTTGAAGAAGACGGCGCCGGACAGGAATGTGCCCCCGGGCACGATGACGACGCCACCGCCGCCAAGAGCGCAGGCGTCAATGGCATCCTGGACGGCTGTCGTGTTGACTGTCTCGCCGTCGCCCAGGGCGCCATAATCGGTTATGTCATAGGTTTTGCGCAGCGAATGGCAGGCATGCAGCAGCAGGACCAGCGCGATGATGCCGGGGATCCGAAAGAAACGCATATCAGGGGGCTCCTTCTTTATTTCACTTTCAACTTCACAACCGACTTTGAGGGCAGTTCGACCCTGATTGTATTGTGCGATGTTTTCTTGAATCCACTGAATTTTTTCGGCGATACGGTATCCGTTTTATCAAACGTGTTGATCGAATTGACGGCCGGTGCGGTCAGCACCAGGGCATCCTGAACGTCGGCAATATTTCTTCCGACAAAGGAGATTTCAAGGCCGGCTTCTTTGTCGGGATTTACATTCGTCAGCGTCAACGTCATGCCGCCGTCATCGGCCAGCGACACCGAGCTGCTTATGGCCGGAATTTTACTGCCGTTGCGCTCATAATCCTCCGTTGACAGGTGAAACGGCAGCATCAGTGCGCCCTTGTGGTCCTTGTACATATTGAACACGTGGTATGTCGGCGTCAGCAGCATTTTGTCGTCCTGCGTCAGAACCATTGCCTGCAGGACATTCACCGTCTGGGCGATGTTCGCCATGCGCACCCGTTCGCTGTGCTTATTGAAAATATTCAACGTGGTGGCCGCGATCAGCGCATCCCTCATGGAATTCTGCTGATAGAGAAAACCGGGATTCGTTCCCGGCTCCACGTCGGTCCAGATGCCCCACTCGTCGATAAACAGTCCCACGCGTTTGCCGGGATCGTACTGGTCCATGATGGCGGAATGCTGGGAAATCAATACGTCCATGCGCAGTCCCTGTTGAATGCCCCGGAAATAAAGATCCTCCCCGAAATCCGTGGCCGACGATTTGTTCCCCCAGCCTTCTCCCGCAATGGTGTAATAATGGGCGCCGAGCGCATCCACCTGGCCGGCGCCTTTTTCCATGAGCACGCGGGTCCAGTTGTAGTCGCCCGAATTGGCCCCGCTGCCGACGCGGACCAGCCGGCGCCCCCCGTAAAGCCGCGCATAGCTGGAATAGGTTTTCATCAGATCGCCATAGTGCTCGGCCGTCATTTCGCCGCCGCAGCCCCAGCTTTCGTTCCCGATGCCGATGAATTTCACATCCCACGGTTTTTCGCGGCCGTTCTTTCGGCGCAAATCGGCCATCTCGACGTCGTCGTCCGAGGTCATGTAAACAATCCAGTCGATCATCTCCCGAACGGTGCCGCTGCCGACATTGGCGGAAATGTACGCGTCGCTTCCCAGCAGTTCACACAGGTTCAAAAACTCGTGCGTCCCGAAACTGTTGTCCTCGATGACGCCGCCCCAGAAGACGTTCTTGATTTTCGGGCGCTCCTCCACCGGCCCGATGCCGTCCTTCCAGTGGTATGTGTCCGCGAAGCAGCCGCCCGGCCAGCGCAGCACCGGTATTTCAAGAGCCTGCAGCGCTTCGAGTACGTCTTTGCGATAGCCGTTCACGTTGGGGATGTCCGAATCCGGCCCGACCCAGATACCGTCATAGATGCAGCGGCCGAGGTGTTCGGCAAAATGTCCGTATATGTCCTTGCTGATGCGATGCTCGCCCGCGTTGGTATAAATTTCGAGAGTGTTCTGAGCAAAGGACTCGCACCCGAACACAATCACGCTCAAAACAAACAGATTTAGAATTCTCATTGCCGGCTCCAGGTTTTATTGAATTGTGGGCTTCCATTCTATGATAGCCTGTAGCAGATTGAACCAAAAACTTCGAAATTTCCGAGGTGCGTCTCCAGGCGGAACAGGGAAACAGGTGGGAGGCCGGAACACCCGAAAATAAAAAACGCTTTCCTGCGCCTGTTATTCCGGGGAATTATTAAAATGAAATCGGGATGGCTGCTGCTGGCGCTGACGCTGTTAATACCGGAAGCCCAGGCCCGGGCAGACACACCAGGCCTGTTCATTGCCGGTGACTCCACAGCCAGTAACGGAGAAGAAAACGGCTGGTACATACGGCAATTCGTCGCCGAAAGCCGCGCCAAGGGAGCGACGGCCCTAGCCTGCTCTCCGATCCCCCGCAACAACTTTAACGAATCGGGACGCCTGCCCCGCGCTGGTGAGGGCTGGGGACTCTGGGCCGGGCAGGCTGCGCAGGAAGCCGGACGCCGCTTCATAGACCTCAACGAGCGCATCGCGTCCATTTTTGAAGAACTCGGCCCGGATTTGGTTGGCCCGTTGTATTACGCTCCCGGAGACCACACGCATACTTCGGCAGCCGGAGCCATGTTCAACGCCCGGCGCGTAATCGAGGGAATCCGGGACCTCGAAAACTGTGACCTGACAGGTTATCTCAAGGTTGTCTCCGCGCAATAAAATCCCAATACGGCTGATTCATATACGGGGTCGGCCCAATTGTGATTTCCCGGATGACGGCACTTCGGTTAATGAATATTCAACAGAAAACAGATATGTTATTTCTCAGGTCCTAAGGGAGGATTCACGCATGTCCCGCATTTCGTATCAGAGATTTTTCCTGCGCGGCAGGACGTTCCTGGCCCCTGCGATTTTCCTGCTGGCGGCATCCGGCCTGATAAGCTGCAACTCTATTGATTCCGGCGCAGGCTCGGAATCCAGCAAAGGGCTTCTCCGGGCTCGTGTTGCCGGTCTGGAAACCATGGTCGAACGGGCCGAAGCCATAAGGGCTGTAAAACGCCTGCAGTCGGCATACGGCCAGTACGCGGAGTTCGGTCTATGGAATGATCTTGCCGATCTTTTTGCCTCGGACGGTATCGGGCATTATCCGGCCGGGGATCTCAAAAAAGAAGAGATACGAAAACTTTTCATAAATGATATCGGCGGGGGCAGGCTGGGACTACCGGAGGGACTGCTGTATCCGCATATCATGCTCCAGCCGGTAGTAACCCTTGCTCCGGATGGAAAGTCGGCCAAAGGGCGATGGCGTGTTTTTACCATGCTCGGGTCCCATGGGAAAAACGCAAACTGGGCCGGCGGGGTCTATGAGAATGAGTATGTCCTGGAAGACGGAGTATGGAAGATCAAAGACCTGCGTTTCTACCTCCAGTACAGCGGCTCTTATGAGCAGTCCGGCTGGACGATAGCAAGGGGGGATATCCCGATACACTATACTCCGGACCTCGCGGGTGCTCCGGTTCCCCTGGATACGAAGCCGTCAGCGTCGGCGACCCTGCAGGACGGAAAACCCCTGTCCCAAAGTTTGAAAGATCTTTTATGGCGCGCGCAGCGGCTCAATGACCAGCAGGAGGTGGAAAACCTGCAGCATGTTTACGGGTACTATGTGGACCGCAAAATGTGGGATGATGTCGCCGACCTTTTCTCGGAGGACGGGACCATGGAACCGGGTCTTCGGGGAGTCTATGCGGGCCGGAAAAGCATCCGGCGTGCCCTGGAACAGTTCGGCCCCCAGGGGCTGCGTGAAGGGGAGCTCAATGATCATCTCCAGGTTCAGACGCTTGTAAATATCTCTCCCGGCGGCCGGACCGCGAGGGCGCGGGGCAGCGAACTGATTATGTCCGGTAAATACGGCGAATCAGGCAAATGGGGGCTTGGCGTATTCGAGAACGAATATGTGAAACAGGACGGGACCTGGCGCATCCAATCCATGCATATCTATCCGGTAATGCGCGCGGACTATGACAAAGGCTGGGCCAAAGGGGCTGAACCGGCCCCCGGGTTAAACGAAGAATTCCCCCCGGACAGGCCTTCGACGGCAACGTACAGGATTTTTCCGGAATATTATATCCCGGGGTTCCATTACGATAATCCGGTTACAGGGCTTCCCCCGCAGTATCCCGAAGGGGTAACGCCTGCAGGCCGGTTTCCCGATTTAAAAGCCGCCGCGCCTTCAGGCGCCGGTCCGGATGCGGATGAGGGGAGCATTCCCGACATGGAAAAAATCGTGGAAGAAGTTGATCGGCTTGTCAGGAGGGCGATCGGCTATGACGCGTGCGAAAATCTTACAACCGCGTACGGGTATTATATTGACGATTTTTTGTGGGATGATTTCTCGGACCTCTTTGCCGTGGACGCATGGAGGGAAGCCCCCTTTGTGGGTGTCTACGTCGGACGCGAACGCATCCGAAAGTCCCTCAAGGTCCAGTATCCCTTTGCCGGCGGAAGGTCCACGGGTTTCTTTACCTGCCATCAGATTATCCAGCCGGTCATTCATGTTTCAGAGGACGGGCGAAGCGCAGACATCAGGGTGCGCCTGTTCCAGCTTTCAGGCTCGGACGGAGAGAACGGTCTATGGATGGCGGGAATTTTAGAGAAAAAGGCAAAGATCGAGAATGACATCTGGAAGCTTACGGCAATGGATCTCGACTATACCTGGACTGCCGACTATAAAGGCGGCTGGGCAAAGGGGCTGATGTCTCTCAAGCTTTCAGCGGGCAATATAATGGAAACGTTCCCTCCCGACAGGCCGATGAGGGGCCCCTCGGAAGCGCCGTTTCCCAAAATAGCGGATGTGCCCTTTCACTATGTCAATCCGGTGAGCGGAAGAAGGCCTCCCCTGCTGCTGGAATAAAAAGCATAGGCCGTATTAATGTCTTTTTAAAATTCTGTTTTCCATCAAAACCGGGCGCTTGAGCGCGCACTGCATCGCCGGATTGGACCAGAAGAATTCCCTGTCAGAACCTGTACTTGAAATCGAAGATCAGGCCGTCATTTCCATTGGATTCCCCTGTGAATAGCGATAAAGATGCAAGCCAGATGTAACGGTAATGTGCACCGACTGCAATTTTTTCCTTGAGGTAATAATTCATGCCGGCAATGAATTGAACGGCTGCATCCCCTCCCGAACTGCTTTCATCGACGGCATCTTCTTCAGCTTCCTCTACAACACGGCTTATATGCTCTACCACCACTCCTAATCCAAACCCTGCATATGGATCGAACCTGGAATGAGGCGGAAGATGCAACAGGACATTAAAAATGATGGGAGCCTGGTGCAGCGAGGAGTCGTAAAGTGCGCCTGAATTGTAGATATATCCCGAATTCAATTCAGTCCCTATCCATTTGTTGAAGTCGTAGCCGACGGTACCGTTCAAGGCAAAGCCGGTGTCGGCGGGAATTTGAGTTCCCCAGACTCCCATATCCAGCCAGTTGATGCCTCCACCAACCGTAAAATAGAAGCCTTTTTCACTGCGTTCCTGTGCGTTTGCGGCACCGGCAGCCGCGATAAACAGGACCGCCAGGAATATCCAAATCCTTGAATTGTGGCTCATGGACACCTCCGCGGGGAAAAATCACAATCATTGGAATCAGTTTTACGAAAATACAACAGCACGCGAATATCATCACAATTGGGGAATCAAGGGCCCCGGCACGCGGCACTCTATGTCGAAGCTGGAGTGCCAGTCAAGCACATTCATCCGGTCATGGGTGTCGCAAGGCGGAATAAGATGCGGTTTTTTCGGATCGACATCCCTGTTAAATCCCGTTTCGTATTCCAATCGGATGCGGCATGTAAACTATTCTTGAATTTCAACCGGGGATGTTACTACATTATATAAAAATGAAGAGCCGCCCTGTTGGGATGTTCTTGTTAAAACGCTGATGGTTGCGGATCCAGAGAATCTATGAAAGTTGCCATTTTTGTTCCATGCCTATCCGAGCATCTGTACCCGCAGCCGGCAATAGCGATGGTTAAAGTGCTGCGCCATGTAGGGGCGGAGATTGAGTATGTTGACGGGCAAACCTGCTGCGGACAGCCTGCATTCAACTCCGGGTATCGCAAGGAGGTAGTCCCGATCGCGGAGCGCTTTATCGAGATGTTTTCCGGGAAAGAGGCCATTGTAGCTCCAAGCGGATCCTGTACGGCCATGGTGCGGAAATTTTACTTCGACCTCGACATCCGCCCGCAGCTTTATCCCGCCCGCGAACGGCTGGCCGGACGTATTTTCGAATTCAGCGAATTTTTGGTCGACATTGCAGAGGTCGACAATCTGGGCGGATCATTTCCTCACAAAGTAACGTATCACGATTCATGCCATCTGAACCGCGAGTTGGGCATTCATTCCCAGCCCCGCAAATTGATCCGCGGCGTGCCGGACATCGATTTTGTGGAAATGCCGCAGCCGGATCTGTGCTGCGGCTTCGGCGGCACTTTTTCCTATAAATTTTCAGAGCTGTCGATCGCAATGACGGAGCGCAAATGCCGCAATATCGAGGCGAGCGGCGCCGAGTTCTGCATCGGCGCCGATTCGAGCTGCCTGATGAATATCGAAGGATATCTGCGCAAACACGGCATGAAAGCCAAAACCATGCATATCGCCGAACTGTTGGCGGAAAGCCTTGGATTATGATGGAGCTGCGCGCATCAAAAACAAAAGACTACATTCGCTCGGCGCTCAAGGATAAGAGGCTTCACGATGCGGTAATGCAGGCCACGGAAACCGCGCTGCATAAACGAGCCGAACGAGTGGCGGAGGCTCCCGAATGGGAAGCGCTGCGGCAGCTGGCCCACGCAGCCAAAAGGCGCGTGATCGAACATCTCGATGAATATCTGGTGGCTTTCGAATCTGCATGCCGCAGCAACGGCCTGACTGTGCATTGGGCGCGCGATGCTTCGCAGGCTCGTGAAATCGTGCTGCGAATCGCCCGGGAGAACGGTGTGCGTACCGCAGTCAAATCGAAAAGCCTGACGACGGAAGAGATCCGCCTCAATCAGTTCCTGGTCCGGCAGGGAATCGAGACGGTCGAAACCGATCTGGGCGAATTTATTGTTCAACTCCTCGGACAGATTCCTTCGCATTTGACTTCGCCGGCCCTGCATCTGACTCGCAAAGATGTCGGCCGGATTTTTCAGGAAAAGCTCGGCGTCGCATATACGGAAGATCCACAGGAGCTGATGGCGATCGCGCGTTCGAAATTACGGGAGAAATTTCTTGCCGCGGAAATGGGGATCTCGGGAGGCAATTTCGCTATAGCGGATTCAGGCTGTGTTGCGGTGATAGAGAATGAAGCGAATGCTCAAATGTCCATGGAATTGACGAAAATCCATGTGGCCTTGATAGGCATTGAAAAGCTGATCCCGTCGTTCGACGATCTGCCGGTTTTTCTTAAGCTGCTTGCGCCCAGCGCCACAGGACAGAAGCAATCCGTTTATGTCAACATTATAGGCGGCGTGCAGCATCGGATCAGTGGAACGGGGCCGGAGCAGGTTCACGTAATCCTGCTGGATAACGGACGATCGAAAATTCTCGCCGATCCGCAGCTGCGCGAAACGCTCTTTTGCATTCGTTGCGCTGCATGCCTCAACGTCTGTCCGATCTACCAGCAGGTCGGCGGCCATGCCTACGGCTGGGTCTATATGGGCCCCATCGGAGCGACGCTCATACCGCAGTACCTGGGCGAGCACGAAGGGCGGTATGCGCCGTTTGTTTCGAGCCTGTGCGGCGCCTGCCGGCAGATATGCCCCCTGAAGATCGACATCCCCCATCATCTTTTAAAGCTGCGCAGCAAGGTAGTCGATGCGGGCGAATCAACGAACATAGAGCGCTTCGGGATCCGTTTATGGGCATTTCTGGCACGGCACCCGCTGCTGTACCGGCTGGCGACCTGGTTCCCGGGAAGACTGCAGAAGATTTATCCTTCGCCGTTTCCAGTCCCCGGCTGGAGCGGCGAACGGTCGCTGGGACGATTTGACGGCAGGGGTTTCCGAAAGCGGTTTCTGGAGCTTGAAAAGAGAGCGAAGCCGTCGCCGGCCCAAAACGCAAAGCCGGGGGATTAAGATTTCAAAAGCACTAATTGGAAGCTGAAATCGCAGGACATTACAATGGACTCACGGCAGGAAATACTGGATTCAATACGCAGAGGGCTGAAGCAGCCGTCGCAGCTTCCCGCTGAGACGGCTTCCGTTCAAATGGCCGAAACCGTTGTCGGTCCGGTGCAAAGCCTCGATGAGAAAATGGAGCGCTTCCTTGCGGAACTCGCAATGGTTTCGGGAGAATGCTCCGTGGTAGCGTCTGAATATGAAAGCATTGAAAGAATTGCCGTTGTGTTGAGGGAACTTTCGGTGCGCGAGATAGCGGTTTCCGGCGGCAAATCGATAGAGGGTATTTTAAGTGCGCTCGAAACGCGGGGTATCCGGACCATGCGCCCGGAACGGCTGGCCGAGGCTGAGAGAAAAGGAGCGATTGCAAATATAACGGTGAGTATGGTTGCTGTCCCGTACGCAATTGCGGATACGGCGACATTAGCGATACCATTTACCGGGTGCAGTCCACTGCCGTACTTTCTTGCCGAAACCGTGATCGCGCTCGTTCAAGCCCGGTCCCTTGCGGCAAATCATTTTGAGCTTTTTCGGGCGTTGCCTCCTGAAGAACGTAAGAATCTGATGATGGTTACCGGGCCCAGCCGCACCGCAGATATTGAAAAAATACTCATCCTGGGCGCCCATGGCCCGAAGCGCCTGATAGTCATGCTGCAGAAATAAGGTCTATTCAAACAGCGCCCGGTTCAACTGTTCTCATCCGCCACGAAGTGACCGGTGAAATTCATGCAAACCTTAATTAAAAATATGTGCAGTTCGATTATTCCGCCCCGATAGCCGGAGAGCCCGGATGCCGTAATCGATTATCGGGCTTTCCGCCTTTATGCCCTGGAGATTGCCGTTTTTTTATTCCAAGCCTCCTGCAAAACATAGTAGAATCAGCGCCCGAAATTAAAAGAAGATTGCACAAGACGTATCCGAAAAGAAGGGTTTACATAGGGATCGAAAATTTGAAACAGGCGTTTATTCTCCCTGTGCCCATGCTCCGCGTATCGTCGGGCACACGGTGAATCGATTCCTCTCGTTTTCGAAGGTCCTCCGCTTGCACAAGCTGCTGTCCATCCCAAAGCGCCTCTGGCACAGGCGTTTTTTTCAAAGCATTCCAAGCGCCGGACTCCATTCATTTGACTGTCATTTGCTGATGATACAGCTCTGCCGGAACAGGAAAGGATCCATCGATGCGGACTTCAAAATACAAAACTGTAAACGTGAGTTTAATCGGTTTTTTTCTCTTGTTGGCTATGGGCATTTTGGGGGCCGGCGGATGCTCGCGGTCGTTCAATAGTCGTTCAGTATCGTCGGATGACGATATTCTCAATAGATTTTATAATCTCGAAGACTATATAGAAGGGTTGAACCTGGAACTCAACGCCGATCAGCGGAGTCTTCTTGAAGACATTATTATCGATGCCAGAATATCTTATGTAGACGGCGATCTTTGCGGGGCGGCGAATATTCTGGCCCAGTATCTTGACGAAACCCAGGTGTTGCGCAGCGCGGCCGCCGCCGATACGGCGGAAGATCTTCACAACCGCGGATGGATGCTCCGGTACGACATGCTGTCGGTTTTTTCCGGAGTCTGCAGCGGATACGAAAAGATCGGCGCAATGCCGAAGCTTTTGTTAAGTGAATCGGACAATACCCATGTAGCAGGCAATATCAGCTTCGGCGAGCCGCGAATGTGGACGGTAGAGGAAAACGGCGAAGTTTTTACCCAGCTTCAGATTCCGGGTGTCGCGTTTCCCGTGTCGCCCGAGGGATATCCTGCGGTTCCGTTGTACCGCAGATATGTTGCAGTGCCGCGGGGAGCCGGCGTTTCGGTGAATGCCATAGCGGGAGGAGAGCAGGTCATCCGGATGAATCTGTATCCGGTTCAGCTCCAGCCTGTAGATGCGGAGGATGAGGAGCTGCCTTTTGTCCAGGATGAGGATGCCTATGCCGCCGACGAGAATTACCCGGAGAGCGTATGCAGCGTGCATTCCATGGGCGACATGCGCGATGTATCCATCGCCGAGATTGTCTGTGCCGCCGGTCGGTACCATCCGGCTACCGATACCATGGCGCTGTACGACTCCGTGGATTTTGAAGTGACCTTCAACGGCGGCGACGGCGTATTCACCACGGAGAGGGCCCTGAGTCCGTTTGATCAAACCCTGCCCATGGTGGAACGGGTTGTGATCAACGTTGGCGCCCTTACCGAATATGTGGATTCGGATCCGGTAACAACGTTTTACGGCGAAGAGCTTTTGATATTGACGCCCCCGGATTTACGTCAGGCAGCCGATCGCCTTGCAGAATGGAAAAATGATAAGGGCATTTTAACCCGGGTCTTTAACGTGTGCGACGGTGCCGGGGAAGGGCCCGACGACAGTTCGGGAATCGACGAACTTATAGAAGTCCGGTACGAAGCCGTTCGTCCATCCTACGTTCTGCTGATGGGCGGCAAAGATTTTATTCCGACATTTTCCATACAACCCAGTTCATCCGACTACGGATTGTCGATCTCTACCGACTACCCATACTCGGTAATCGGCGGAGAATTTGCCGCGGCCGAGGATGATTTTTCTTTGCCCGATCTTGCGGTGGGCCGCATTCCCGCGACCACCCTGGATGAAGCTCTTGTGGTTGTCGACAAAATCATCGCCTACGAAAGCGATCCTCCGGCCCGGGATTCCTTCTATCAGAATGTTTCTGTGGCCGGCGCTTTTCAGTGCTGCCGACAGGTCGGTGAAAATGGATGGGCCGAGCGGACATTTATCGAAGCAATGGAGTTCTGCCGGAATTCCATGCTCAATGAAGGCTACGAGGTGGAACGGATTTATTCGACGATACATTGTGACGCGGATGTGCCGAGATGCTATTACGACGGCTCTAACCTGCCGGATGACCTTCTGGCGGAAAACGGATTTGCCTGGGACGGCGACACAGACGATATCATCCATGCATTCACATCGGATCAGGGGCGTTTTCTCATCATTCACAGGGACCATGGCGGTTACGTGGAATGGGTGCACCCGGCCTTTACAACGGAGAATATAATCGACGATCTCGGCAACCAGAACGCCGAACTGCTTCCCGTGGTTTTCAGCATCAATTGCCTGACGGGTGCATTTCAAAGAACTGAACGGTGTTTTGCCGATCAACTGCTCCACAAGGAAGGCGGCGGTGCGGTAGGCGTTTTCGCCGCCACCAATCTATCCCCCAGTTATCCCAATTCCGAATTGGCCAAAGGCTTCATTGATGCCGTCTGGCCCGCATCTATCGGCGATTACGGCGGGAACGAAGAGATCCACAGATTGGGGGATGTGCTGAATTACGGCAAGCTCTATATGCTTGGCCAGGTCGGTTCGATTGCCGAAATGATCGATCGAACCGAACAGTACGTGTCCACGCGATCCAGATCCGACTTTATGCTGTTTCATTGCTTCGGCGACCCCACGCTGGAAATCTGGACCGCCCAACCGGGCCCGCTGCCCGGGGATGCGGATGTGGAAGACATTCCCGACGGAATCCGGGTCGGCTATGCAGTGGATGGAGCGATAGTCACCATATACCAGTACACTCCATACGGCGTTGTGGCGCTCGGCCGCGGAACCGTCATAGACGGCCGGGTCGATATCGCCTATGTTCAGGATCCGGATGCCGGTTATCCGATAGAAGTTTCGGTCAACAAGTCCGGTTACGTGGCCGGCATAGTAATGCCGACAGCCAGAACAATCACGGCTTCCGCCGGGACCGGCGGATCGATTTCACCCTCGGGGTCGGTTTCCGTCGACTATGGATCGGACCGGGAATTTACCGTCGGCGCAAGTACGGGCTATATCATCGAAGATGTGCTGGTGGACGGCGTCTCCCAGGGTGCGGTCGACAGCTATACTTTTGAAAACGTAACGACGGACCACACCATCACGGCAAGCTTTCTGCCGATTGCCTACACCATCACGGCTACTGCAGGCGCAAACGGAACTATTGCCCCGAGCGGCCCGACACAGGTGTATTACGGCAACGACCAGGCCTTTACGATTACGCCGGATTTGCATTGCCACGTTGCGGATGTCCTTGTAGACGGCGTTTCGGCCGGCGCACGGACGAGCTATACATTCAGCGCCGTGGATTCCGCGCATACCATCCAGGCGGTTTTTGCCGTTGATACGCATATCCTGACCATCCTGCGGGACGGCGACGGGACCGGCACGACCACCCCGTCGGTCGGAACCCACGAGTACAATTACGGGACCGTGGTGGATCTCAGCGCAAGCCCTTCGGTTTCGTCCGTCTTTGCCGGCTGGACCGGAGATATCGATCCGGGCGTCAGTGCCGTCACCATAGACAACGACAGGAGCGTTACGGCAACCTTTAACCTCCGGACTTTTTCCATAAGCGCATCGGCCGGCGAAAACGGCGGCATCGATCCGAACGGGATTGCCTCGGTAACCTACGGCGGGAGCCGGGTCTTTACCTTTACCCCGGCCGACGGCTACGAAGTGGATACGGTCATCGTGGACGGTGAAATTACCGCCGTGACAGGAAACAATTACACATTCATGGATGTCACCGAGGACCACACCATTGAAGTGACCTTCAGAAGCCTGCCGGTGGAGACGACATGGTCCAGGACTTATGGCCATGCAGGCTGGTATACCGAGTACCACACCTATGGTTTGGATTTGACGGATGACGGCGGGTACGTATTTGCCGCCGACGGGACCTACAACAGCGCCGGCGGATATGATTTCTGGGTTGTCAGGATCGATTCACAGGGCGATACGGTCTGGGAAACGGGATTCGGAGGATCAAGCGAAGACCATCCGCATGTGGTGCGCCAGGCTGACGACGGCGGATTTATCGTGGCAGGGGAATCGTATTCCTATCGTACCGGCACACGGTACTGCGACGTGTGGGTGGTCAAACTGACGAGTTCGGGCTCTATCGACTGGCAGTATACATACGGCGGCACCGGCACCGAGGTTGCCTTCGACCTGAAGGAGACTTTCGATTCAATGGGGGATCCCACCGGTTTCCTGTTGAGCGGGTACACCAATTCCTTTGGGGCCGGGGGCCGGGATGTCTGGCTTGTAAAGCTTGACGCCTCCGGATCGGTCATTGGCGAGGTTGCACTCGGAGGCGGCGGGGATGAATACGGCCGCTCCGTCGAGCCTACGGCGGACGGCGGCTGCATTGTGGCGGCCGACACCCAGTCCTTCGGCGCCGGAGGCCGGGATCTCTGGATCGTCAAGCTGGACAGCTCCTTTAATGTCGTTTGGGAAAAAACCTTCGGCGGATCGGGAAGCGAAATTCCCAATACCGTCGCAGCCACGGATGACGGCGGATACATCGTGGGCGCCAAGACCAATTCTTTCGGCGCCGGCAATGACGATTACTGGGCGATAAAACTTGATGCCGGCGGCGCTCTGGCTTGGCAGTATACCTATGGAGGGACGGATGCCGACGCCGCCCAGGGTCTGGTAATTACCGACGATGGAGGATACATCATGAGCGGCTGGACGTTGTCGTTCGATGTGGATTCCTATGACGCCTGGCTGGTCAAGATCAGCAATGCCGGCCTCATTGAGTGGCAGAAGACCTACAACGTTACCTATGACGACGGCGTTTATACCTGGAGCGGCAATGAATGGGCATATAGAGCGGTTCAGGCTGCCGATGGCGGATACGCTGTTGCCGGAGACAGCGACGCAATGGACGATCGCAACGGCGATGTGTGGATATTCAAAGTGGATTCAACCGGCTCTCTGGGCTGCGGCATCGACACCGATACGGGCGGATCTGTGGACGGAACGGCTGTTGTGACTGTTTCAGACACCTATGGCCAGTCTTCGGCAGTCAATACAAGTGCGGTTGTGGGCGCCAGCGATTCCTCTGCCTATAATGCCTTGCCGGATGTTTCTACCCAGTGCGGAATTCCATGACGAGTACTCGTGGTCGTAATTGCGGTGATGTAAGCGCCGGGCGCGACAACGCAGACGGGAGCGCCCCGCCGGCCCTTCGGGCGCCGGGGGGCGCTGATTCTTCAAAAAGATAACCAATTGAATCCGTATCGGAGAGGCGACAGGCGTCATCGCCTTTTCGAAAATTATTGGGTGGTAACAGGTCTAATCCCCCCCTCAAGGCCGGATGGCCCAATTACGATATTGATTTCAATCAGGGCATAAACAGCAATACACTGCCCTGCGGTATTTATCCGGGTAGGTATCGAAAGCAACGGGAGGCTGGGTTCATGAAACATGTACTGCTTGCTGTTCTGTTAAGCCTGCTGGGCGCTCCATGGGCCTCAGAGCGGAACGACTGGGAAAATCCCGCAGTTGTGGAGATCCATCGCGAGCCGGTGCGGGCGACATACACGCCCTACATGAACGTGGAGCGCGCCGCCGGAATGGGGGCGTCATTCCGGCGGATGAGCCTGAACGGGTTGTGGAAATTCCACTGGGCGCCGCGGCCGGAAGAGCGTCCGGCGGAGTTTTACAGACCGGATTTCGACGCAAGCGGTTGGAACGAAATTGTGGTGCCGGGCAACTGGCAGACCCAGGGGTACGGCGTACCGATCTACACGAACGTCAGGTATCCGTTTCGCGCGGAGCCCCCGAATATCATGCTGGATCCCCCCCCCGATTTTACGCAGTTTGAATTGCGCAATCCGGTGGGTAGCTATCGGCGGACATTTTTGCTTCCTGAAAGCTGGAGTGGAAAGCGTGTTTTCATCGAGTTTGCAGGCGTGAAGTCGGCATTCTATGTGTGGGTCAACGGCGCACGCGTGGGCTACAGCCAGGACAGCATGACGCCGGCCGAGTTCGATATCACGGAATACGTGGAGGTGGGAGAAAACACGCTTGCAGTGGAAGTGTACCGCTGGTCGGACGGCAGCTACCTGGAAGACCAGGACATGTGGCGGCTGAGCGGGATTTTCCGCGATGTAACGTTGACCGCGCGCCCGGCGGTGCACATACATGATTTCCACATCGTGACGGACCTGGACGACAACTATGAAGATGCAGACGTTACGATCGACGTCGATCTGCGGAACCAGTCGGGCGTGGCGGTGAACGGCCTGACGCTGAAAGCTGTTTTCTATAGTCCGGATGGCGAAATGCTGAACGAACGGGTAACGACCGGGCTGGCGCCGGCAGAGGACCACATTGTCCGGCATACGCTGCGAACGCGAATGTACGATGCGGATTTGTGGAGCGCGGAGGCGCCGACACTCTACAAGGTCGTGCTGAGCCTGGAGGACTCGGGCGGAAACGTGCTGGAAGCGATCCCATGGAAGTTCGGCATCCGCGAGTACGAGTTTCGGGACAGACAGTTCTTTGTGAACGGGAAGTCGATCAAGCTCAAGGGCGTCAACCGTCACGAACACCATCCGCGGCTCGGACGGCACCTGGACCTTGCCACGATGGTCCGGGATATCGAGCTGATCAAACAGGCCAACATCAACTACGTGCGGACGAGCCACTACCCGGACGACGTGCGATGGTACCGGCTTTGCGACGAGTACGGGATCTACGTGATGGATGAGGCGAACCAGGAGGCGCACGGATTCGGAACGGGAAGCCGGACACTGGGGGACAATCCGGACTGGAAGCTCGCACACGTCGACCGGGGCGTGTCCATGGTGGAGCGGGACAAAAACCACGCCAGCGTGGCGATCTGGTCGCTGGGCAATGAAGGGGGGAGCGGGCGGAACCTGGCGGCGATGCGCTCCGCAATGGAAGAGGTGGACGCGACGCGGCCGTACTTCTACCACGCCGACGCGTCCGTGTCGGACTGGGTGGATATCGACTACCCGGCGGTTGCAGATCTCGAAGACTTCGTGTCGGAAGCACGCCCAAAATGGGCGAACATTCGCGAATACAGTCACATGATGGGCAATTCCGGAGGGAATCTGCAGGAGCACTGGGATTTCATCTACGCGCATCCGCAGATTGTGGGGGCGGCGATCTGGGACTGGGTGGACCAGGGACTGGCGAAGCCGATCGACGGCGACCGCATGCGGTACGGGGAGAATCCCACGGAGCTTTCGCTTTTGCCGGACGAATATTTCGCCTACGGCGGGGAGTTCGGGGACATGCCGAACGACATGGACTTCTGCATCAACGGACTTGTCGGGCCGGATCGCGTGCCGCACCCGCACTACTACGAGGTGCGGAAGGTATACCAATACGTGTGGTTCGAGGCGCTGGATGCCGCGAGCGGGCATCTGCGCGTGACGAACCGGTATGACTTTACGAACCTGGACCGGTTCGATTGGGAATGGAGCCTTTTATCGGACGGGCGTGTCGTGCAGCGCGGCATGATGCTGCCGATAGATCTGGAGCCGGGCGGCGAGGCGGAGATAAGAGTGCCCGTTATGGGACGAATCCCGGAGAACGGGGAAGAGATTATCCTGCAGGTCGACGTGAAACTGCTCGAGGATACGCAGTGGGCGCCGGCGGGATGGCCGGTGGCGCGCGAGCAGTTCATCGTGCGCGAGTCGTCCTATGCGGCGCTGGAAGACGGGCATGCGCCGGCGCTGGAGGTCGCCGACCGCGACGGGACCATCACGGTGCGCGGATCGGACTTCGAGTTGACCTGGGATCGCGGCAGCGGCGCGCTGATGCGTTATGAGTATGAAACTCTATCTCTTCTGCAGCGGCCTCTGGAGCCCTACTTCTGGAAACCGGCCAACCGCAACCAGGCGCGCAACCGGTACCTCGAGCGCCTGGGCCCGTGGCGCGAAGCGGCGGCGCAGCGGGAACTGACCGATGTGACGGCAACTCCGGATAAAGAGACCGGTAGGGCGATGGTGTGCTTCAAGTTCCGGCTTCCGGTGGCGGAGGCGGATTACATGCTGCGTTACACGGTTAGCCCCGAGGGCACGGTGGCGGTCGAAGCCGACTACCGGCCGAACGCCGGGAGTGCGCCGAAAATGCCGAAGTTCGGAATGCGAATGGGCCTGCCGGAAGGCTGGCAGAGGATCGCTTATTACGGACGCGGACCCTGGGAGAACTACCGGGACCGCAAGACGGGCGCGTTTTTCGGCGTATATGAAATGCCGCTAGCGGATTACTGGGTGGATTACATCTACCCGCAGGACAACGGCAACCGGTGCGACGTGCGCTGGTGGCAGGCGACCGACACGGACGGCATCGGGTTGCGCATCGAAGGAATGCAGGGGCTGAGCGTGCGCGCGTGGCCTTTCACGGAATCGGATATCGAGTCGAACCGGCCGGCGTACAGGCTGCCGCGGCGCGATTTCATCGACGTGAATGTGGACTTGAAAGTTCACGGCGTGGGAGGCGACAACAGTTGGGGCAAGCGGACCATGGACAAATACACCCTGCCCGGCGAAAAGCCGTATCACTACGGATTCCTGCTGAAGCCGTTGACGAGGTAAGGGGAATAACAAGTTTACGGCATTATCCGGACGCATTCGGCAGAAAGGCCGGAAGAGCCGGGAAAAAGCAGCCGGCAGTGAGTTCTTAGGAACGCTGCCGGCTGTTCACACTGAATACTGACTGCATTTACCGCCAGTTGTCGATCTGGACCGACTGGCCGGGCCTCAGGCCGCCTATCATCCAGTAGTTGTTGTTGGATGCACCGGTAACGATGAGATCGACGCCGCCGCCGCCGAACATTCCGAAGCCGCCGCGTCCTCCCCGTCTGCCGGCTTTACCGGCGGGTGCTTTTGAAGGAGCTCCGGCACCGGCGGGTTGATCTGCCGGCTTGGTGATCCAGTCATTAAGTTTCTCTACAGTGTCGAACCCGGCATCTCTCACGAAATCGGCAATGGGTGGACTCAGAACTACAAAAGTCCCGAACAGTCCGGGATTTTGCTGCTCGTAGATTTCCTTAATGATCTGGGGATAGTCCATGTCGGGTCCCCAACGGTTGACTTTCCAGTTTGCCGCGGAAAGAATACCCCACCCGCTGACCAGGGTGACGACATTCTCGCCCTCTTGGAATCCGCGTCTCACCGAGAATGGCTTGAATGGAGAATCCTCTTCGTTTTCGGCGATGATGGTTGCAAGCGCGTTCTGGGCATTGCCTACCGTGCCCATGTAGGTCGTCCCGACCTTTGCGCAGTTTCCCCCATTGATGGACAGCAGGTTCCAGGCTCTGCCGATGGCCGTATTCGCCAGGGCATAGGGTCCCACGGCGCCGACCTCGTAATTGAGCCCGATTTCATCGCGGATTGTGCCGTTGATTACGGCGCCCGCAGCGAACCCGTTGTCGGAAACATTAAGGGCCGGCGAGCCGGTCGAGCCCAGCGCCAGAATAACCGGGAAATATTCCGGTTTTGCGCCGGCCATGACCGCATTGATGGCTGCCACCTTTACCGTATAGGTCCAGGTTTCGCCGGCTTCAGATCCGGGATTCATTCTTCCCAGCACCTCGTCGGCATCGTGGCTGGTGCCCTTCAGCATCTCGTCCACTTTTTCTTGCGTCGGCAGAATTACCGGCATAAAGTCGGTATATCTCTTTTCCAGGAACAGCTGCTGGAGTTCGTCCGGAGTGCCGGTATAAGTAGCCGGCCCCATACTCCGCTTTAATTCCCCTGTCTTCTTTTCTTCGGCAGTCAGGGGTTTGGTCAATTTTTCCACCAGCTCCTTCATTACCGGTTGTCCGGTAATCGGATTGTTGCCTTCCACAATCTGCTTCTTGAGCTGTTCGTTCGTTTTCGCCCACACCGGGCCGCGGAAATACTGGATCCGGAGGCCGGGCATGCCGTAGTTGAAAGATACCTCGGCTTCCTGTTCGGCAAAATCGTAAATGATCAAAGGAATTGCAGGTTTCTTTTCCTGGGATTCGATATCGATAGAGAGGCGAACCGCCCCTGGAG
>CAZPHK010000030.1:26910-34264 GCA_964586015.1 uncultured Acidobacteriota bacterium | reverse complement strand
TGTTGGGAAGGTGTGGTGTAATCGGAATGGATATGAAATCAAAAATCTCCTTATGAAAAAAAAGGCAGAGGCAGAATCCTCCGAATAAGTATGCCGCGATATGAAGCAGGCGTTTTCGCAACTCGTCGAGATGTTCGAGAAACGACATCTTCCCCGATTCATCTTCTTCAGGTTCCTGGGATTCGGGTTTGTTTTCCGGCCCCTTGGCTGTATCGCTCATGAATTTTCTTTTGATCCTGCGGATTTATCGCTTTTGGCGGGTTCAGTAGATTCTGCAGCCGGGACAGAGGCGTCTTTCATAATATCTTTGGATTCTGCAGCCGGGACAGAGGCGTCTTTCATAATATCTTTGGATTCTGCAGTCAGGACGGAGGCGTCTTTCTTAACGTCTTCGATGATCTCGTTCATCGTTTCTTTTTCCTTGTCGAGACGGACTTCATCCTCCCAGGTCTGCTTCAACTCGTTGGAGGCTTTCTTGAATTCGGCCAGGCCCTTGCCGATGGTTTTTCCCAGATCCGGCAGTTTTCGGGGGCCGAAAATTATCAGGGCGATAATAAAAATGATAATAATTTCCTGCATTCCCAGGGAGCCCATACGGCACCTGCTTTCCCGGCTTTCTTGTTACGTAAACCGTGGTGAAAGTCTAAATTAGCCAAAAGGCGAAGTCAAGATCCGTACTGTATCCTGAAACATCCGCGGATCATTTTTTCGAGCTCTGCCGGGGAACCCGGCATCTTTGCTTCGGGCCGGATTTCATGCAGCCGGTCCTGCATGAGCGTTCCGCCTTCTTCTGTATTTGTGATCCAAAACACGAAATCTACATACATATAGATAAATGTCCAAATCGGGAAAGTGCCAATTTTTATGAAACTTTTATATGTAATTGTGATCCTGGTCCTAGTTACCGGTTTTGCGACGAGGGGTTGTATAAATGTCAAAATCTTGTCACAATTATAAGGCACATGGTATACTCACGGGTTTGAGTACGGAAGAATTGGAGCCAAACCTTTATGAAACACAGATTTACCGTTTGCGTACTGCTGGTGCTTCTCGCATCGTCGCTCGCAGGCGGATTTCTTGACCGCAAAGTTTCGGCTAAATCGGAAACGGATGAGAATGCCTTAACAGAGGAGTTTCTGCCCACTTTTTCCGAAGCGCTGGACGTCATCCAGCGGAATTATGTCGACTATGTAGATTCGGACAGACTTATATACAGTGCCATAAAAGGAATGCTCCGGTCTCTGGATCCGCACTCGAATTTTTTGGATCCCCAGGAATTTGCCAGTTTGAGGGAAGATCAGCACAGCCGGTATTACGGCTTGGGCATTCGGGTCCGTCCTCTCCTGCGGAACCGGGGCAGGGTTGCTATTGTGGAGCCTCCCCTCATCGGTACGCCCGCGGAAAAGAAAGGCCTGCGTGCAGGGGATGTCATTACGCGTATCGAAGGGGAGCCCATTGACGATTGGACCTCGGAAGAAGTCGTCAACCATCTCCGTGGACCCCGGGGCACCGAAGTTACTATATCCGTTGAGCGTCCGGGAATTCCCGGGACGTTGGAGTTTACCGTCGAAAGGGACGAAATTCCCGTACAAACCGTTTCCTACGCGTTTGAAGTCAAGCCCGGCATCGGATATGTAAAAATCGATCGCTTCTCCGAATCGACAGCGGAGGAATTTCGCGACAAAACAAAGGAAATGGAAGCTAAAAAGCTGTCCGGTTTAATCCTGGATCTTCGGGACAATCCAGGCGGGTTGTTGAATCAGGCCATTGATATTTCCGATTTCTTTCTTCCCCGCCTTGAAACAATTGTCTCCACTAAAGGGCGGGCCAGGGGTTCCGACCGGACCTACCGGGCGC
This sequence comes from uncultured Acidobacteriota bacterium, assembly GCA_964586015.1. Classification (GTDB taxonomy): domain Bacteria; phylum Acidobacteriota; class UBA6911; order UBA6911; family UBA6911; genus UBA6911. The sequence goes on along the minus strand of CAZPHK010000030.1, from coordinate 32,407 downwards.
CGAGCGCCGAAAAAATAAAAATCCCGCTGGTTGTACTGATTAACCGGCATAGCGCCAGTGCTTCGGAAATTGTTGCCGGGGCTCTTCAGGATCATGACCGGGCGCTCATTGTGGGAGAAACAAGTTTCGGAAAGGGACTGGTTCAATCGGTTTATACCCTCGGCGAAAATACCGGCATGGCCCTGACGACGGCAAAATACTACACGCCCAGCGAAAGGCTTATCCAGCGTGATTATTCCGCATCCTCTTTTGAATACTATTATACAAACGAAAACCGCGCGGAACTGTCCGACAGTGTCTCCGGAAGGGAGATCCGGCAGACCGACAGCGGGCGTACGGTGCTGGGCGGCGGCGGCATCACGCCGGATATCGAAGTGCCGGTACGGGAACTGGAGCGTTTCGAAGCGATTCTTGAATCAAAAGATGTCTTCTTTCAATATGTACGCCGGTTGACATCGGGACAGGTGGCCGCCGCAGAAAAATTTACACGGCAAATAAAGAATATGGAAACCGCCGAATCCAAAGATGCTCATCCTGAAGCGTCTCCGGAGCTGGCGATAACGGAAGGTATACTGGCTGATTTCAAAGATTATTTACGCAGTCATAATATCGAGTTCTCTGAAGAAGAATTTAATAACAGTAAAGATTTTATAAAACGGCGTATTAAACAGGATGTTTTTACGTCATCCTTCGGTCTCCAGGAAGGCTATAAAATTCGCGTTCAGGGAGACACGCAGGTGCTTAAAGCTATAGAAGTACTGCCTGAAGCGAAGTTATTGATGGCATCAGGCCGGACAAAACCGGCGATGCAGGATCCGAGCAACTGATCCGTATTCCAGAAATTCGCGGAGCGGCGGCATAAATCCGCCGTGAGAATCGAGCCGGGAAATTCAGGAATGCGTCGGGCTCGATTCTGGAATCCGGTTAGCAAGTAAGGCGTCACACTGAGTTGTTTATGCATGATGCAGAAAATACTCAGGCAGGTTTGAACGGTTCATGCGAAGAAAACCGGGAAAGCCACGTTAACTTGCCTGTTTGGAATCCAACGGGAAAAAGCTTATAGCAGATTCCCAAATCTTTCATGACCCGTATCCTCCGCTTCAACGGATTTTGCGAGGCATACGGGCTAGGGGTCCAAATAAAATGAAGCAATTCCGGCCTGGATTGATAATTCTACTTGTATGCTGTTCGCTGTTTACAACGGAAATAAACAGCGAACACCCTGCCGTTACCTTTTCGGCAACGCTTTCCACCACAGAAACAGGTCCGCAGTTTGACAAAATGGCGTATATGCTTGGGAACTCTTATGTCCCCAAGGGTGTATCGCAGGTACTGCAGGCATCCCACGAAAAATACCTGGAAGGGTGCAGCCTGATGCAGACGGGGGAATCGGAAAGAGCCCGGACTTCATTTAACGAAGCGGTCGATCTTCTTTTATCGCCGAACTGGGACGCGACCTCAACTCTGCACCTGGATCATTTTTTCCAGGAGTTGATCCAGAGAATTCCCAAGGAACAATTCCTTTACAATTCCGCTTCAGAAAATAGCGCCGACAGGAATCGGATCCCCCTGGCCATCAGCCCTTCGTTAAAAGGCGAGTTCACGTCCCATCTGGGCGGCACCAGCTACGAGATTCCCATCACCATCAACAAAACGGTAGCAAAATCCCTTTACTACTGGTTGAACGACGGCCGCCGATTTTTTGTCGAAGGAATGGTTCGTTCGGGACAGTACAGGCCCATTATCGAAAGAATCTTTCGCGAAGAAAATGTACCGCTCGATCTTATGTACCTGGCGCAGGTGGAAAGCCTTTTCAAACCTACGGCATTTTCGAAAGCCCGTGCCAGAGGGATATGGCAATTCAATAAAAGCACCGCATTACAGTATGGATTAAAAGTTACGCGTGATATCGACGAACGTTGCGATCCTGAAAAGTCCACACGGGCCGCGGCACGATACCTGAAAGATCTTTATAATACTTTTGGGGACTGGAATCTTGTACTCGCCGCTTACAACTGGGGAGGGGCCAGAATCAAGCGAATGGTGCAGCGAACCGGGATAAATGATTTCTGGGGACTGGTTAATTCCGGCCAGAAATTGCCGAAAGAAACAAAAAACCATATACCATTGATTCATGCCAGTATAATTCTTGCGCGCAACCCGGAAAAATTCGGCCTCCCTATTCAACTTGATCCTCCGCTTGAGTATGTTGAGGTTTCTGTCTCAAAACCGATTGACCTGAAGGCGGCGGCGAAGGTTCTGAATACTACCGTTGCCGAGCTTAAGCATTTGAATCCGTCGCTGCAAAGCTTCAGAACGCCTGCCAAATATCCCGATTACAGGCTGAAAATTCCCGCCGACAGCGATGTGAATCTTCGGGAGCGCCTCGTAGCTCTTTCAGAAATTATAAAACCCTCCGTATAACATGCCGGCCGGAATAAAAAAGGGATGAAGGGCATAAAAGCCAGAACATTTTGGCCGTTTGAAACGTATTAGAATATTCCGCGAGGTTTTTCATTTATAATAACCCGCATACACTACAGGGTTCCGGTCGCTGTAAGTGAAGCGACCGGAACCCTGTTGGAAATGCGGGCGGAATGATGGTGGACATGCATTCTTCTGAATCCGGATCAAGAAAGAATCCATCCGATATTAAAGCTCCCCGTTACAGAAGACAGAGATTGACTTCACTGTTGGAAGCGTCCCGTATTTCCATCGATTCCATCTGGGCGCATAAACTTCGTTCTTTCCTTACATTGCTGGGGATTATCATCGGTGTTGCATCGGTCGTTTCCGTCGGAGCCGCTATTGAGGGATTAAGAAACTATGTTACCGACAGCCTGGAAGGCGCTCTGGGCAGCAATACCATCATCGTCGCGCGAATAGCAGGCGTCAATATTTCCTATGACGATTACCTGGAGATGCTTCGTAAGCACAAGCCCATCCGTCTCAGGGATATGGAAGCCGTCCAGGAGCTGTGTGGCGACTGTGAGGCTATTTCTCCCATGATGAACCGGAACGACGACGTGAAAAGGGGAGGCCAGATTTTCGAGCAGGCGAGAATCAACGGAGTCAATGAAGATATGCTCAAGATCGAGAAAGTTGACCTTGAAACCGGGCGTTTTATATCCGGCTCCGATGTAATTCGCGCCATCCCCAGTGCGGTCATCGGAGTAGACATCCGCGATGAGCTGTTCGGATCCGTCGATGCCATAGGAAAGACGATAAGAATCGGTGGGGACAAATATACCGTTGTCGGTATCGAAGCGAAAAAAGGCAGCAGCCTGATTGGAAACTCCACGGACAACAGTATTTATATCCCATATACTGCATACATGAAAAAGTACGGGGCACACCAGAATATAACGTTCCGCGTGAAATCGCCCTCCAAAGAGACCTTTTTCTATACCAGGGATGAAGTGCGACAGATATTGAGGGCGCGTCATAAACTGAAACCGAACCGTGACGACGACTTCAGCCTCCTGGCCCTTACCGATATACAGAGTGAGATAGACCGGTTAATCGCCGTCATTACGGTCGTTATCATACCGGTCATTGCCATTTCGATGGTTATTGCGGCCATTGTTGTCATGAATATCATGCTGGTTATCGTGACGGAGAGAACGGTGGAAATCGGAATGCGGAAAGCCCTGGGCGCAAGAAGGAAGGATATTCTGCTCCAGTTCCTGGTGGAATCAGCGTTTTTAGCCATGGTGGGGGGAGTTATTGGCGTGCTGTTCGCCTATCTGGTAAGTTTCATCATAGTCGCCGCTACTCCGGTTCCAATGTTTATTACACTGTCTTACATTATATTTGCCGTATTGTCGTCGGGCATAATCGGAGTGCTTTCAGGCTTATACCCGGCGTTCAAAGCGTCGAAACTCGATCCGATTGTGGCCCTTATGAGAGAGTGATCAAAAGGTAAATTATCAGCTAAAGGCCGGTCGAACGGATTCATAATCTTTTCCTCCGAAATGGGATCCGATGATTTATTACAAAGAAAATCTTGCCATGGCCATGGACACGATCCTGGCGCACAAATTTCGCTCCTTTCTGACCGTCCTGGGGATTATTGTCGGAATTGTCACAGTCGTTTTGATATCCTCCATTTTGTCGGGCGCCAGGAATGAGCTTGTGTCCGAGGTAGAGGACTACGGAATCAACAATATATACGCTTTCCATATGAATATGGGGATAAGCCGCGGGCGCAGGTCCGCGGAGGAAAGAAAACGAAAGCCGCTGACGATTGCGGATGCCGGGGCCATCAAAGAACTGTGCCCTTCCGTGCAGGATGTTGCCTGGCGTGAAATGCCGTCAGGATCACGGATGAATATATCCTATAAAGGAAAAAGTCTGAGAAGCTTTGAATTTATGGGAACGCCGTACAATTATGGATCTGTCGCGAACATCAGGCTTGAAAACGGAAGGTTTTTCACCCAGTCAGAGGATGTCCATCGTCTGTCCGTTGTCGTGATCGGGCCTGGTGCCGCTGAGGCCATGTTTGAAGACACGGATCCGATCGGCAAGGAGATATTGATAAACGACCGTCTCTTCAGGGTTCTGGGCGTGACTGAAAAAAGTAAAACCAGCATGCTGGGCGGAGAAAGCGACAATACTGTAATAATTCCTTATCGCACGTTTCAGAAGATGCTGCCCTCGAACGACATGCGGATCCTTTTTATCCAAGCTAAATCCGGGATGCGGGAGAAAGCCCTGGAGGAAGTCGAAGGTCTTCTGCGCATCCGGCGCAGAGTCAAGCCTTCCGAAGAAAATAATTTCTCCCTGACAACTTCCGATCGCTTCATAGACGAGTTCGACTCGATAACGGGTGTTGTGAGGATCGGAGTCGTTGCCATTTCCAGCATCGGTTTGCTGGTCGGCGGCATCGGAGTGATGAATATCATGTTGGTATCGGTTACCGAAAGAACCAGGGAAATTGGAGTAAGAAAAGCGATCGGTGCCACCAAGAAGGATATAGTTCTGCAGTTTCTTTTAGAGGCGATGACCCTCACTGCCGTCGGAGGACTCCTGGGAATTGTCCTCGCCCTGGTAGGAAGTTTTCTGATAACGGTCCTTGCCCCGTCATTGCCGTCTTTAATTCCAATATGGTCCGTGCTTGCCGCTTTAACCGTCTCTGTCGTCATCGGGCTGGTTTTCGGCGTCATCCCCGCCCGCAAAGCAGCGCTGCTGGATCCGATCGAAGCCCTTCGCTACGAATAAAAAAATCTGCAGTTGGCAGTAGGGGCGAACCTTAGTGGTCGCCCGACTTTCGCAGTAAAGTCGTTTAGCTTTTCGTTTTCACCCCTATTTCAGGATATCTCGGATCCATCTTAGCAAAACTCGGGTTCGCCCTATAGAAAAACCGTTGTATGTTGAACGTTTACACGTTGCACGTAAAAAACAAAAAGATCGTTGAACGTTGAAACATAAAAAATATAAAAGAAGTGGACCATTATTCGAATAGTGGAACACATCGAAACATGCCATATGGACCTAC
>CAZPHK010000030.1:11656-26810 GCA_964586015.1 uncultured Acidobacteriota bacterium | reverse complement strand
TGAAACGTGCAACGACGCTTTAATCCGTAAAATTTGTGTCATTATCGGGCAGATTGTCTTAATCTGGTTCATATTCTGAAAGGGGGATGGCCATGGAGAGATCTATCCGATTTACCCTCAATCGCCGAGCTGTACAGCTGAAGACCGACGACGATAGAAAGCTTCTTTGGGTGCTGCGAACCGATTTTGGTCTGACCGGCGTTAAATACGGCTGCGGGGAAAACCATTGCGGGGCATGCACGGTTATTGTCGACGGGCGATCCGTACGCTCCTGCACGGTGCCGGTAAAATTTGTCGAGGGCAAGAAGGTCCTGACTATCGAAGGGCTTGCTGAAAACGGGCAGCTGCATCCGCTCCAGAAAGCATTCATGGAACATGGAGCGGTCCAATGCGGTTTTTGCACCCCGGGAATGATTCTTAAAGCCTACAGCGTTCTTGCGGACAACGAAAATCCCACGCGTGGGGAAATCATCGAGAGTATGGATCGGGAGCTCTGCCGTTGCGGTTCCTATAACCGAATCATCGACGCCATCCAGGCCGCCGCGGGCATGTTGAAAGGAGGGGATGCATCATGAGTGAACATGGAACGCCTATTCAGCGCAGAGAGTTCATGAAGCTTCTAGGCTCCGGTATCTATATTCTGTTTTCAACCGGGCCGTTCCTCTACGGACAGGAACGCAGTTTCGGATTCGGCCGTCAATACCCTGAAGATTTCAACGCTTACATTCGAATAGCAGAGGATGGAAGTGTTACATGTTATACAGGGAAAATTGAAATGGGGCAGGGAATCATCACTTCCCTTGCACAGATGCTGGCGGAAGAACTCGAGGTGCCATTTCCTTCCGTAAGTATGGTCATGGGGGATACAAAGTTGTGTCCTTGGGACGGCGGCACCAACGGATCCCGCACTACCAAGTACTTCGGCCCGGTTTTGCGAGCAGCCGGGGCAGAGGCAAGAGAAGTGCTGATTCAGCTGGCCGCCGAATATCTGGGCCTGCCCGAAGACAGACTGGTCGCCGCGGACGGTGAAGTCCGGGATAAAACGGATCCATCCCGAAAAGTCGCTTACGGATTTCTCGCAAAAGGGAAGACTATTGAAAAGCACCTCGAAAAAAAACCGCCTCTGAAAAGTGCGGATAATTTCAGGGTCTGCGGAAAGCCTATGCCGCGTACGGACGCGGAGGAAAAGGTCACAGGGAACGCCAAATTCGCCGGGGATATTCGCCTTCCCGGGATGCTTTGCGGTAAAGTGCTTCGGCCTCCGGCTCATGGGGCGAAGCTAGTTAAAGTCGATACGGCCGAAGCGCTGAAAATTAAGGATGCAAAAATCGTTCAGGATGGAGATTTTATCGGCGTCGTCCATCCGCTTCCGGACATGGCCGAAAAGGCTGTTGGGCTGATCAAGGCCGAATATGAAATTCCCGGTGTTACGGTTGACGACAAAACAATTCATGAACGAATCTTAAATACGGAAGCACGCGACAGTGAAGTGGAAAAGAAAGGCGACCTGGAGCAGGGCAGAAATATCGCCACAGAAACATTCGAGGCCACCTATTTAACGCCTTACGTCGCGCATGCCCCGATGGAGACTCACAGCGCGCTTGCCGATGTGAAGGGGGACGGCGCGACGGTATGGATCGGCACCCAGCGGCCGTTCGGAGCCGATTCGCAGATCGGCCGCGCGATCGGAATGAATGCGGATAACGTCCGGATCATCACGCCCTATGTCGGGGGCGGATTCGGCGGCAAAAGCCAAATCGGCCAGGCGGTTCAGGCGGCGCGACTTTCCAAAATGGCGGGATCTCCCGTCCAGGTTGTCTGGTCCCGCGAAGAAGAGTTCTTCTACGACACCTTTATGCCGGCGGCGGCTGTAAAGATTCATTCAGGACTCGATGCTTCCAGCCGGATTGTTTTCTGGGACTACCATGTCTTCTTTGCCGGCAATAGAAGCTCCGAATGTATTTACAATGTTCCCAATGTAAGAACGATGTCACGCGGAAGCGGGTTCGGAGGCGACGGGCCCCATCCTGTCGAAACCGGAGCCTGGCGCGGCCCGGGAAGCAACACAAATATTTTTGCCCGGGAATCTCAAATCGACGTCATGGCGGCAAAGGCCGGAATCGATCCCCTGGAATTTCGGCTTCAGAATCTAGCGGATGCCAGAATGATCCGTGTTGTAAAAGCCGCCGCCGATCGTTTCGGCTGGGAAAGCGGCAAAGCGCCCTCCGGGCGGGGCTGCGGGATGGTGTGCCTGGATTACCTGGGGACCTATGTCGTTGCGATGGCGAAGATTCGGGTGGATTCAAAAAGCGGGGAAGTCCAGGTCGAACGGATCGTTCATGCCCAGGACATGGGACCGGTCATCAATCCGGAGGGCGCCCGAATGCAGATTGAAGGCGCTGTCACGATGGGGCTCGGGTACAGCCTGAGCGAAGAGATACACTTCAACGGAGGCGAGATTAAGGATCTGAGTTTCGGTTCCTACAAAATTCCGCGTTTTTCCTGGGCGCCCCGGAAGATAGAGACAGTGCTGATCGAGAATCACGAAATCGATCCCTCCGGATGCGGGGAACCTCCGATCGTCGGGATGGGAGCCCTGATGGCAAACGCGGTGTTCGATGCAACCGGAATTCGAACGAACCGGCTTCCGATCACGCCTGAAAGGCTGAAACTGGGGTGACCGAAAAAGACCGGATGAATACCGACAGCAACGGTCCGGATGAAAATTCCCGGCAGGAATACCCGATGTCTGTTTGGGAGCGGGTAAAGACCCTCTGCATCACTGAAATGGGCTACTGGATTATCCTGCTGATAGGACGAACTCTGCGCTGGGAGGTCGAAGGCTGGCGGAATCTGGAAACTGTCCACCGGAACGGAAAGAGGTTCGTCGGGGTTTTCTGGCACAACCGGATTTTTATGACCTCCTACTTTTTCCGCCACAGAAACATCGTCGCCATGATAAGCCGGAACCGGGACGGCGAGTACATTGCACGGGTCAGCCGGCGCCTCGGCTTCGGAGCCGCCCGAGGATCGAGCAGCCGGGGCAGCCGGGGGGCTTTAATCGAGATTCTTAGTTCGCTCGGATCACAGCGGGATGTATTTTTCACGCTGGACGGCCCGCGCGGGCCGCGCTACATCGCCAAACCGGGCGCCGCTTTTGTGGCCGGAAAAAGCGGCAATCCTATACTGCCTTTCACTATTTCAGTGGAAAAAAAATGGATTCTTGGCAGCTGGGACGGTTTCATCTTGCCAAAACCGTTTTCGCGCGCACTGGTCTTAATAGGACCGGCAATTGAAGTGCCCCGGGATGCGGATGCAACGGAAATGGATCGTGTCCAGGAGGAAATTCAGCAGTCGATGAACAGACTGTGTCTTCAGGCCGATTCCGTCTGGGAGAAATAGTTAAGTTACTCCTTTTCTGCAGTTTCCTGGTTTCCATCCAAGGCTGCTAAAAAAGTGCTCCATGCGAGTAAGGCACATTTTACGCGGGCCGGATATTCACGGACGTCCTTGAAAACGGACAGGCTCCCAAGAGAAGCGACTTCCCGGGAATCGGAACTGCCGGTTAAAAGATCCGTGAACTGCGCCAGGATCGTCCTGGCTTGCGTCTCGGTTTTTCCTCTCAGGTTTTCCGTCATCATGGAAGCGGAGGCGGTCGAAATGGCGCATCCGGCGCCGGTAAAACCGATATCCGAGATGACGCCATTATCTATTTGCAGGAATATGCTGAACTTATCCCCACAGAGAGGATTATTCCCTTCCGCCTTCCTGTTTGCCTGTTCGATCGTGTGATAATTGCGCGGCTTTTTATAATGATCGACGATAGCATTCCGGTAAAGGTCCTTAAAATCGCTCATTATTGAAATACCTTTTTCACTTTCAAGAGTGCCTGCAAACAGGCATCGATGTCTTCGAAGGTATTGTAAAGGCCGAAGGAAATCCTTGCGGTCGCAGGTATCCTGAAAAAATCCATGAGCGGTTGCGCACAGTGGTGGCCGGCACGGACGGCAATTCCCTCATGATCCAGGATAGTAGCGATATCATGCGGATGGATTCCCTCCATAACGAAGGAAAGCGCGCTCGATTTATCCTCGGCCCTGCCGATTATGCGCAGCCCATCTATATTTTTAAGCTCCTGAGTGCCGTAAGCCATCAATTCCTGCTCGTGGGCGTAAATATTCTTAATTCCGACGGATTCAAGAAAATCGACGGCAGCTCCCAATCCTATGGCACCGGAAATATTCGGGGTGCCGGCTTCGAACTTATGGGGCAGTTTCTGAAAGGAGGTTTTTTCAAATGTGACCGAACGGATCATATCTCCGCCACCTTGATACGGAGGCATGGAATTGAGAATTTTCTCTTTTCCGTAAAGAATCCCAATCCCGGTCGGGCCGTACATTTTGTGTCCGGACAGAACGTAGAAATCGCAGTCCAGTGCCGATACATCGACCGGAAGATGCGAAACCGCCTGTGCCCCGTCAATCAGCACCGGCACGGATCGAGAATGCGCGTACCGGATAATTTCACGGACCGGATTGACTGTTCCAAGTACGTTTGAGACGTGAGTTACAGACACGATACGCGTTTTTTCGGTTATCAATTTTTGGTATTCTTCGAAATCGAGTTTTCCTGCAGCATCGATCGGTATTACACGAAGCCTTGCGCCTTTTTCTTCACAGAGCAGTTGCCACGGTACGATGTTGGAGTGGTGTTCCATTGCGGATAGGAGAATTTCATCCCCCGCGCAGACATTCATTCGTCCGTAAGTTTGAGCCACAAGGTTGATGCCCTCCGTTGCCCCGCTAACGAAGATTATTTCGTTCTCCGCAGATGCGTTAATATAACGGCAGAGTCCGGAGCGGCTTTTTTCATAAGATTCCGTCGCCTGTTCGCTCAGGAAGTGGACGCCCCGGTGAATATTGCTGCATTCGCTGGAATAGAAGCGAACGATCGAATCAATCACGCACTGCGGCTTTTGCGTTGTTGCGGCGCTGTCAAGATATACCAGGGGATTTTTATTCCGCATCAGCCTGAATATCGGGAAGTGGTCCCGTATCCTGTCAACATCATACTTAAAGTCCGGCAATCCGAACCGGTTAACGGGATCCAAAATCATAATAAAAATTTTAAAATATTCACAACCGCTGCGTACAGGCTAAAAAACGAAAATGAACGTCGACGGTCACAAATTTTGGATTAATACCGGCCGATTTCGTAATATATGGATGCCGGTATTGTATTTTTCATATAAAAAAGAACTGAAAAATCATTAATTTTCTTAGATTTCCGGCATTAAACTTGCTTTTTCAACCGGCAATTTCTATCATTTATGTTTTTATAAACAGGCTGAAGCAGCAAGTGGAGCTATAGATATTATGAAAAGAACGTTTCAACCCAATAACACCAAAAGAAAAAAGACGCACGGTTTCAGGGAACGCATGTCGACTAAAGGGGGGAGGCATGTCATTAATCGGCGGCGTGCCAAGGGGCGTAAAAGGCTGAGCGTTAGTGGCTAAAGGAATATCCGAGAGATTTCCCCATTCCCATCGAATCGTCCGTTCTGTCGATTACAAGGATATCTATGAGGCCGGGAATAAAATTCACTCGGAAAAATTTGTCCTTTTCGGCCGCGAGAATTCATCCGGATATGCACGTCTTGGAATTACCGTATCAAGAAAAATAGGCTGCGCCAGCAAACGGAATCGCATCAAAAGACTGTTCAGGGAGATATTCAGAAGATCCTCGGCGGAGATTCCTAATAATATCGACATAGTAGTCAATGCAAAGTCGGGTTGCGTTGGAGCCGGCTTTGTTGAGTTACGCGAAGAATTTATTGCAACGGTAAGAAGGATGGCCCGGAAGGGGTATACTTTAAAGGATCGTGCATAAATGACACAAAACTTCCGGAATTCAATTATAGGCTGGCTGCAGAGTTTAATTCTTTTAATATTAAAAGGTTATAAAAAATTTATCTCACCGTTTCTGCCTTCCGCGTGCCGCTTTGAACCGACGTGTTCGGTCTATATGTACCAGGCGATTCAAAAAAAGGGGATTCTCAAAGGTTTGTACCTGGGAGTAAAACGGATTTTTCGATGTCATCCGTTCTGTGAAGGTGGGTTCGATCCTGTCCCGGAATAAAACTCTAATACCACCGGCTTATATGTTATCCCTGCCCCTGCAGCCCTGAGAATCAGATAAGAAACGAATGACGGTCTAATTATGGAAAAACGCACTATTCTGGCAATCGCACTTTCCCTTTTAGTCTTAATGGCTTATGAATACGTGAACCGGAAATATCTGGCTCCGGTCGAACCTGCGCCAGTCGTCGAAGAATCAAAAAGCAAACCGGAAAAAACAACGGAACAACCGGAAAAAAGCGTCGAAGAAAAACCCCAGGAATCCTCTTCTCCGGTTTCTGAAACGGATACCAAGGCTGAAGGCCCCAAGGAAATCCTGATCCGGGGAGAGCTCTATCACGCAGTTCTATTCAACAAAGGCGCCGTCCTGCAAAGCTGGATCCTCAACGATTACAAATCATCCAAAGGCAAGGAATTTGAGATGATTGCCGCCGGCGAAAAGGGGGAAAAGCGGTCCAGTCCCGGTTCGGTCCAGTTTGACGATCCGGCCCTTACAACAATCGCCAATGATGAACTGTATGAGGTGACCGTCAATGGAGCGCCCTATTCGGGATTCCCGCTTTCACTTCCGGTCGATGTTGTTATGACCCTTAGGCGCGGTGATTTGGCCATTCAGAAGACATTTCGTTTCAATAGCGATAATTATACCGTCGACATGTCGGCAACCTTCAAAAAAGGCGGGCAGGATCTTGAAGGCAAATTGCTGCTGGCACAGGATATATGTCCGATTGAAGAACATCTCGAGGGAAGATACCGAGAACTTAAGGCCATCTATTTTGACGGGAAAAAGGTACAGAGGGAATCCGCTCCCAAGTCCGACAAGGGAGAAGTGACCATTTCGGGCAATATCGGTTGGGCCGGGCTGGACACGCATTATTTCACCGCCATCGCCATTCCAGATAAATCCATCCCTTCGTTTGAAATCAGGGGATATGAAATTGAAGATACGACTTTAGATGGTGAAAAAGTTGAAAGAAGTCTTGTTAGTCTGAAAATACCTGTCGATGGATCCATAAACAGTCTGTTGTATCTTGGGCCGAAAAAACAATCGAATCTCAAGGCTATCCCAAAAGCGGATCTTTCAGGTGTTATCGACTATGGGATGTTTTCAATTCTGGCCCGTCCGCTTCTCTCCGCGCTGAGGTGGATCCACCAGTATGTAAAAAATTACGGGCTGGCGATCATCATTTTAACCCTTATATTGTCGATTTTACTTTTTCCTTTGAGGCTGAAGCAGATGATGTCGATGAAAAAGATGCAGGTTATTCAGCCGAAGGTAAAAGCCATCCAGGAGAGATACAAGAAGTATAAGAAAACCGATCCGAAACGGGCGGAAATGAACCGTGAGGTCATGGCGCTTTATAAGGAGCACAACGTCAATCCCATGGCCGGGTGCCTGCCTCTATTGGTTCAGATGCCCCTGTTGTTCGCCTTCTACAGGTTGCTGGCTGTTTCTATAGAACTCAGACAGGCGCCGTTTATTTTTTGGATTCATGACCTTTCGATGAAGGATCCCTTTTATGTTCTGCCGATCGTCATGGGTATTACGATGTTCATTTCACAAAAGATGACCCCCATGGCGCCGACCGCCGACAGTTCACAAACGAAGATGATGCAGTATCTTCCTGTGATTTTTACTTTTATGTTTCTGACTGTTTCGAGTGGCTTGAACCTGTATTTTCTCTGCAGTAATATCTTCCAGGTCGGGTTTCAAAAAATCGCCGAGAAATGGATGGGCGACAAACAGAAAGAAGGTAAAAAAGAAGTTACGAAAATAGGGAAAAATAAAAAAAAATAAAATGGAAAGATCTGTTGAAACAATTCTTGAAACCTGCCGTCAGATGATGAAAAGTCTCCATTTGAATCTGACCGTTGAAGGAACAGAGGAAGGCGGGAAAATTCATATAAACCTTAACGGAGAGGATCGCCCCTACCTTCTGTCGAATTCCGCGGCTTTGCTCAACAGTATTGAATATTTGTTTAATAGAATATACCGGGGAAGAAAAGAGGAAGGTGGCGGCATTATATTTGATTCGGACGGTTACAGGCAGCATCGCGAAGCGGAACTGACGCTTCTGGCGCAAATGGCTTCAAAAAAGGTTATTGCCTTGCGAAAACCCCTCGGACTTCAGCCAATGACCCCGCGCGAGAGAAGGATTGTTCATCTTGCCCTGGCCGAAATTGAAGGGGTTCATACAAAAAGCTCCGGAGAAGGCGAAAACCGCAGCATCACCATATTCCCTTCTTAATCCTACAAGTATAATTCCTGTATCGGTATAATGAAGCCTGCCGGAAGAATTGCCTTTTCCCTCAGCATATAATTGAGCCTGAAACACATGGCAGACCTGTCAGACACCATTTGCGCCCTCTCCACCCCTTCCGGTCGTTCCGGAATAGCTGTTGTGCGCGTCAGCGGCACAAAAAGTCGGGAAATATACAGAAAGATATTTAAAAGCAAAAATAAGATCAGGGAGCCAAAGCCGCGACTTGTCACAATGGGCCATATAATGGATCCACGCAACGGGAATGTGATCGATGAGGCGAACGCCGTCTGTTACCACGCACCGAAATCCTATACCGGCGAAGATATGACGGAATATTCCATGCACGGAAGTCCCGTCCTTGTTGCGGCGCTGCTTCATTCCATCTGTTCCCTGGGGGCAAGACTGGCCGAGCCGGGCGAATTCACCATGAGAGCCTTTATTCACGGCAAAATGGATTTAACCCAGGCGGAAGCGGTCAAAGACATAATCGATGCGAACACCCTTTATCAGGCTCAGGTTGCCGCCAGACAGCGTTCCGGCGAATTTTCAAAGAGAATACGGCCTTTAAAAAAGACTATTACGGATATTATCGTGCAGCTGGAGTCCGCCCTGGAATTTGTAGAGGAAGACCTTCCCGTTGATGCGCGCGCGACCGTTGTAAAAAAGCTTGAAACCGCCATAACGGAAATAAGGTATTTGAAAAAATCCCACCGGATCGGACGCGTGATTCGAAACGGCTTGAGAATGGCCATTGTAGGACGTCCGAATGCAGGGAAAAGCAGCCTGTTTAATGCTCTTTTAAAACAGGACCGGTCGATAGTCATGGACTTGCCCGGAACCACACGGGATCTTGTTTCCGAATACACAAGCATTAATGGAATCCCCGTACAATTATTGGATACAGCCGGTCTGCATCAATCAATGGATTCGGTTGAGGGGCTTGGGATGGAAAAAACCTACCAGGCTATAGCCGATGCTGAGGCGGTGCTGATTGTCGTCGACAGGAGTATTTCTCAGGACGAGGAAGATATTAATATCAAGAAAGAATTAAAAAATCTGTCCTGTATTGTGGTCATGAATAAGAATGACCTCGAATCCCGATGGACCCCGTTGGAAATGAATGAATTTGCGGGCGAATGGCCGTGGCTGGAAGTTTCCGCTAAATACGGGTCCGGTATCGACTGCCTTCGATCGATGATAATTGATAACATTTTCGGATCCGGTGATGTGCAAAGAGATGATGTTTTAGTCACTAATTTACGGCATTTTCACTATCTGGAAACGCTGGAGGAGGAAATGGTTCAGGCCGCCGGAGCATTGAATCAAGGACTTTCCGAAGAATTCCCCTTGATTCACTTGCACAAGGGTTTGAAGAACATTGGCGCCATCACTGGAGAGACTTCCGTTGAAGATCTTCTGACGGAAATATTCTCCCGTTTCTGCATCGGAAAATAGATGCAGTCGGCAGTGTACTGATTGGGATTCTGTCTTTAATGGGAAAAGGGACGAATGATAGTAGGGGCGAACCTTCCGGCATCGCTCTAGCCGAAGCGAAGCTTCGGTCGAGCTACGCCGGACAAGTTGGTGTTCGCCCTTGGCACCGATCAGGTTAAATAAGCATTAATCAGAAGAAAAGATGCGGCATAATATTCGTAAAATAATGAATGTAAAAGAGATAACGCAATTTATATATGGGTGATACACATTGAGCTCGTTTCAGAATAGCTACGATGTTATTGTCGTAGGTGGGGGACACGCCGGATGCGAGGCGGCCGTGGCCGCTGCCAGAATGGGGGTTAAAACTGCATTATACAGCTTCGACCTTGATGCTGTTGCTCAAATGTCCTGCAACCCCGCTATAGGAGGCATTGCCAAGGGGCATCTTGTGAGGGAAATAGATGCACTGGGCGGGATTATGGGCGAAGCAGCGGACAGAACCGGAATTCAATTCCGGCTTTTAAATGCAAGCCGCGGCCCTGCAGTTCAAGCTCCGCGCTGTCAATCCGATAAAGCTAAATATATCAATGAGATAAGGAGAATAATGATCGAGCAGGAAGGCCTTTCCCTCCAGCAGGCTGAGGTTGTTGGATTCATAATTAAAAAGGATAATATCCGGGGCATTGAGCTGAGTGATGGAACCAGCGTTGGGGCTAAATCAGTAATTGTAACAACCGGCACTTTCTTAAACGGCTTGATTCATATTGGAGATCAAAAACAGACAGCCGGAAGAATATATGAGCCGGCTTCGATATCCCTTGCCCAGAATATCCGTGATCTTGGCTTCCATACAGATCGACTCAAAACGGGCACTCCACCAAGACTTGACAGAAACACAATTGATTTTAAACAATTCGAAGAACAGCGGGGCGATAAAGCCCCAACCTTTTTTTCACTGAAAACAGAAAAAACCGTGTTACCGCAGATTTCATGTTTCCTGGGATATACGAATGAAAAACTTCATAAACTGATACGTGACAATATTAAACGGTCGGCACTTTACGGCGGATACATTAAGGGGATCGGCCCGCGCTACTGCCCCAGTATGGAAGATAAGGTGATCAAATTTTCTGAAAAGGAGCGTCACCAGATTTTTCTTGAGCCGGAAGGGCTGGACACCGATGAAATTTACGTGAACGGGCTTTCCAGCAGCATGCCGGTTGAAATCCAGAAGGAAATGGTTGCCTCGATACCCGGACTGGAAAAAGCGCGCATGATTCGTCCCGGCTATGCCATTGAGTATGATTTTGTGCAGCCGACTGAGCTGAAACAGACTATGGAAACAAAAAAAATCCATGGTCTCTTTCATGCCGGACAGATAAACGGCACCACGGGATATGAAGAGGCCGCGGCCCAGGGGTTTGTGGCAGGAATCAATGCCGCCATGAATGTCATGCAGAAGGAGCCGGTGATTTTTCCAAGAGAAGAAAGCTATATCGGGACTATGGTGGACGACCTTGTTACAAAGGGGATTGACGAACCTTACAGGATGTTCACGTCGCGGTCCGAATTCCGCCTGCTGCTGCGCATCGATAATGCGGATCGCAGGCTTCGCCCGATGGGATACCGGCTGGGGCTGGTTTCTGAATCCGAATACAAACGATTTGTGAAAAAATATGAGGAAATCGATAAACTCCGCAGTTTCCTGAAAGAAAAACGCTGGAACACCCGGGATGCCGACTGTCCCGCCCTTGCCGAGAAACTGGATGTTCTAACCGTTAGGGGATCCACTCTCGAAGAAATCCTGCGCCGCCCCGGAATTACCTTGAGAGAATTGGAACCGTTCCTGCAGTTTCATAAGATGATGCCTGCCTCCGAGGAAAGCCGAAGAATTGTAGAGATTGAGGTCCGATATCAGGGGTATATCCTGCAGCAGATGAAGGATGCGGAAAAAATGCGACGAATGGGAAAAAGGCTCATACCTCCTGATTTTGATTACAGTACAGTCGACGGACTGAACCGGGAAACGAAGGAGAAACTGAGCCGAATCCGGCCGGCGGATCTCGCCATGGCGGGAAGAATTCCAGGCATTACGCCTGCAGCTGTCTCGATTATCAATATTCAATTGGGGATGCGCCAGGAAAAGAATAATTTCAAAAATACAAACACCTCAAAACTGTAACCCGCATGTCCGCATATGGAACCAATGGAGAGATATAAAAGAATATTTCATCGCCTGGCATTGCCTTATGATCTGAAGGCGGCGGGAAAGATAGATACATATATCACTTTGCTGAAAAAGTGGAATGCACGAATCAATCTAACTGCTTCTAATGAATGGTCTTTACTGGAGCCGCTGCTTCTTGAAGGGATCTGGGCGTCCAGATTATATCCGGAAGATTCAGTGAACCACCTGGATCTAGGCAGCGGTGCCGGATTCCCGGCTGTCCCTCTCAAGATTATGGTGCCACGCATGAAGCTGGACATGATTGAAAGCCGGCTAAAAAAGGTGAGTTTTCTGGAAACGGCTGTGAGTGAAATGGGATTGTCGGAATCTTCTGCATTTCACGGTCGAATAACAGACTATCTCGATAAGAATGAAAAAAAGTGGGACTGCATCAGCTGGAAAGGCCTTAAAATAAAGAAAAATGATTTATTGAAATTAAAAAAACATGCGCATCGAAAAACTCAGTTCTGGATATTTCACGGCAGGCACCTGGCTGCGGAAGAGCCTGAAATAGTTGAAAAGAGCCTCAGGATTTTACGAAGAGAAAAATTCCCGTACAAATCTGAATGGAAGTTATCGATTTATCTTCCGGAATAAATGTTTCACGTGAAACATTCTCTTTGTCGATGTTTCACGTGAAACGTTTCTCCCTATTCACAAAATCCTTCTATGATTTGTTTTTTTCCGTCACTTTGTGCTAATCTCTAGCCCGCACTTCTTAATAGCCCGTATTTCTCACAGGATTTCTTTCAGCAGCCTGCGGTTGACAGGAGAGAAGAAGCAAAGCGGGTTAAAGCGTAAAAACTCATGGCAAAGATTATTGCGATAACAAATCAGAAGGGTGGCGTAGGAAAGACCACGACGGCTATTAATCTGGCCGCTGCCCTGGCTGTCGCGGATATGCGTGTTTTAATCGTTGATACGGATGCCCAGGCCAATTGCAGCAGCGGCCTGGGTGTCATGAAAGGAACCGTAAAAAGCCTTTATAATGCATTAATAGAGGATGAGCCGCTTCAGAATATCATTTACAGTACGGAACTGGATAATTTAAAGCTGATACCGGCGGATAATAATCTGACCGGAGCAGGTATCGAAATGCTGGAACTCCCTGAAAGAGAGTTTCTGCTGAAAAAACTGTTGATGCCGATGTCGGAACAGTTTGATTATATCCTGATCGACAGCCCGCCTTCATTGAATATATTGACCCTGAACGGTCTGGTGGCCGCCCATTCCGTTCTTGTTCCCATCCAGTGCGAGTATTTTGCCCTGGAAGGGCTTACGGATTTATTCGACACACTGGCCCGTGTCCGCCGATCCTTGAATTCCGGACTGATAATTCAGGGTATTCTGCTGACAATGTTTGATGAAAGGACCAATTTGAGCGATCAGGTGCGGGATGAAGTGAAAAATCATTTTCCGAACCATCTGCTCGAGACGGTTATTCCAAGGAATGTACGCCTGGCGGAAGCCCCCAGCTTCGGCAAGCCGGTTCTTCTTTATGATATCAGGTCAAAGGGCGCTGATAGTTATATTAAATTGGCCAGGGAAATTTTAAATCATGAAAAAAAAGGTATTAGGTAGAGGCCTGAATGCACTGATCCCTGAAGTCAGGGATACTGGAATCCCCCCGGGTGAAATCGATATCGATAGGATTGTCACCAATCCGGATCAACCACGGCTCCATCTGGATGAAGAAAGATTGCAGGAGCTGGTGATTTCAATACGCGAAAAAGGGATTTTACAGCCTATTCTGGTTCGTCCCTATGGAAACGGCTATCAGCTTATCGCGGGCGAACGCAGGCTGAATGCCGCACAACGTGCAGGTTTGCTGAAAATACCGGCCGTTGTCCGGGATGTTCCGGATGATCAGCTTCTGGAACTTGCACTGGTTGAGAATATTCAGCGGGAACCGCTGAACCCGATAGAGGAAGCCCAGGCCTATGAGAACCTGATGGCGGCAACCAATGGGACGCAGGAACAGGTTGCCGAACGACTGGGAAAAGACCGCAGCACGGTGGCTAATTCTATACGATTGCTGAAATTACCTCCGAATGTCAAGCGTTTGGTTCGTGACGGGAAACTCTCTCCGGGACACGCCCGCGCACTGCTTTCTTCGAATTCCAGCGCCTCCGAAATGGGGAAAATTTCCCAGGTTATCATCGATAAAGGCTGGTCAGTACGGGATGCGGAGCGGTGGGCCAGGCGACAGACAAAAGCGCCGTCACTGCCGAAAATCGAAGATCCAAACGAAACGGCTGCGGCGGACCGGCTGAGAACGGTCCTCGGAACAAAAGTGGAAATTTACTCTAAGTCTAAGAATAAAGGAGAGATACGGATTCATTACTACGGCCAGGATGAATTGATGCGCATCTATGGAATATTAACCGAAAGAGCCGGATCCACGGAGTAGGGTTATGGGACTAAACAAAGGGAAAAGAGAGGATGAAATTATAAGTCTTCTTGGCAAGGGAACTGAAATTGCCGGCGAAATTACCTTTTCAGGCGGAATGCGGGTTGACGGTGTCATTAAAGGCACGGTACGTTCCGAAGGGTCTTTGATAGTAGGCGCCTCCGGTGTAATCGACGCTGAAGTCAGTGTCCGGAATATTTCAGTCAACGGAGAATTCAGGGGAATTATCCGGGCTTCCGACCGAGTGGAGATACACAAAGACGGCAAGGTGTTCGGAGACATCTATTCCCCGTGCCTCATCATAGAAGCGGGCGCGACTTTTGAAGGCCGCTGTAATATGAGTGAAATGCCGGAACATAAGACAGAAGCCTCAGCAAATAACGTTTATCCCTCGGATCAATCCTCCGGATCCGCTCTTACGGAAGCAGAATAAAAGATCTGATCTTTGATCGAGCATTAGGTTCAAACCCGCGAACTACGATAATATTAGTAGCATTGGGTTTTAGTGTGTTTCCTATGAAAGATATTTGTTTTCAGGGATTTGAGAAATTTTGCGTCCTCAGGCGAACCTGAGGACCCTGAGGGAGATCAGGGGCAGACAGACGGGCTGTTAGTCCACAGAAATTTTCAGGGATTTGAGAAATTTTGCGTCCTCAGGCGAACCTGAGGACCCTGAGGG
>CAZPHK010000030.1:0-11556 GCA_964586015.1 uncultured Acidobacteriota bacterium | reverse complement strand
GGCTGTTAGTCCACAGAAATTTTCAGGGATTTGAGAAATTTTGCGTCCTCAGGCGTGATTAGAAGCTTCACCGATTCATCGGAAAAGTCGGAAGAAATACAGTTTTCCTCTCCGCCCTTCCGGCTGAATCCAACCTTGGCTTCGATCACCAGAAAAACTTCATACCCGGAATCCCGAATTTCCTGGATGCAATCGTTGATTTTGGGAGATTCCGCCAGAGTCTCATTGATTGTCTCGCCAAGATTTTTCATGAAACGATTGATATCCCTATCCGGCATCAGCATTCTCCCGGGTATTTTTGTTTTTCACCCCAATTATTTTACGCTCATTCGGCATGAGTTTCAATCGCGCTTCGGATCGCGTGTTCTCCTCTGCCGTATGATTCCGACCTGGAATTTAAAGACGAATCAGGTCGGCTATTTATACTTACTGTAATAAATCGGCATAAAGTTCGTTTAAATATAGAGAGAATGGCCGGGACTTCGATCCTATGAAAAATTCCACTATACTTATAAATGGGGAGCCGGCCCACAGGACACCGGTGAAACGCAGTTTTAATGAAGATCCGGTAGGGATTCGCTTCGGGAGATGAAAATAATTAACTTTAATGGGATCAGCCAGTTGAAAACCGGCTACAATGCTGGATAATGTATCTTTTGCATTCTTTTATGAAACCTTTGGTCAACCGTACTCGTAGTATTCGTCATTGCGGTTAATGGAGGCACGGATGAATCGGAAGATGAAAATTATAATAATCAGTGGTGGCGCTGGATTGATGCTGCTTGTTCTGCTGATAGCCATCATTATAACATCGAATAAGCATGCTGTAGTCGTACAAACGGCCAAAGCGGAGCGAGTGGATCTGTTGACCTCTAAGGTAACGGCAAGTGGGGAGATCCGTGCTGAAAAATACGTCAACCTTCAGTCCGAAGTAGCGGGGATCATTACGGAAATTATGGTAAATGAAGGAGATAAAGTTAAGAAGGGCGATATGCTCCTTCAAATAGATCCCATACAGAGGGAGGCGGAGAAAAATATAGCGGTAGCCGGATACGAACAGTCGGTTGCGGAAGTACGGAATAGAAAGATTGACCTGTTGAATGCGGAACTGCAGCTTAAACGGGACGAAGCGTCCCTCAATCAGCAGCGTGCCGATCTTATACAGAAAGAGAATAATTATAATAGAGAGCTGAACAGTTTCAGGCGTTATCAAAAACTCCATGAAGAAAGATTGCTTTCGAACGACGATTATGAAGCTGCGCAGAATTCACTGAATTCCGCGAAATCCATTCTGGAAATCCAGAAAGAGACCATAAAACAGACGGAAGCCCAGATCGAGCTCTCGATTAATAAAATCGAGCAAATGAGGCTTTCCGTAAAAAATGCCGAAGCGTCGGAAAAATCGGCCGAGGCAAGGCTGGTCCAGGCACAGGACAATGCGAAAAAATCGACCATTACATCCCCTCAGGATGGGGTTATCGTAAAACTGGCTAAGGAGGAAGGAGAAAGGGCCGTGCCCGGGAACCAGAACAATCCCGAAGCCACCATTATGGAAATTGCGGACCTCAGCGTCATTCAGGCGGAGCTTAAGGTTGATGAGACGGAAATTGTCGGTCTTTCCATCGGGGATTTTGCCGAGGTTGAAGTCGATGCGCTTCCCGATGTCAAATTCGAGGGTCAGGTTACTGAAATCGGCAACAGCCCGATCGCCGGAACGTCCCAGCAGGAGGCAAAAGACTTCAAGGTGATTGTCACTCTGAAGAATCCCTCGGATAAACTCCGTCCGGGGTTGTCCTGCACCAGCGATATTACGACGGAAACAAGGAAAGACGTTCTCGCCATACCTATCCAGGCTTTGACGATCCGTGAAGTTAAAGTGGATGAGAACGGAAAGTATATTGAACCGGACCTTGAAAATAAAAGCAACGAGTCCGTCGTTCAGGCGAATACCGATTCCAAAAAAGATAAAGAAAAGGAAGAGCTCGAAGGCGTTTTTGTGATCGATGATAAAATGCGGGCTCGTTTCCGTCCGATTGAAACCGGAATTACGGGCGAGTCCGATATTGAAGTCCTGAACAACCTGAAGGATGGAGAGGAAATTGTTACCGGCAGTTTTCAAACCTTGAGAACCATAAAAGATGGAGCCTATGTAAGAATTATTAATAAGGATAAATCTGAATCGGAGTAAAACAAAAGATCTGCCTTATTTGAGTAAAGAGGTATAGGGAATGAGCGGAACGAATGGATCTGAAGCAGCTGCGAAAAACGGCAGCCTGATACACATTGAAAATCTCTGGAAGACCTATCAAATGGGATCTGAAGAGATCCACGCCTTGCGTGGCGTCACATTTGAAATCAAGAAGGGGGAATACCTGGCCATTATGGGGCCGTCCGGATCGGGAAAATCTACAATGATGA
The DNA here is from genome assembly GCA_964586015.1 of uncultured Acidobacteriota bacterium. Taxonomy (GTDB): domain Bacteria; phylum Acidobacteriota; class UBA6911; order UBA6911; family UBA6911; genus UBA6911. Next base: position 9,138 of record CAZPHK010000030.1, on the reverse strand, counting down.
ACCTGATCGGCTGCCTGGACACCCCCTCAAAAGGAACATACCTGCTGAATAAGCGGCTCGTGTCGGAAATGGACGATGATGAACTTGCCCATATCCGGAACAAGGAAATAGGATTTGTGTTTCAGACCTTCAACCTTCTGCCCCGCGCCTCGGCTCTCCATAACGTGGAGCTTCCGCTTATCTACAACGGCACGCCCGCCCACGAACGCAAAGAACGCGCAATACAGGCCCTGCAGTCGGTAGAGCTGGGAGAAAGGGTTTATCACCGGCCCAACGAACTGTCCGGCGGTCAGAGACAGAGGGTGGCTATCGCCCGGGCTCTCATCAATAATCCTTCCATCATTCTCGCCGATGAGCCGACCGGAAACCTGGATTCGACAACCAGCAGGGATATTATGGCTCTGTTCGACGCCCTGTATCAGAAGGGGAATACAATTATTCTGGTGACGCATGAAGCCGATATCGCCGCCCATGCGCACCGTGTGATCCGGCTTCTGGACGGGCAAATCGCGAGTGATGAGCCCTCGGAGCGCGCGTCTTAATCCGGGAAATGCCCTGCTATAATCAGGATTTTTCCGCGGAATTCCGGTAAATACGATCTAGAAAAGCTGCATTCCTATAAACTGGGCCTGTCCTTTCAGTTCTTCCTCGATGCGAAGCAACCGGTTGTATTTGCAGACGCGGTCCGTGCGGCTGGCGGACCCGCTTTTTATCTGGCCGGCATTTGTCGCGACCGCCAGATCGGCAATGAAGGTATCTTCGGTTTCTCCGGAACGGTGGGATATTACGGTCGTGTACCCGTCCCCTTTGGCCAGCTCGATCGTATCCATGGTTTCGCTTAATGTCCCGACCTGGTTCAGCTTTATCAGAATGCTGTTGGCGACGCCGTCCGCAATCCCATCCTGCAGCCGTTTTGCGTTTGTGACGAATACATCGTCACCGACCAGCTGAATCTGTTCCCCGAGAGCGGACGTCAATGCCATCCATCCCTGCCAGTCATCCTCAGCCATACCGTCTTCGATGGATACGATGGGATATTGGCGAACCCAGTTTTCGTAAAGTTGAACCAGCTTGTCCGAATCCAGACTTGCCCCTGTGGATTTTTTGAACTGATACGTTTTGCCTTCATAGAATTCGCTGGCGGCTGGATCCAGGGCCATGTATATCTGCTCTCCCGGCTTGTACCCCGCCTTTTCTATGGCTTCCAGTATCATTTCAATGGCTTCTTCATGCGACTTTACGCTGGGTGCGAACCCGCCCTCATCCCCGACCGTCGTGATATAGCCCTTTTGTTTCAGAACACCTTTAAGGGTATGGAAGGTTTCGACCCCCATGCGCAGGCTCTGGGAGAAAGACTCTGCGCCGGAGGGAACGATCATGAATTCCTGGATATCCAGATTATTGTCCGCGTGGGCGCCTCCGTTGAGAATGTTCATCATTGGAACCGGAAGAATGCACGCGTTCGTTCCTCCCAGGTAGCGGAACAGAGACAAGCCCAGGCTGGTGGAGGCCGCCCGCGCCGCGGCAAGGGAAACCGACAGGATCGCGTTAGCGCCAAGCTGCGATTTGTTGGGGGAACCGTCCAGGTTGATGAGGATTTGATCCAGATCGCGCTGGTTAAAAACATTTTCACCGGCAAGAGCCGGAGCGATAATGGTGTTTACGTTTTCCACGGCCTGCCGTACGCCTTTGCCCGAGAACCTGGAATCATCTCCGTCCCGAAGTTCCACGGCTTCATGCGTGCCCGTGGATGCGCCGGAAGGAACGGCTGCGGTTCCCTGGATATTGTTGTCCAGGACGACTTCGGCTTCGACTGTAGGGTTGCCTCTCGAATCAAGGATTTCTCTGGCTTTAACGCTGCGTATTGTGCTCATGGCTTCCTTCCCCCTCCGTGGTTAATCTTATGGGGCGTTAATCCGCGACTTTTGGCTGGAATTGCCGTTGTAGGCTAAGCGGCAAAACCCGTTGAATACAGCAAGTTTATGTCTTGATGTATAGCACAGGCCGTGAAAACGATCAAGAAACCTATGCATCGGTGAAATTGACACTATTTCAAGGCTATGCTAGCCTGCCACTTTCACGGGAGTTTATTTAAATCGGTGCGGACGTAAAAGGGAATGATCGCTTCGCCGGACTGACCGCCGACGGCCGCAAGGTTTGTGAAAAGGCATGCTGGGTTCTCTTCAGACACTGGAGGCGCCAATGAAGTTTTCGACGAGAAGGAATGGGGACGTTATAATAATTGATGTTGAGGGAAAAATCCTTCTGGGTGAGGGAGATGTGGAAATTAAGAAAGCTGTGGACGATCTTTTGAAGAAAAGCGCGAAGAATATTCTATTGAATTTGGCCAAAGTTCCCTATATAGACAGTGCCGGATTGGGCGAGATCATCCGGTGCTTCACCGCGCTTCGCAGAAACGGCGGAAGTTTAAAGCTCCTTTCTCCCAATGAACGCATTATCGACTTGCTGAATATTACAAATCTATTGAACGTATTTGACTCGTATGAGGATGAAGCTGCAGCTCTGAAGAGTTTCTCGGCCGATGCGTAAATTTACCTTATTGCTAATAATCCTTTTGGGCTTTCTGGGACCTTCTTGCCCCGAAATATTTTCCCAGCAATATAAAGACATTACGTCCGATCATCTTTTGCTTCGCATCTCGAAGGAAAGGGATCTGCTCGGGCGTCGCGTTATATCGGACCTCGAGAGGTTCTACAGGTTTCTCCAGGGGGCGCTTGATATCGAACTCCCGAATAAAATAATTCTGCTGGTTGACTGGGACTTGAAGGAGAGCAGCACAAATTACCGGGAAAGCAGCATCATTATCGGCATGAACCAGCCGGTTTTTTCCAATCCCAGGGTTCTTCTGTTGAACGAGTGCAAGCGGGAAATAGCACGCCTGGGTTTGTTTCAACACTCCCGCGGCGCCTCCCGGCCGGATTATGAATTTATGTACGAGGGGATGATAGAAATCCTTGTGCGCGAGTTTGATCATAACTCACGAAGTCTGGAGAGTGCCTGGGTAATCTCCCAGTTTCTGGATGCAATGGGCCAGTTGGGTCTGGAATCCCAGCGCGTATGGTCCGATTTTTCAAAAGATCGCCGCTGCATGAGAAGCGCGGCACCGGGCATCACCTTCCTGTTGACTTTCAGGGATCGGGAAGGCCGCGAGAGTCCGCTGAAGTTTTTTGAAACACTGAGACGGGCCAACCTGTCCAGAAGCCTGAAAGACGCCTTTAAGAAACCGGCTCCTGAGCTTGAAAAAATCTGGCTGGACAGAGTGCGGGAATATCGCGCTCCCGAGGAGATTACCGTGTCGGCGGAAGGAGTGCCCCGGCTTATCGAAACTATTTTTGATTCCGAAGCGGTCGAAGCGGGCTATGCCCTGGGCATGCGTCTGCGGTTTGAAGACAACGACGGCGACCTTGTTCCGGATGGTGTTTTTATTCGGGACGATCGGGCCGGGAAGATTTATCAGGCCCAGGCGGATTCCGATCCGTCTTCCGAGTATATTGTAGGAAAGATCCCCGTCGCGGCCGACTGCACCCCCGGCGAATACGGCTATCAGGTCACCGCAATCGATGAGTCGGGGAATATGCGTCGCTGGAGCGGCGTCTACAAGGTAGCCGATAGCCAGTAGGGGCGAATCTTCCACCTCCGCCCCTACAATCTTCTTCATAATTGTTCACAGAATCTTGCAAAGACTTGTACATCCATTATTACATTTTTTTCTTGGCTCTTCTTAGAATTCCATCATTGTAAATATTGGGAATGGTAATCATGCTTTCCTTATATCTGAAGTCCATGTATGGTCCCTGATATGAGATTGACAGGCAAAATGTCTGGCGACTTTTAAACAAAACAATTAAATATATGCATTGTAATGCATATGTATTCTATGGCATAATTTCGTTATGGCTTGGGATGTTGAATTTCATGCCGACTTTATGGAAGAATTCGAGTACTTGCCGAAAGAAGTACAGGATGAACTCCTAGCGCATGTAGAAGTATTGGAAATAATCGGGCCGCAGATGAACAGGCCACGCGTCGATACTCTTAAAGGATCCAAACACAAGAATATGAAGGAGCTGAGATTCGATGCCTGTGATAGAGCATGGCGGTTTGCATTTGCATTCGATCCTAATCGTCAGGCGGTTGTTTTATGCGGTGGAGACAAATCGGGTATCAGCGAAAGTCGTTTTTATAAACGGTTAATAGCGAAAGCTGATTCCCGCTATAAGGCACATTGTGCGGCAATAAAGAAGGTCGAGAAGCAAGCATGAAAAATTTGGAGCGTATAAGAAAAGAAATGAGTCCGGCTCGCAGGAAAAAAATTTCTAAACGAGCCCAGGAACTACTTGCCGAAGAAATGACGCTTCGTGAGCTTCGCAAAGCACATAAACTTACTCAGCAGAGGCTGGCAAAAAGCCTTGGTATCGGGCAGGACCAGATTTCCAAGTTGGAGCAACGCAGCGATCTACTCCTTTCCACTCTAAAAAACTATATTGAGGCAATGGGCGGTAAACTGACTATTTTGGCTGAATTCCCCAATGGTAAGCCTGTTGTGCTATCGGGAATCGAGGCGCTGGAAAACCGTCAATAAAAATCTATACATATGATCCCGCCCCTGTATTTATGGCTTTACTAATGTTTGCTTATCGATCGTTTATTTGAATTAGTCATGAGGGCGAACACACTTGTCCGGCGTAGCTCGGCCGAAGCGAAGCTTCGGCTAGAGCGAAGCCGGAAGGTTTGCCCCTACTGCTGATTCTTATTCTCAGTGACTCTTTCAATCGCTTTTTTTATGGAGTCGGACGATTGGATTCCTTCAGCCTTTTTGTACGCTTTTAAGGCGCTGTCCCATTTCTTCTGCTTTTCATAGACCAGCCCCAGCCGTTCATAAACATCCGGTTCCTGAGGCATGAGTGAGGCGGCCTGGTTCAGGGCTTTCTCCGCATCGGAGTATTTTTTTTCAAACAGATATGCTTCCGCCAGGTTGTAATGGATGTATCCGTTCTTTGGATCGTAATCCAGACCCTTCTTCAGAAATTTAACCGCGGAATTAAACTGTTTTTCGGACAGAGCCGCGATTCCTTTTTTCAGATAGGATTTCCCAAGCACTTCCAGGATCGTTGTCTGATCCTGCTTCATGGAATTGGCTTTTTCAAGAGTTTCTATGGCTTCGTCCGTTCGATCCAGGTTGAAATAGGAGATGCCCAGCATTGCAAATTCGGACCAGTCGCCCTGGTTGATCCGAAGCGCCCGGGTCAGGTCGGTTACAGCTTCTGAAAAATTGTTCAACCGGTAATAGGCCGAACCGCGGAGCCTGTACAGCCGTGCTTTCTCGGCCTCCGGATCTTTTTCCTTATCCGCAAGAGGCTCCCCCCTGTTCAGTGCATCGATGCAGTCCCTGTACTTCTGCATGTTGAAATATGCCTGGCCGAGCCCGAAATATGTTATGAAAGCGCTGGATTTAAGCTGAACGGCGCGGGAGAGCGACGATGCAGCCAGGGCATTATTATTGAGGTTCAGGTAGCACAATCCGAGCAGTCTGTGGCCGAATTCCCAGTCCGGGTTCCGGTCAAGATCGGGCTGGAGCTCCTGGATCGCTTTTTCATATTGCCCCTGACTGTAATAGGCGACGGCCTGCTTATAATCGGCCCGAACCGGCGCTGTTTCGCTCAATACCAATATTGTGAACATGAACAGGAAACCAAGAACGGTAAATCTCCGCATAAAACCCCCAAAGAAAAGATCATTCCATAAAGGTATCCATTACGTAAGATGAAGTCAATCGATGCAAAAGTTCAGAGGAATCAACGGCACTCATTTCACTTTTAAGACGTTCGAACGTGCAACATTCAACTTCAAACGTGAAACGTCCAACGTGTAACGAAAAAAGTCTCTCGTGTGTTAGTGCTTCAGGTATTAAAGATCCGTTAAAACGTTAAAAGTTAGACGTTCAACGTTTCACGTTCGAACGTTCAACTCAAACTGAATTATAGTGAAGAATCCGGGCTACGGTTCCTTGATTTTCAGGCGCTTCAGTTTTTCATTCAGGGTAGTGGCGTTGACGGAGAGGAGCCGGGCCGCTTTTTTCTGGTTCCAGCCCGTTTTTTCAAGAGCGGCCATAATAAGGGACTTTTCATAATTTCCCACTTTCTCCTTCAGAGAGATGGGTTCCTCCGACAACAGGAATGCCGTTTCAGGTGGCGGGGCGAAAATGTTGCCCGGGAACAGATCCTGGGTGATGGCGCTGCCCGGTGACAGGACAACGGCGCGTTCAATTACATTTTCCAGTTCGCGGACATTTCCGGGCCACTGGTAATCAATCAAGGCCTTCATGGCCGAAGGATCCATGGACAGATTGCCTCTTTGGTTTTCATCGCCGTATTTTTTTATGAAGAAGTCTGTTAAAAGTGGAATATCCTGCGGTCTTTCCCGCAAAGGAGGAATTTGAATTGTGATGACGTTCAGCCGGTAGTACAGGTCTTCGCGGAAGGTTCCCTGCCGAACCGCCGCCTGCAGATCCGAGTTGCTGGCCGCTATAATGCGCACATCCACTTTGATGTTATCCAGACCGCCCAGACGGCGGAATTCCCGCTCCTGGATTACCCGGAGAAGCTTGGACTGAATTTCGAGTGAAATTGTCGTCACCTCATCCAGGAAAAGAGTCCCTCCGTCGGCGGCTTCGAACAGCCCCTTTTTGGTACTTGTTGCTCCCGTAAAAGCTCCACGAACATGCCCGAAAAGCTCGCTTTCGAGGAGCTCGGAGGGAATGTTGCCGCAGTTTATGGCAATGAAAGGGGCGTCGGCCCTTCCGCTGGACGCATGAATCGCCTTTGCCACCAACTCCTTCCCTGTTCCGCTTTCTCCCTGGATGAGGATGGTGCTCCGGCGGGGGGCGGCCTGAGAGATAAGATCGAAAACCTGCTGCATTCCCGCGCTCTTGCCGATGATATTGTGGAAACTGTAGCGATCGTGCAGGGTTTTGCGAAGAAGCTGGTTTTCTTCCAGAAGACGGCGGTGCTCCAGCGCGTTTTTTATCGCCAGCAGCAATTTGTCATTCTTGAAAGGCTTCTCGAAAAAATCAAACGCGCCTAACTTGGTTGCACGTATGGCTTTTTCGATGGATGCGTATGCCGTAATTATTATGACTTCCGGCCGGTTTTCTATCTCCATCACTTCTTCCAGCACCTGGAGACCGTCCAGGTCCGGCAGCATCAGATCCAGGAGCACTGCGCCATAGTCCCCGCTCCGGACCATTTCCAATGCCTGCGCGCCGTATTCCGCTTGATCGACGGTATAGGATTCGGAAGACAGGAGATCCGAAAGAACCTCGCGTATGATCTGTTCATCGTCGGCTACGAGTATGCGTCCGTTTGCATTCATGAAATATTTGCTCAAAGTATTAATCAAACAACTAAATTTTACATCCTATATAGATGTCGATACAGTAATTAAAGATTAAAGATTTAAAATTGAAGATTAAAAACAAACAGGGAACCGGTTTATTCAGATTTCCGAAAGTGTTCTCAATCCGGTTGTATTCATACAAAGGGCCGGAAGCAAGTCCAGCTTCCGCTTGTGTTTTTAGCTTCACCGGATTTAATAGTTAGTGACTCGGGAGTTCATATGCAGTTCAAAAGTTACCAGGTTCACAGGTTTTGTTAACAAGTTTCAGGTTCAGCGCCTAGTACTACTACGTTAAGTTAAATTAAGGGCTGCGTGCCCTTGTGTTGTTAACAACGGACCCACAACAAGCACAAATACCAGTCCAGGTAATGAGCATATACTGCAACTCATGACGAGTCCGTGGCAGGGTCCACCCAGAAGTTTTTTTTATTGCGAAGGGTTTCCAGTGTTAAAAATGCCTGCGCCATCATCACCAGCGTTACGTGATGATGCCAACCCGTCCAATAGCGTCCCTCGTAATGATCTAGACCCAGTTCCTCTTTCAGTTGCTGATAATCCTGTTCTATTTTCCAGCGAGCTTTTGCAAGTCTCACAAGACGGCGTAACGTATAAGAAGCTGGTAGATCACAGAGAAAATACTTGGTGGGCTCCTTTTCTTCAGTTGGCCATTCGATCAGCAACCACACCTCTTTGTTTGGGGGCTTACCCTCAACGAATCCATGAGAAGGTTGGACTCTTAAGGCAGCAAAACGTGATTCCAACCATCCTTTACTCCCGCTGCGCCAGCGAATGTTCTTCCAACCCTTCGCTTTTTTTGCAGCCTCAAAAGCACTCAAGGGTTTTTGTTTCCCGTAATCATATTGGGTCGTCGGGCGACCCATACCCCCGTATTTCTTTATCTTTGCCTTGGGAGGCTTTATCCAAACACCAAGATTTGTTGAAACTCCCACTACATAATGGAGATTGCGTACTTCAAGCTCATTCCGAAATTCTGTCGCATCCCCATAACCGGCATCGGCAACTACGATCCGATCTGTTAAACGCCAATTGCGAGCTTGGTCAATGAGTTCTAGGGCGAGTTCCCATTTCTTCTTAAAAGTCACATCATCCGGAACACCTGCGTCTTTTCGTCGGGTGAAATCATTGGCCCAACTCTCCGGCAAGTACAGTCGAAATCCCAAAATCGCACTGCCCTGTTCTCCTACATGGTGCAAACTCACGGCAACCTGGCAATTGGCTGTTTTTCCTAAAGTTCCCGAATATTGCCGGGCCACACCAACAGAGTGGATCCCCTTTTTAGGAAATCCCGTATCATCAATAGCCCAGATAGGATCCGGCTCCAGTTCTGCCGTCATCCGCCTGCTAAGCCGTTCCCACACGGGACTCCACTCCCAAGGGCTTTGGCCTACAAACTGTTGCATTGCCTGGACGTTTCCATCGGGTGTCCGCGCTGCCATCGGCTCAATTGATTTACGCTCTCCGTCTGTCAGCAGCCCTCGGACATATACGGATCCCCAGTGGTGCCGTTCGATACGTCCCATAGGTTCCAGGAGATCCTTTAAAAACATTTCCAAACGACTTCGGCATTTCTCAAGTTGTTTTGAGTTCATGCCGCGAGAATACCACAATAGTTAACTGAAAGTCTATATTAACTTAACGTAGTAGTACTAGCAGCCCGTGGTAAAAGTACAGCGGGCCGCGTTCCGAAGGGTGGCCGGCTCC